>NZ_QJTG01000002.1:0-505992 GCF_003217275.1 Bacillus sp. 196mf
ATTCACTCTGATCAAGGTTGGCACTATCAAATGAAACAATACCGCCATTCTCTTAAGAATTGTGGCATAACTCAAAGTATGTCTCGCAAAGGAAACTGTTATGACAATGCCGTTATTGAAAATTTCTTCGGTATTATGAAATCGGAATTTCTGTATCGAAAAGAATTTGAAAGTATAACACATTTCAAACAAGAATTAGCAAAGTATATAGAATACTATAATCATAAAAGAATTAAGGCAAAATTAAAGGGTATGAGCCCAGTACAATACCGGGCTCATACCCTAGAGGCTGCCTAATGAAACGACCTGTCTAACTTTCGGGGGTCACTTCATCTTGGATGGCTTTTGTTATGTTACGTGTATAAAGTTATTTTAAAATAACGACAAGATAATAGGTGAGATTATAACAATATTTGTGTAAGAGAATAAAAAATGTAGATAATTTCGATTTTCAAAAAAATCAATTTGAAAATATGTTTTTATTTTGCAACTAAATATGTTACTATATGTGTGATAAAAACAAAGAGGTCTGACAACTATACTCCACGTAATAACACTCTAATGATTTAAAAATTCAAAAAACTCAAAATTCAAAAATAACAATTGTATTAATGGTTAGAGTAAAAATAAGGGGAATGGAGAAATTATGGAGAAAGACACTGCTTTGTAAGGGGCATATTTTATCATCTTGAGCAGAGAGGAGGATGCATAGCATATTGTAAAATATAGAGATAAACAATGAAAAAATGCTATGCAAATGAAGAGCATGAAGGGACGTTTAAGGCCAGGTGATACGGTAGCAATTGGTTTAATGCTATTTGCATTATTTTTAGGAGCAGGAAATTTAATTTTCCCGCCAGTTTTAGGTCAACAAGCAGGAGAGAATGTTTGGATTGCTACAATAGGATTCCTTGTAACGGGAGTCGGATTACCCCTACTAGCTGTAACAGCTGTCGCGTTTGTAGAGGGGGACTTGAAAGCGCTATCTTCTAGAGTCCACCCTATATTTGCGTTTATTTTCCCATTGATTAGTTATTTAGCAATTGGACCATTTTTCGCGATTCCTCGTACTGGAGCTGTTTCGTTTGAAATGGGTATGAAGCCGTTTTTATCAGAGGCAATGGTTTCAGAGTGGTACATGCTATTTCTTTTCACGATAGTTTTCTTCGGAATAACGTGGTATTTATCATTAAATCCATCTAAATTAGTGGATTGGTTTGGAAAGTTTCTTACACCATTATTAGTATTAATTGTCGCTGTTATTGTCGGAAAGGCAATTATTGATCCAATTGGAGAGCCAGCTGCGCCGTTAGCTGCTTACAAAGAAAATGCTTTCTTTGGTGGATTTATTCAAGGATATTTAACGATGGATGCAATTAGTGCTCTCGTATTTGGGATTGTCGTTGTACAAGTTATCCGCTCTAAAGGGATAAAAGAGAGTAGTCAAATTGCAAAAATAACAGTCGTATCAGGTATTATTGCTGTACTTGGTTTAACGTTAATTTATTTATCACTTGCTTATCTTGGTTCAACAAGTACATCACTTGGTATTTCAGAAAACGGTGGTCTTATTTTAACGAATGTTGTAAATGAGCTATATGGGACGAGTGGTAAAATTTTATTAGGGCTTGTTATTATACTCGCTTGTTTAACAACTTCTGTTGGGTTAACATCTGCGTGTGCGGGTTTCTTTACAAACTTATTCCCAAAACTTTCGCATAAAACGATTGTAACAATGGTATGTGTATTTAGTTTAATTGTATCTAACCTAGGTTTAACACAATTAATCGCAGTAACATTACCTGTGTTAATGATCATTTATCCAGTTGCAATTGTATTAATCGTACTTTCGTATTTCCATAAGTGGATTGGGAAGCGTAATACAATTTATATTGGAGCTATTTTAGGTGCATTGTTAATTAGTTTCTTTAACGGTTTAGAAAGTGCGAAAATTAAAATTGACGCAATTTCTAATGTACTACAAATGTTACCGTTATATAACGAAGGAATCGGATGGTTAATTCCATCATGTATTGGCGGGATTCTCGGTTTCTTCTTCTATAAATCAAATGAATCAAGTGAATTACAAAAGAAAGGTGCTTAGGCACCTTTCTTTTTTTGAAGGGGATTTTTGTATTTTGTCTAAGTAATAATTGGGGGGAATGATAAATGGCTAATTTTGAAGATTTTTTAAATTTGGATTTGAGAATTGGAACTGTAATACATGCAGAGGAATTTAAAGAAGCGAGAGTACCAGCGATTAAATTAGCAATAGATTTTGGAGAAATCGGGATAAAGCAGTCAAGTGCCCAAATTACGAAAAGGTACAGTCCAGAAGATTTAGTCGGTCAACAAATCGTTGCGGTTGTAAACTTTCCACCGAAGCGTGTAGCTGGATTCAAATCAGAAGTGCTTGTGCTTGGCGGCGTTCCTGAAGCTGATGATGTTGTGTTGCTTCAGCCTAATATGGAATTGCCAAATGGAACGAAAATTAGCTAGGGTGAAGGTAGGGGCTAATATGGATATCGGACGAGAATATTTACAATGTGCGATTTCGAACTTTAAAGCAACAAAGAAGCAAGGGGAACGGGCACTTTCTCAATTATCATATGAACAAATACAATGGTATTCTCATGAAGAAACAAATAGTATAGCGATTATTATAAAGCATCTGCACGGTAATATGCGTTCTAGATGGACGGATTTTTTAACGTCTGATGGTGAAAAAACAGATCGTAATCGAGATGGTGAATTTGAGGGATGCTATCATTCAAAAGAAGAAGCCCTTATAGCTTGGCAAGAAGGATGGAAATATGTTTTTAATACGATGAATACTTTAACACCGGAACACTTATTGAAGACGGTATACATTCGCGGTGAAGCACATACTGTCATGCAAGCAATTGAAAGGCAAATTTCCCATTATGCATTGCATATTGGTCAGATTATTTACATTGGGAAGATGTTAAAAGAAAATGAGTGGGAATGTTTAAGTATTCCGAGAGGTCAGTCTGCACGTTATGTAGAGAAAAAACGTTCCACATAATAATAAGAAAGAAACCGATAAAAAATGGGAAAAAAGAGAATCAGCCAAATAATAGACGGTTCTGTAATCATAAGAATGCTGCCAAAAATAAGTCCATACATAATAAGAAAGAAATTGAAAAGTGTATTCACAGGGATAAATCGTGGGACGAACACTTGCTGTCGTTTAAAACAATCACTGTGAAATAAATAAAAGCGGAAGTACCATGTGGCGGTAATAAGATCTTTCTTTCTCACAATTCTTTTTTTGCATGTATGACAGATAAATGTTGGTTGCATTTCATTACGCTCCATTTTTTATTTTTATAATAATGTGAGACATAAGTAGGTACAACGTGTATGTTCCTATATACGCTCCTGCAATAAGGAAAAATGGATTCAGTAAAATCCCATGAATGCTCGTCATGAAAACTAAATCTTGTATTAAAACATCGTATATATTAATGGAAATAATTGTACCGAGTACATACAGTGCCAAGTACGCAGAAATATGTAGTACAATAAAGACTTTTGGATGCTTAGCGGACAAATAAAAAATGAATGATAGAGCGATTGGTAATATTCCTATTAATAGCTTCAATTCATTTCACCTCATTAACAATATAGCCGAAATTTTAACGGTCTATTCTCTAGGGCTTGTACATAACTTGAAATAGAGAGGTGATAGTATGAATCGGGGCTTTTTTTTTATGAAGTTTACAAGTATGCGTAAGTTAGTTTTATTTGTTATTACTACAGTGCTAGCGACTTTTTTTCTTATTAGTATGATGGTAACCTCTATGAAAGAGACGAAGTCAACGTATTTATATAATTGGTTAAATGAGTTATCGATGAATGGTTACATGTATGTACTTGGAAAAGAGAATCATTATTTTACACAGGAGTATCGAAAGTTGAATCAAGATTTTTCAATTTCTTCTTTTCTCTTTTCTATGGCTACAAATATTCGCTTTAATGATGTACGCAGTTTTGTCGGGAAAGAGCTACCCGGGTTTGGTAAGTACGATACAGAAATTGTTATTGCGGGTGAGGGCACAAACTATTCTAACTTACCGATAGAGTCGAGTGTACCTCTTGAAGAAGTAGTGAAAGAACGGACTAGTGGAACTGGACAAGCACCTAAACAAGATACGAATAAAGAGAAAAAACAGCCGTCCCAAACGACCGGGAAAAGACAAGTTGCGTTTATTTATCATACACATAGCTGGGAATCTTATTTACCTTTACTTAACTTAACGAATGACCCGAATCCGAATAAAGCAACGAGTTCTGTATCGAATATTTCTATATTAGGAGATCGTTTCCGTGAACAACTAGAAGGTGAAGGGATTGGAGCTACTAACGATAAGAGTGATGTTGGTCAAAAGTTAATAAGTAAGGGTTTAAACAGTAATAGTTCGTATAAAATGTCACGAGAAATTGTGCAGCAAGCTATGGCTGGAAATAAAGATCTTCAATACTTTTTTGATTTGCATCGTGATAGTGCTCGAAAGAATGTAACGACAAAAACAATTGGAGATAAATCATATGCGAAGCTTGCATTTGTAGTAGGGAAAGGAAATAAAAATTATGAAAAAAACTTACAATTAGCGACAGCTTTACATGAGGCGATTAATAAGAAATATCCAGGAGTGAGTCGTGGGGTCATTCAAAAAGGTTTTCAAACAGGAAATGGAATCTATAATCAAGATTTATCAGGACAAGCGATATTAATAGAAGTTGGCGGTGTAGATAATACGGAGGAAGAATTGAATCGATCAATTGATGCACTTGCTAAAGCATTTGGTGAATATTTTTGGCAGGCAGAAAAAGTGAATGGATAAAGTGAAACTTGAATTAGCCAGGGTATCTATCGATAATTATTAGCTCACTTCAATCTTGGAAAAGCGTAAGTGTAATGCTTACGTTTTTTGTGTTGGTTTGAAATGTGGATAGCAAGATGTCACAAAATGGACATGATTAATAATTATTATAGCGATATCGAAATTTGTCTAATTATAATAGGAGAATTAGAAAGGGATTTTTGAAATGGCAGAGAAAATCTTTTTACAAGGAAAATTTTTATATTATGAAATTGATAGGGTGATTTAGGTGATTAGGGAGATCAAAGTAGAAGATGCAGCATCATTTTTGCAATTAAGTAAGCAATTAGATGAAGAAACGAAGTTTATGTTATATGAACCAGGAGAAAGGAAAACTACAGCTGAGCAACAAGAAAAAATGATCCAGCGATTTATAGAAAATGAATATGCAACAATATTTGTAGCAGTTGAAGATGAGAGAATAATAGGTTTTATATTAGTGAATGGAAATAACATTCAAAGAAAGAGGCATGTGGCAAGCATTGTAATTGGTATTTTGCAAGAGTATAACGGGCGAGGTATTGGGACGAGATTGTTTAAAGAGGTTGAGAAGTGGGCAAAATTACATGATGTATGGCGTTTAGAATTAACAGTAATGGCCCACAATACAAGAGCTCAGGCACTATATAAAAAAGCTGGATTTGAGAAAGAAGGTGTCAAAAAAGCTGCTCTTATTATCGATGGAAAGGACATCGATGAGTATGAAATGGCCAAATTATTAAAATAAGAGGTCGTTATATGAAAAAAAGATGGGCACTACTCGGTATCGTAGCTGCAATAATTATTGTTGGAGTAGCAGGAATCAATTATAAAATGTATAAGGATAAGCAGGCGCGGGAAGTAAGTGTAAATAGTATATTTCCAAAAGCGAAAGAAACGATTGCTAATATGGATGGGGATATTGCGGTAATTAATAATCCGAATTCAATGCTTGTACTTGTGAATAAAAGTAGGCGTTTACCAGATGGTTATAGACCGCCAGATTTAGTTATTCCGAAAGTGCGCTACTCTAGTGAAGGTGATCAAGAAAAGAAAAAGATGAGAAAAGAGGCAGCGAGGGCGCTTGAGGAAATGTTCCAGCAAGCTAACAACGAGCGTATTTTCCTTTTTGCAGTTTCTGGATTTAGATCCTTTGATCGACAAAAAGCATTAAATACGATGTATAAAAAACAAGATGGGGAAGCAAAAACAGCAATGTCTAGCGCGGTTCCTGGCACAAGTGAGCATCAAACTGGATTAGCTATGGATATTACGTCTCAATCTGCTAAATTTCAGTTAGAGACGTTTTTTGGGGAAACGAAAGAAGGTCAGTGGCTTTCTGAAAATGCCCATAAATTTGGTTTTGTGATTCGATACACAAAAGCGAAAGAAACGATTACGGGCTATCGGTATGAACCATGGCACGTAAGGTATGTGGGAAATCCACAAGCTACATATTTGTATGATAATCAACTGACGCTTGAAGAAGTAACAGAGTAAATGATTGAGGGGAGAGACGTATAATGACGATGTTATATAAGAAAAAAGTACATGCATATATTACAAGAGAAAAAGAGGGGGTTATGCAATTACTGGTTTTTAAACATCGTGATATACATGAAGCTGGTATTCAAGTGCCAGGGGGAACGGTTGATGAAGGTGAAACGTTAGAAGCGGCTATATTGCGTGAAGTACAGGAAGAATCCGGATTACGTCATTTATGTATAGAGCGTTTTTTAGCAGATTACATTATACATGTGAAGGAAAAACAGGAATATGAAAAACGTCACTTTTTTCATGTAACTTTACTAACTGATGTAAAAGATACATGGGAACATATAGTAAGTGCTGGTGAGAAAGATCAAGGTTTAGCGTTTAGCTACGAATGGGTTAATATTGCAAAATGCCCTGAATTAGCAGGGAAACAAGGAGAGTTTTTACACTTATTGGATGAGATATATGTAAAGTAATAAAAGAGTCTGAAGCGAAAGTTCATTCGTTTCAGACTCTTTTTATTTTTTGGGAAATTAAAGGCTTTTTGAATAGATAAATTGAATTTCTTTAAAGGAATATTAGTTTGGAATAGTTGGGGTGAAAAGATGAAAAAGTAAGAGTTATACGCAAAAAAGTTGCTATAAGGGAGAATATAAATGGAGATTCAGTTTAATCCAGTATTAAAAAAAGAATTAACAATTCATGATATACAAACCGAAATGGAATCTGGGCAGTTAACTTCAAAGGAATTAGTGATGTATTATCTTCATAGAATCGCAAAGTATGACCAAGACGGACCGGAAATTAATTCTATTTTAGAAATCAATCCAGATGCTATTTTTATTGCAGAAGCGTTAGATTATGAAAGAAAGACAAAAGGTATAAGGGGTCCATTACATGGTATACCTGTTTTGCTTAAAGACAATATTGAAACGAATGACTCCATGCATACAAGTGCAGGTACGATTGCTCTAGAACAAAATATAAGCAGTGAAGATGCATTTCTCGTTACAAAATTACGAGAAGCCGGAGCAGTAATAATAGGAAAAACAAATATGACAGAATTAGCAAATGCAATGTCTTTTGAAATGTGGGCTGGATATAGTGCAAGAGGTGGTCAAACAATCAATCCATACGGAACGGGCAAGGACCATATGTTTGTTGGCGGATCTAGTACAGGATCTGCGATAGCAGTTGCCGCTAACTTTACAGTAGTATCTATTGGGACAGAAACCGATGCTTCTATTTTGAGCCCCGCTGTTCAAAATTCTGTAGTAGGTATTAAACCGACTGTCGGTTTAATTAGTCGTAGAGGAATTATTCCATTTACTTATTCGCAAGATACAGCTGGACCATTTGCTAGAACGGTAACAGATGCTGCTATTTTGCTAGGGAGTTTAATTGGAGTAGATGAGAAAGATGTTGCTACTCATAGAAGTGAAGGCAGAGCAGGATTATACAAAATATCTTAATGTTAATGGCTTAAATGGAGCGAAGATTGGTGTGTTTAACGATGCACCAAAAGATTATTACGAAAATGGTGAGTATGATGAAATCTTGTTTAAGGAAACGATCCAAGTATTACGTAATGAAGGAGCGACAGTAGTAGAAAATATTAATATTCCTTCTTTTCATAGAGAATGGAGTTGGGGAGTGCCGCTTTATGAACTGAAGCATAGTTTAGATAACTATCTTTCTAAATTACCTTCTACTATTCCGGTACATTCTATTTCGGAGTTAATGGAGTTTAATAAAAACATAGCAGAAAGAGCTTTAAAATATGGACAAACTAAGTTAGAGGGAAGAAAAGATTTTCCTAATACGTTACGAAATCCAGAATATTTAAATGCAAGATTAGAAGATATATATTTTTCACAAGAACAAGGCATTGATTTTGCATTGGAAAAATATAATCTTGATGCGATACTGTTTCCTTCCTATATAGCTTCTACTATATGTGCGAAAGCGGGTTATCCGTCTATAGCAATACCTGCAGGATATATGGAAAGCGGGAGACCTTTTGGAATTACGATTGCAAGTACTGCCTTTAGTGAAGGGATGTTAATTAAGCTAGCTTACGCTTTTGAACAGGCGACAAAACATAGAAAAATCCCAAACTTGTCATGAATAGAATAAATAAAAAGGACAGGGAATGCCTGTCCTTTTTGTTTTAGTGATTAAAGTGAAATATCGTTCTGCTCTGTTTTATGATATTTTAATAAACTAAAAGATAAACAAGCGGAACATAAAATAAGAATAGATGCGATGATATAAATTGTACGAACACCGAACATATCAGTAATAATGCCAACGCTAAGCATAGAAAGACCAGAAGCTGTTGAAAGAAGGGCGCCATGTGCTGTATACATTTTTGATAATAAAGAAGGGGTGACACTTGATTGTAAAACAGTCGTTTGAGAAATATCTCTAATTTGATAACATGGTCCCATTAGAACACATAGAAAAAGCGCAATAAATCCGCTGCTCGTCATACCATATAAAAATGTAAGAATGCTAAATATAAGAGAGCCAATCGACATAGATCGTATTAAATTGTTTTGAATATAGGAACTCATTTTCCATGCTAATAGACCACCGATTAACGTGCCAACATAATAACTTGTATTAATATATCCCCACCATTCTTCGCCTTTATGAAGAATAGTCGTAACATATGCCATCGTAATAGCACCAATCCATATTGTCCCGGCGAAAGTTTCAATTAAGTCCATATATGTAACGGTACGGAGAGAAGGATTTTGAAATAAGAGTTTCCAACCTTCCGATAAAGCAGTACTTTTTGAAGAGGGAGGATCTGATATTCGTTCAGTATGTATGGTACGTAATGAAAAGTGTAATGCAATACATCCAAAAATCATTAACATGTTATTAATCATGAGTGTAGATGTAGCGCCAATGAGAAGAACGATAACACTCGTAAATGAATAAGCGGCGGCTTGCGCAATTTGTGTTGAAAAGGAAAAGATACTATTTACTTTTACTAATTTTTCTTTCGGTGTAAGGCGCGGAAGAATGCTGTATAGTAATGGAGCGCTCCATCCACTACATAATGAAATGAAAAAAATAAAAGTTAATAGAGCTATAATGTTTGTGGATAAGACCGGAAACAAAATCATTAATAATAGTAAAAAGACTGTTTTTAGCCATTGTAGCGTATATAACAACGTATAAGACGGAAAACGATTTATTATTAGTGGTGCAAAGATGTTAGCAATTAGATTTGTGATAACTTGTAATAATGGAAAAAGAGCAGTAATAGTAGCTGATTTAGTTGCTATATAAATATGAGTTGTAATAATCATTACATATACGATGTCAGCGAGAGTAATGCATGTTTTGGAACCTAAGTAGTAGGTTAGTGACAGGTTTCTCAATAAGAATAACACCTCTATAAAAATAGTATTTAGTAATTAGAATAATTGTAATTTAAAAAATGAAATTTTTAAAGAATTTAATTTTTTGTCACTTTTTGAAAGGAATTTTCATGTATAATGAAGAATATATTGATATAGTATTATATTAATAATCATAGTAACAGTGAGTATGTACAATAGCTTGTAGCAAACGCCCAAGTGTAAGAAAGGGCGGATAAACCATTCTTTTCTTCATATACATATAGAAAATGAGAAAGAAAGTGAGGGTTGCATATGGCTGCTTGGGTAATTTGGTTTATAATAGCTGGTATTTTATTTATTGCAGAAATGTTGTCGATTACATTTTACATGCTTTGGCTTGGAATTGGAGCTGTTGTCGGAGGTCTTATTGCTTTGTTTGCTCCTGATGCACTACTGTTACAAGTTACTGTTGGCGCAATTATAAGTTTAACTTTGACATTCTTTACGAAAAGAATTTCAAAAAACTTTCGAGAAGCAAAAGGTTTTACGGATACAGTAGATATGCTTGTTGGTAAAAAAGGGATTGTTATGCAAGCGATTACAAATGAAGCGAATGGTATTGTGAAGGTGGATGGAGATACTTGGACAGCTATTGCAGATTCTTCAATTGATGCTGGAGAAAAAGTCGTTGTTATAAAGAGGCATAGTACTATATTACAAGTAAAAAAGGAGAGTGAATAAATATGGTAGCATTAACGTTAACGATTATATTCGCACTAATTGTAGTTACATTTATCGCATTAACAATTAAAATTATTCCTCAGCAAAAAGTTGGGGTTGTTGAAAGATTTGGTAAGTTTCAACGTATCATGCACCCAGGATTAAATATTTTAATCCCAATTGTAGATCGTGTTCGTGTATATCACGACTTACGTATTCAACAAACGAATGTACCACCGCAAAAAGTAATTACGAAAGATAATGTTCAAGTAGAAATAGATACAATTATTTTTTATCAAATTGTTGAACCAGAACTTGCGACATATGGTATTTCAAACTATGAATATGGTGTTCGTAATATTACTTCAGCAACGATGCGTCAAATTATCGGTAAAATGGAACTGGATGAAACGTTATCTGGTCGTGAAAAAATTTCAACAGAAATCCGCTTAGCGCTTGATGAAGCAACAGAAAAATGGGGCGTACGTATTGAACGTGTCGAAGTTGTTGATATTAACCCGCCAAAAGATGTGCAAGCATCAATGGAAAAACAAATGAAGGCTGAGCGTAATAAACGTGCAATTATTTTAGAAGCTGAAGCAGCAAAACAAGATAAAGTTCTTCGTGCTGAAGGGGAAAAGCAAAGTAAAATCTTGATGGCTGAAGGGGATAAAGAAGCGCGTATTCGCGAAGCTGAAGGTATAAGAGAAGCAAAAGAATTAGAGGCACAAGGGGAAGCGCGAGCAATTGAAGAAATCGCAAAAGCAGAACAAAACCGTATTGAATTGCTTCGTGAAGCGAATTTGGATGAGCGCATACTTGCTTACAAATCATTCGAATCATTAGCTGAAGTTGCAAAAGGACCAGCAAATAAAGTCTTTATTCCGTCTAATGCAATTGAAACACTTGGTACTCTTGGGGCAATTGGAGAAATATTTAAAGAAAAACAAGCGAAGAAACTACCTTCAAATGATACAGGAAAAGAACAATAAAAGTGAGGAAGAGAAATGGGATACCATTTCTCTTTTTTTTGTGCGTATATTCCGAAAAGCTTGTACATATTCATGTATAAAGAAGGTGATGCAGTGAAAAAGTATGCAACTCGAATACATGGGAAGAAATTAATTTCGTTACTCCTTTTATATGCGCTAATAGTAATTATAATAGCGTCGATTTTGACGTCACTTTTACATACAATGAAATCGAATTATGCAAATCAATGGTTTGGAAAAGTATCGATGCAAGGTTTTGTTCAAATGATAGAAAGTGAGAATCACTATTACGGATTTGATTATTTTAAGCAGAATAAAAGAGAGTCAGTTGGGAATTTAATGTTCTCTATTGCGACAGATTTGAAAATTAAAGATTTAAGAACATTCGTCGGTAAAGAAGTACCTGGTATGTCAAAGTATTATTCTAATATTATCGTAGCTGGGGAAGGGACAAACTTGACGAATATCCCAAATGAATCTAGTGTACCGATTGAAGAAGTAACGAAAGAACGGGAAGTAGCAAAAGATAAAGTTACAGAAGCGGAAAAGAATAATCCGGTTCAGAAAAAGAACGGAGCGAAAAAAGGTGAAAGCGCAGTATATATTTATCATACACATAGCTGGGAATCCTTCTTTCCATTATTACCAGGGGCAACTGATCCATCTAGCCCAGATGTAAATGTGTCCTTACTAGGAAAACGTATGAAGGAACAACTTGAGGGGCAAGGAATTCCAGTAATTCACGATAAAACGAATATGGGTGATTTATTAGCGAGTAAAAAGTGGGTATGGTATCAGTCATATAAAGCATCTCATGAATATGTAAAAGGAGCATTAGCACAAAATAATAAAATTGCGTTTCCGATTGATATACATCGTGATGATCAGCGTAAGAAAGTAACAACAAAAGTAATTAATGGAAAATCGTATGCAAGATTATATTTTATTATTGGGATGGAAAATGAAGGCCGTGCTGAAAATGAAAAAATTGCAAGAGCGATCAATAGTTATTTAGATGAAAACTATTACGGATTAAGTAGAGGGATTTTTCCGAAGTATAAAAAAGATGGAAATGGCGTTTATAACCAAGATCTATCGAAAAATGCGATGTTAATTGAAGTTGGTGGTGTTGATAATACGTTAGATGAATTATATAACACAATTGATGTGTTAACAGAAGCGTTTAGTAAATATTATTGGAATGATGCGGAAAAAGTGAATGGATGAGGGACGGGAGACCGTTCCTTTTTATTTTGAAATCTTAAAATGTGATATAATAGAATTTTGTGAATGTTAAATAAAGGGGGAGAGAGAAACATGCAAATACTACTAATACGCCACGGAGAATCAGAAGCTGATATTTTACATGTGCATGAAGGACGAGCTGATTTTGAGTTGACTGACAAAGGAAGACGACAAGTACAAAGACTTGTACAGAAAGTGAAAAAAGATTTTGCACCAGATTTCATTTGGGCAAGCACATTAAAACGCGCTCGCGAAACGGGTGAAACATTAGCAGAAGCAATTGGTTGTCCAATTCAATTAGAAGAGGAATTAATGGAGTTTAATAATGGAATACAAGCTGGCTTATCATTTGAAGAAGCAAAGAAATATCCAGAGCCAAAATTTCTTCATGACCGTTTTGAAAACGGAGAGTCATTTATTGAGTTTCGAATGAGAATAGAAGGGATTTTTTCTAAAATTGTGACAGAGAATACATATGATCGAATTGCGATTGTTGCCCATGGAGGCGTAATTAATAGTCTATTACGTGCATTTTTCAATATGCCAATTTCAATGGACTACTATTTCAAAATGGGAGATACGGGAATAAGTTTAATTGAAATTGAGGGTGAACAAAAAACGGTGCATTTCATTAATGATACGAATCATTTGGACGGGATGTAAAGACTTATGTACAAAGTTGCATTTTTTGATGTTGACGGTACGCTTTTAAGCGAGATTGATAGAAGTATGCACGAAAGTACAAAAGAAGCGGTACAAAGATTAATAGATAAGGGGATTCACGTAGTTGTTACAACAGGGAGACCATATAGTTTATGCTCACAATTTAAGGGGCTAGGCATAAAAACGTATATTTCTGCAAATGGTGCACATATAAAATTTGGGGAAAAAGTTATACATAAATCAGTACTTTCAAGCGAAATCGTTCATGATATTTCAAATTTTGCTGAATTACATGGTCACAGTGTTTCTTACTTTACAGAAGAATTTGCAATGAATGATATTGCCTCCAAAGATGAACGTGTCATACGAGCGTTAAATGAAACTTTAAATTTAGAGCGGTATCCTGACAAAGTTAAAAACTTGTCAGATGAGATGTATTGCATATGTCTGTATGCTGATGAAGCAGAAGCTCAAAAATTCATTGAAAGATATCCAGCACTTACGTTTGACCGTTTTCATGGTTACGTTATGAATGTATTGGAAGATAGTAAAGTATCGAAGCTAACTGCAATTCAAAAAGTATTGGAACATTTAAATATTAGTAAATCAGAAGCCATTGCTTTTGGTGATGGTGGAAATGATATTGAGATGTTGCAGTATGTAGGATTAGGAGTTGCGATGGGAAATGGTGGAGAGGAGTTGAAGAGAAGGGCTGATTTCGTTACAACGAAGGCGAGTGAAGGCGGAATTTCTTATGCCTTAAAGAAGTTGCACATTATTTAAAACGGATAGCTAGTCAGTGTGAAAAATCCTGTTTTAATAATAGGATTTTTTTGTTCAACAATGTGCTTGCAATAAAAGGAAAAATATGAGTATAATGAGAAAGTAATTAGGTAAGCTAATCATTTAATGAGAAAGGAGAGTGAAGATGAATGGATTCAAGAAAAGATTCTCTTCCTTTAGGGATTGAGCCGTACGCAGAGTTAATCAAAAAGACAGCATCAGCGGAAACGGATCCAATCGCAGCAAAACTTGGTTTGTTAATGTTATGGACGTCTGATAATGTTCTTGATGCGGTTGACGTAGATTTAGCTCCGCTTGGTATTTCAGAGAGTAAATTAGATTTTTTACTATTGTTTATTTTGCGTGAAATGGAAGCGAATCGGGAAGAGGTGAACATGAGTCCTTCGGATATTGCGAGTCGATTAGGGATTACACGTGCTTCTGTCACTGGCTTATTAGATTGGATGGAGAAACGAGAGTTAATCGTAAGATTCCACCATTCTGAAGATCGAAGAAGATTAAAGGTGAAAATTACTCCGAAAGGAAAAGAACTAGTTACACATTCTTTACCAACTTTTTGGTTATCTTGCGCTTCGTTAGTTGATGGCTTTAATCAAGAAGAGCGTCAAGTTTTAGAAAAGTTATTAAATAAAATGCAAACAACTATGCAGGTGAAATTAGGAGAAGGTAGGTAAATAAGTTGATTATGAAGATCAACTTATTTATTTGGACATATAATTAGCTTACCTTATTATATGCTTAACTAACTTTATGAACGGTGATAATTTTTGCTATGTAATTAAAATAAATAAGAGTTAAAGGAATGCTATTTTAGTAATTTAGAGAGTTTAAACTAATAAAAACAAATCGTAATAAGGGAGAGAGTTTATGATGGAAATAGGAAAGGAAGTAAATAGTGAAAAGAATTATACAATAATGACAGCAGTATTATGTTGGTCGGGTATGGTAGTTATGTCTAGCCTATATGTAACAATACCTTTAATCTCTCTATTTTCAAACATTTTTAATACGTCATTAGCACAATCGGCAGCTACAGGAAGTATATTTTCTGTTGGCTTTGCTATAGGGTGTTTGTTATTTGGGGCAATTTCTGATAAATATGGACGAAAAAAAGTGATTTTTATTGGATTGCTTGCACTGTCGATTGTTTCTTTTTGCTTAGGGTTTGTAGATAGTTTATTTTGGCTTGTTATTTTTAGAGGTATACAAGGGATAGCAGCAGCTACATTTTCTCCAGTAGCGCTAGCCTACGTTGTAGAAATGTTCCCAGTAGAAAGAAGGGTTACAACAATAGGATTTGTTAGTACTGGTTTTTTAGTAGCTGGAATTGTAGGGCAGGTAATAAGTACTGCTGTTAGTCAGCATTTTGGATGGCATATGGTTTTCTTTCTTCTTAGCATTGTCTATATAAGTACTGCTATATGGGTTTATTATTCTCTTCCGAAAGGAGAGACGTCTCAATCCTATACTGATATTTTGGGGCCAATTAAACAGATGGGTAAAGTTTTTACAAATAAAAGCTTAGTATTAAGCTATATAATTGCATTTGTTTTATTAATGGCTTTTGTTAATATATATACTGTTTTAGGGAATTATTTGAGCTCTCCTACTTACAATTTAACTGCAGAACAAATTCTTTATTTTCGCTTAGCGGGGCTATTTGGTATGTTGCTGTCACCGCTTGCAGGTCGTTTAACGAAGAGGTTTGAAGTAAGAAAAGTTCTTCAGGGAGGATTGTTGATCGCTATTTTTAGTCTAAGTTCAATGGGATTTGTTTCGTATCTATCTCTACTTGTAATGATGAGTGTCTGTTTTGTAATAGGTATTGCTATATCCGTTCCGTCTTTAGTTTCTCTTGTAGGTCAATTAGGAGGGAAAGCGAGGGGAATAGCGGTATCTATTTATACTTTTATTTTATTTTTAGGTACTAGTATAGGACCTATCATTTCTATTTATCTAATGAAAATAGGAGGGTATGCTCAAACATTTATTTTATTAGGAATGCTACTTTTTATTGGTTTTGTAGCTTCTCTATTTATAATTAATGAATAAGTGGAAAATCACTCAAATAAAGGAATGCGAGGATCTTTCATATGCTCACATAATAAAAGATGAATTTGTCCACGATGATGATAAAAGTGTGCAACGATTTCAAGTAACCATTCAAAGCGCGAATAAGAAATACCCCAATAGGCAGTCATAACTTCTGCTAATTCTATTTGGGAGTAGGAAAGAAATGTTTTGGAGAGAAGGTTGTATCCTTCAATCATCGTTTGTTGCATTTGAGCAACTGTTACGGGCGTATGTTCTATATAAAAGGTATGTAATTCTTTTTCTGGAATACCATTTAAAATGAGCAAATCAGCATGACAAATAAGAGAAAGATGTGTACACATTTCAAATAATGATCGTTTTGAGTGAATCGGTTGTATTTTTAAATCGTTTTCACTATATTGGTTAAGCATATAAATAGAAGTATCAATAGCAACTTTTAGTTGATGTAATGCAGATTGAACAAACATTGTAATTCTCCTCGTCTCCGTATATAATAGTTTCTTGAGGATATTATATCATACTCAAAATTCCGAAAATTCTAGTAGTTTGACTAGCATAATGAAAAGTATTATATTGTAAAAGGTCATATGAAACGTGAAATAGAATGGAATGCAATTATTGAGTTAGGAGTTAGACCAATGAGTTTGAAATATGGAAGAGATACAATTGTAGAAATTGACTTAAATGCTGTAAAACATAATGTAAAAGAATTTAAAAAACATGTAAATGATGAAGAAATTAAGATGATGGCTGCTGTAAAAGCGAATGGGTATGGCCATGGGGCAGTTGAAGTTGCCAAAGCTGCAATTGAAGCTGGAATAAATCAACTTGCAGTTGCATTTGTAGATGAAGCAATAGAATTAAGAGAAGCAGGAATTACTGTGCCGATTTTAATTTTAGGATACACACCAGTAGCGGCTGTAGAAGATGTAATTCAATATGACGTTATGATGACTGTTTATAGAGTAGAAGATTTACATGGTATAAATGAAATTGCAAACCGTCTTCAAAAGAAAGTACAAATTCAAGTGAAAATTGATACAGGAATGAGTCGTATCGGTTTACAAGAAGAAGAAGTTAAACCATTTTTAGAAGAATTAAACCGTATGGAGTATATAGAAGTAGTAGGGATATTTACGCATTACTCTACGGCAGATGAAATCGATAAATCATATACGAATATGCAAACAAGTTTATTTGAAAAAGCTGTTAATACAGCGAAAGAATTAGGAATTCAAATACCATATATTCATAGTTCAAATAGTGCAGGATCAATGGAATTAAGTAACACATTTCAAAATATGGTGCGCGTTGGAATAGGAGTGTACGGTATGTATCCATCAAAAGAGGTGGATCATTCAGTCGTTTCTTTACAGCCTGCGTTGTCGTTAAAATCAAAAGTGGCTCATATTAAACATGCGAAGAAAAATCGTGGTGTAAGTTATGGGAATACGTATGTAACAACTGGTGAAGAATGGATTGCGACTGTACCAATTGGTTATGCTGATGGTTATAATCGTCAATTATCTAATAAAGGCTATGCGTTAATTAACGGGGTTCGAGTACCTGTAATTGGCCGTGTTTGTATGGATCAGTTAATGTTGGATGTTTCAAAAGCGATGCCAGTACAAGTAGGAGACGAAGTAGTATTCTACGGTAAACAAGGTGAAGAAAATATCACAGTAGAAGAAATAGCGGATATGTTAAGTACAATAAACTATGAAGTTACATGTATGCTAGATAGAAGAATTCCGCGTGTTTATAAAGAAAATGACGAAACAACTGCAGTTGTAAATATATTAAGAAAAAACTGAATCATTTAGATTCAGTTTTTTTATTTTTGGCAAGTGAAAAATGCTCTATTTGTACCGTACGATTGAATATTTTTAAAACCTACAGATTGTAATGCATGAGTAATTTCGTCTTTAGTGTAACATGTTTCTTTAAAAGAAAAGTCACTTCTTTTCCAAATATCATTTGTATCACGTGTAAATAATATGAAATTCATTTCTGCTTTTTTGTTTTTATTATCAAATGTAGAATCAATCGTACAAACATATTCTTTCTCTGAAATATGAAACGAAGCAATCCAGTTTTCAAGAAATCCTTTTTCCATATTCATATCAAATGCGAATATACCCTCGTTATGTAATACGGAGTAAACGTTGTGAAACACACTTTTTAGTTCATCTAAATTCATAATATGGTTTAAACTATCACCGGCAGAGATGACGTAGTGGAATTGCTCATTTATATTGAAATAGCGAGCGTCATCGACGAAAAAGGTTGCATCTGGCGCATTTTCACTTGCATATTCAATCATTTGAGTAGAACCATCTATACCAGTTACTACAAAATTATTATCAAGTAGTTTCCTTGTAAGATGACCAGTCCCGCAACAAAGATCTAAAATATGAGAACGTGGTTGTGCATATTGTAAAACGAGTTTTTCAAAAGCTAGATAGGAGTGTTCGGCAAAATTTCCCCAATGTTTATTATAAATAGATGCGAAAATATCGTAATCAGAATAAATAAGTTTTTTAGACATAAATATTCTCCGTGCTATTCATTAAATTATAATAGTCATGCTTCGTTTTAATTTTAAAACCACATTGTGTATATAGTTTTAAAGCATGGTTATTTTTCGTTTCGACGTCTAATTCAATTGTTGAAGTTCCTTCTGTAATAAGGGTATGTACCATATAACTAAGAATATCTTTTCCATATCCTTTACCTTGATAAGAAGGGTGAACGGCGAATCCTGATAGTGTAGTAGATTGTTCTTGCTCAGTAACTGTAATTGTTCCAATAGCTTTTTCGTTAATAAGAGCACTGTAAACTTTATGAGAAGGTGAAGCCATCATTTTTTGTAACCATGTAGCCGTATTGTCTACTGAATCACCAAAAGCTGTACTAGAAATTTCAATAAGGTCAAGAAGTGATTCTGAAGTTGCAAGAGTAAGCTGTATATTACTTTCTGTTGTTTTTTGAATTTCGTTTGTTGTGAACTCCATACTATATTCACTATATAAATACGGTAACTTCATATGTTTTACAAATTCATTCCCAGAAATAGAATCCCCATTGATAATAAGAAGAGCTTCATCTGCCTCTCTATTTTGTATTTCTTTCATTGCAGTTTGTAAAAGGGTAGTTCCGAAACGTTGTTTTCTAAAATGAGGATGTACAAAGCCTATTAGTTCAAGCTTTGTTGGTCTTTCGAAATCATACATATTTAAAGTGCCAATTAATTGAGTACCGTTATAAAGAAGAAAATCGTTTATATGATCTTCATTTCGATTTTTTAAAAAGTTGATATGTAAATCTGAAGAGTAATCAAGATTGTCTTGTTGCCCGCAAATATAAGCCAAATCCTTCATTTGCTGTATTTCACTTTCTGTTACAGAACGCTTTTTCTGAATATCCATTGTATACTCCCTCTCAATTGTATTTAAAAATAGGATGGGTGACTTAACCATTCCTTTAATTCCACACTACCTTGCACAGATAACAGTCGGTATAAATAACGATATGGTCGTCTACATTCTTCAAGATGAGGAATAGGCATAATTGTTTCGTAACCACTTTTAAAGGCATGTGCTTCTTTTTCGGTAAGTACATATTCTAGTCCGATAAAATCAAACTCTCGCGGGGCAACCGCGTAAGCTTCAGTATCTACTAAACCCGTAATAGTTGTACCGTCATATAAAAATTGGGTAGGGTCCATATCAAGTAAGACGAGTGTAGCTTCTTTTGGTACGGACAGGGAAGAAAGCTGTGATTCAAAGGTAGGAAAAGCATTTTGTATGCTTTCATCATCGGAATAAAACATATTCACAAGCTCTTTACTCACGTTTAAAATATGTGATTGGAATTCATCTAGTGGAACTTGGAACGTGCCTGACGGATTTCCTATAAAATCGGCTTTAAACTTATGTATTTCTGCAAGTCCTTTTCCTAGGCTAAATAAAATAGAATCTGGTTGCTCGATAAAAGATTGAACTGTGTTACCTACTAACTTTTCGACCACCACAAATTCACGGCCATTTAAAACATGTTTTTCTAATATTGTTGGGATAGGAAGATTCGTATGTTCTTGCAGCAATGTATGTACAGTTTCTAAATGATGGACGTTCCTTGGATCAATTCCAAATAGATTTTTACATCCCCACCAAAAATCATTATTTGGTTCTTCATTCATTTTAGAAGTACGAACGATAACTTCTGTATCTTCTGTTTGAACGAGAAAAACATCACTTGCATGATCTTCATAACCTGGGTGCAAGGCCTGAACGGATAGAATAGTTGAATTGAATAGTTGTTGTAGCATGAAAAGACTCCCTTTTCTGTAAATTCTATAAATTCATTATATAACAGATGATGTGTTATGAGGATAAAGATAAAAAGATTGAAAGCATAGTTACATTTATAGCGAAAATTCATTAAAAACATTATATTTCTACATTTTTGTGTGAATTGTCTAAAAGTATAGTAGTAAGACTTGAATGTAAGACTCATATCTTTAAATCTATGAAGAGTAAAAGTAAAATTAAGCATTCATTTATAAGATTGTGAATCAAAATAATGTAGACTATAGAAAATATTTCTCAATAATAAAATGAAGAGAAAAGCATGAAGAAGTAGAATGCATTCATTTATAATAGACTTAAATTAATTAATATAATTAATTGTTAACTTTATAAGATTGACTGGATAGGAGAGAATATTATGGCAAATGTACTCGTAATAAATTTCCCTGGGGAAGGTCATATTAATCCGACTTTAGCTATTGTAAGTGAGTTAATCCAACGAGGAGAAACAGTTGTTTCGTATTGTATTGAAGATTATAGAAAGAAGATTGAAGCAACAGGTGCAGAATTCCGAGTGTTTGAGAATTTTCTCTCTCAAATTAATATTATGGAACGAGTAAATGAAGGTGGGAGCCCTTTGACGATGCTATCTCATATGATTGAAGCATCAGAGCGTATTGTTACTCAAATTGTAGAAGAAACAAAAGAGGAAAAATATGATTATTTAATATATGATAATCATTTTCCAGTAGGACGTATTATAGCGAATATTTTACAATTACCAAGCGTTTCATCTTGTACAACGTTTGCTGTTAATCAGTACATTAATTTTCATGATGGGCAAGAATCGAGACAAGTAGACGAAATGAATCCATTATATCAATCTTGTTTAGCGGGAATGGAAAGATGGAATAAGCAGTATGGAATGAAATGTAATAGTATGTATGATATTATGAACCATCCTGGTGATATTACGATTGTATATACTTCAAAAGAATATCAGCCGCGTTCAGATTTATTTGATGAATCGTATAAATTTGTAGGTCCATCAATTGCTACTCAAAAAGAAGTGGGGAGTTTTCCTACCGAAGATTTAAAAAATGAAAAAGTGATTTTCATTTCTATGGGAACAGTTTTTAATGAACAACCTGCTTTGTATGAAAAATGTTTTGAAGCGTTTAAAGATGTAGATGCGACAGTCGTATTAGTCGTTGGTAAGAAGATAAATATAAGTCAATTTGAAAATATCCCGAAAAACTTTAAGTTGTATAATTATGTCCCGCAATTAGAAGTTTTACAGCATGCTGATGTATTCGTGACACATGGTGGTATGAATAGTTCGAGTGAAGCGTTATATTACGGTGTTTCATTAGTTGTAATTCCGGTAACAGGAGATCAGCCATTCGTTGCAAAACGATTGACTGAAGTAGGGGCAGGCATAACACTTAATCGTAACGAGTTAACTTCTGAATTGTTACGTGAGACTGTAAAGAAAGTAATGGATGATGTGACGTTTAAGGAAAATAGTCGTAAAGTGGGAGAGTCGCTTAGAAATGCTGGTGGATATCAAAGGGCAGTTGAGGAAATATTTGAATTAAAAATGAAGCCGTACGTAAAGATTAAATAGATGTTAGAAACACACTTACTTTTAATTTGTAAGTGTGTTTCTAGTATTACGTGTTACATAAAAATAGCGATAAAGGTGAAACTTTTTTTTATATAAATCGATACCTTTGAATTAGTAGTAAAATTACGTTAAAATAATACTAAGAAAATATATAAGTTTTGGGGGTAATGAATGAAGAAAGTATTTGAATACGTATTATTAACAATTGGCTCAATTATAGTAGCAGGTTCATTAGAGCTTATTTTAGCACCTAATGGATTAGTAGATGGCGGGGTAACGGCTATTGCTATTATGGCAAATAAAGTCGCAGGATTGCCGCTTTATGGTGTGTTCTTAGGAATTAATATCCCAATTTTATTATTTACTGCAAAAGTAATGGGAAAGAAATTTTTTATCCGTACATCTTATGCGAATGTAGTTACAACACTCGGATTAATTTATTTAAAACCATTTCCAGCAATTACGACTTCTGAGTTATTAATTGTACTTTATGGTGGAGTGCTGTTCGGAATTGGTGTTGGGATTGTTGTTAAAATGGGTGGAGCAATTGACGGTTCGGAAATGTTAGCAGTTTGGATGAATAAACACTTTAATGTACCGATTAGTACATTTTTACTTGCAGTAAATGCAGTTATTTTCATCTTTGTTGCCATTTTATTTTCAATCGAACAAGCGATGTTCTCATTAGCCATTTTCTATATTGTTACGAAAATGATTGATTTTATATTAGATGGTATAAATCAAGGTAAGAGCGTTATGATTATTTCTGGTAAGAATAAAGAAATAGGCGATTTACTTATGAAAGAATTGCAACTATCTGTTACGTATCTACATGGAGAAGGTGGTTTTTTAGGGGAGCATAAGAGAATCATTTATTGTATTACAAACCGATTCATTTATCCGAAAATGAAAGATCTCGTTCTCTCTGTAGATCCAACCGCTATAATTGAAGCTTCTTATTCAACAGAAACGACTGGTGTGAAACGTCCGGGAAGGAAAGCTAGGTCAGGTGAATAACTAGCAGAAGGCTGTCCAAAAAGTTATTTTGGAACAGCCTTCTTTTTTATTTTGTTGAATTGTTAGTATGTTACAAGTTAAACCCGCTGTTAACAAGTTTCCTTGCAACTAGGGAACCAAGCGTTTTTCAATAATATAGCCAACGTTTCAATTTTATTTTCTGGAATGCTACCAAAACCGAGTAATACGTATGATTCCTTACGTAAATCATTCACGAAATCATATGGAGAAAGCGGGTATAATTTAACGCTTTGTTTTTTAGCGGATTCAATCAGTTCGTTTTCATTCATACTGTTATGGACACATAAAACAATATGAAGTCCGGACTGTTCGCCAAGAATTTGAACATTAGCCCCCATTTCTTTCATAATGGATTTTACTAACGCATGATGTTTTCTTTTATATAGTGTACGACTCCGGTTAAGATGACGTTCCCAATTCCCGCTTTGTATAAAGTTAGCAAAAGCAAGTTGTTGTATTGTAGCGACTGTTTGTTTGAAAATTCCATGCAGTTCTTGATATGTTTTTAAAAGATGTGGTGGTAAAACAACATATCCCATTCGTAAAGAAGGTAAAAAAGATTTTGAGAAAGTCCCCATATAAATAACGCGTTCATTTGAATCAAGACTTTGCAAAGAAGGAATCGGCTTACCAGCGTAGCGAAACTCACCGTCATAGTCATCTTCAATAATGTATCCATTGCAATCATTAGCCCACTTTAACAATTCTGTTCTTCTAGATAAAGGCATAATAATCCCGAGTGGAAATTGGTGTGATGGTGTTACGTATGCGACATTGGCATTTGTGTTATATAAGCTAGAAATATCAATACCTTTTTCATCCAATGGTATGGGATGAATTTGTCTATCACAGCTTTTAATGATTGCGTGTATACGGTGAAATCCAGGGTTTTCAATGCCGTATTCTTTTGTAGGGCCAAGCAGTTGAAGTAGTAGCCAGAGAAGTGGCTGCGTTCCGGCACCGATCACAATTTGATCAGGTGAAGAATGTACACCGCGAGAATGATATAAATATGTTGATATATGCTCTCGAAGAGCGAATTCACCTTGAGGGTCTTCTTTGGCAAATAGTGCATTTTCGTATGTAAGTATGGATTCTTGTAATGCTCGTTTCCAATTTGTAATCGGAAATGTATTTTGATCAATAAGCCCTTGGCTACAATCATATTCGAATTTTTCGTCTATTAAATTGCTCGTCTTCATTGCTGCATTTCGTTTTTTATTTGGGATAACGTCAATATCGAAATTTGCTACAAAAATACCACGTTTCGGTTTACTTTCTACATAACCTTCAGCTAATAATTGTTGATAAGCTGATTCAACAGTGATGCGGCTAATATTAAGTTGTGATGCTAAATTTCTGTGTGAGGGTAGACGTGTGCCAACAGAAATACTCCCTTGTATAATTTCAGCTTTTATATAGTCGTAAATTTGCAAGTAAATAGGTGTGTTACTTTGTAATTGCAATGGGATAGTAAAATCCATATAAAACTCTCCTTTAAAACTGGCCTTATAAAAAATACTTAAACTGTCACTTAAGTAAAGGGCAGTTACTTTCTATAATAATGATATAACATTTAGAAAATTAAATAAATAGTTAGAGGAGAGTTAAAAATGAATGTTAAAGAAGTAGTAACAGAAGAGCAATTACATGAAGTATTACCTGTTTTACAGCAATTAAGAACGAAACTTTCAAAAGAGGAAACAAGCTCTTTATTTCGAAATATGAAAGAAGAAAATTATAAACTATTTTCGCTGCGTAATGAGGAGGATGAAGTTGTTAGCCTTGCAGGTGTAGCGATTTGTACGAACTTTTATAATAAGAAGCACGTTTTCGTATATGACCTTGTAACGGCAGACGCACATCGTTCAAAAGGACATGGAAATGTATTACTTTCGTATATAGAGAACTGGGGAAAGGAAAACGGATGTGAATCTATCGTCCTCACATCAGCATTTGCAAGAATTGATGCGCATCGTTTTTATGAAAGAGAAGGGTATGATAAAGTGAGTTATTCTTTTCATAAAGAATTATAAAAAATAAGAAGAAGTTGTCCCGCAAAAGTTGGGAACAGCTTCTTCTTATTTTTTAAGTTATTATTAAACCGTAAATAGGTTGTAAGTTATGGTATATGTATTTGAAAAGGTTATATAGTGTATTTTGTCGAATTATTTTAATTTAATAAAGAGAATGATTGGAGCGCTTATACTTGAAGAAAATAAAGAAACTATCAATCCCTAATGATGCTAGAGTTATCGTCATATCTGATATTCATGGAGAATTAAATCTTTTAAAAGAAGCACTACATAAAGTTAACTTTAAAGATGAAGATTATTTAATTATTAATGGAGATCTTTGCGAGAAAGGACGAGATAGCGTAGGCGTAGTAAACTATGTTATGAATCTTGTAAAGAACAATTCAAAGGTTCACGTTGTTGAAGGAAATTGTGAAGTTTTAGTTGATGCTCTTCTAAATGAAAATCCTCGTCTTATTAATTATTTATGTACGAGAAAGCATTCGATTTTTAATGAATGGCTAGAGCAATTGGATTTTTCAGTTCATGAAGGCACTTCAATTCGTGAAGTGAGAGAAGCATTGCAAAGTGAATTTTCACAAGAAATACATTGGCTAACGGAGTTACCGACAGCGATTGAAACAGAAGATTATATTTTTGTGCATGCCGGGCTAGAAGATAGAGTAGATTGGAAAGAAACAGAGCGCAAAAATGCGATAGCAATGCCAGAGTTTTTTAATAAATCACATAAAGCAAATAAGTATGTAATAGTGGGTCATTGGCCTGTCGTGAACTATTCTGAAGAAGCACCGTCTAACAATCCAGTTATTGATGAGGAGAAAAAAATTATTGCAATAGATGGAGGAAATGCAATTAAAGAAGCAGGACAATTAAATGCATTTATCATTCAGAGGAAACAAACGGGCGATACGTTTTCTTATACATATGTAGACTATTTTCCAGGGTACGAAGTAATAGCGGATTTTAATGCGAATTCAGAAATGCAGGGCGGAGTGACATATCCGTATTATTACATAGAGCCTATCGAGAAGATGCAAGATTACACAATATGTAAGCAAAAGGAAACAAATAAATTACTCACTGTAAAAAATGAATACATGAAACAACTTGAGTCAGGTGAATATACAGTGAAAACTGATATTTCTTGTGCGCAAATAAGCGTTAGAAAAGGAGAGATCGTTTCTCTCATTGATGGTAGTTGTTCAGGATATGATTTAATTAAAAAAGATGGTGTAGAGGGGTGGATAGAGAAAGGCATTTTGCTTGAGCAGAAATAGGAGGGATGTAACCTCCTATTTTTTATTGCCTATTTTGCGCCTTCGTACTTCAATTAACCTTTTAAATTAGTGGACTGCCTGCTGTCTTTAATAAGTAAATAAATCGTACTCGGTAGAATGATAAGCGTCATTCCTAAAAGAATTGCTAGTATGCCATAACCTCTATAGGGAGCAGAAACGCTAAAAGGAAGTATCGCTAAAAAAATACCTGCTATCATCATTGAAATACTACTAATATTTGAAGCTCTTTTTTCGAGGTGCTTATCATTCCATTCTAATGAAACGGTTGATTTAGTCGTATCAATTTTGGAACTGAAATAACCTATTAATATAAATAAAAGCCCTAATGCTAAAAATATGAAATGATCAAGAGGAAGTGAAAAGCCAAGAGCGATGAGGGCAATGACAATATCGACAAAAAATAAGAATAGTAACATTGTGTTGCCGATCCAATGTAGAAATTTCTGGTTACTCGCTGCTTTAGATAAAGCTAAAAATACAAAGAATAAGAAGGAACATATAATTATATTTACGATTACAAAAGTGCTTTTATCCATTGTTGATGTAGGCGTTCCATTGAAGTCCCATTTCGTAACAATATTTGATGGTAAGAAGAAATATAGAATAATATTTGTCGTAATAATAGTGAGAAATAAAGCAATACTAAATTGATTATTCATTGAATCATCAGCTTTCTAAATCAATAATTGGTATCTTATAACAAAATTATACAATATAATATATGATATTAGTTTTGATTTTTCTGAAAAAATATTATAATTATATATGAAATAAAGGTGAATGCAGGAGGGAATTATGCAAAACGTTGTATTAAAGGGGAAGAAAGTTACAATTCGTACAATAGAAGAATCGGATATAGAAACATTATGGAATATCATATTTAAAGAAGAAAGCCCAGAATGGAAGAAATGGGATGCGCCATATTTCCCGTTCTCAATGCAAGAATACTCTTCCTATAAAGAGAAGATGCAAACTCGTTTGAAAGAAGAACCACTGTCAAATTTAATTATAGAAAATAACGGTCAAATCATTGGGACAGTCGGGTTTTATTGGGAATATAAACCGACGCGTTGGTTAGAGATGGGGCTTGTGATTTATGATCCAACATACTGGAATGGTGGATACGGTACAGAAACATTGACATTATATAGAGATTTGCTATTTGAAAAAATGGAGATTGGTAGAGTAGGAATCACGACTTGGTCTGGCAATGAACGAATGATGAAAGTAGCGGAGAAAATAGGAATGAGCTTAGAAGGTAGAATGCGAAAGTGTCGTTATTATAAAGGAACATACTATGATTCTATTCGAATGGGAATGATTCGTGAAGAATGGGAAGCACTATGTGTAACGAAGGGGTGAGAAAGATTGTACGCTATTATTGCTACATTTGATCGTGTATTTACTAATAAAATTACAGAACTGCAAAATGAATTAACGAATATAATGGGAACAAATCAATTAGCTGGAGTAGAACCTCATATCACGATTGCGGATTATAATGAGTTAGATGTTCATTTGTATACGGAGAAACTAGGGGAGTTTGTAGCTATTCAAGAAAATATGGACGCAGTAACTTTTCCTTCTGTTGGAATTTTTCCTACTAATGGAACGGTCTTTCTAGCACCGATTGTTACCGATGAATTGTTAAAACTTCATCATTCTTATCATGATTATTTTAAAAATTTTCATGACAATCCAAATTCATATTACGTACCGGGAAAATGGGTTCCGCATTGTACGATTGCGAATCATTTGAATTCAACTCAGTTTTTAAGTGCGATGGAGTATATATATGAGAATTTTGATGTTACAACAGCCTCGATTGAAAAGTTAAAATTAATTAAGGTGAATTATGAAAATGGTTCTGCCGTTTCTTCTAGTATATTAGCAGAATGTAATTTAAAGAGAATGGAGACATCGAGATGACATATATAATTAGAGAAATGAAGCAAGAAGACATTCACGCTGTACAATCAGTAGCAAAAATAGCTTGGCATGATACATATGAAGGCATTATCCCAAGAGAAATTCAAGACAGTTTTTTAGACGAGGCATATTCTGATGAAAAAATGAAATATCGTCTTAAAAATACACATTTATTCGTTGCGGAAGAAGGGGGAGAAGTAATAGGATTTGCTAACTTTTCACCTGTTAGACTACAAAATGAAGCGGAATTAGGTGCGATTTATTTGTTACCAGATCAGCAAGGAAAAGGGATCGGAAGTGCTTTATTACAAAGAGGGATTAAGGAATTAAATGGGATACGGAAATTGTACATACATGTAGAAGCAGCAAATGAAAAAGGAAAACGCTTTTATGAAGCGAAAGGTTTTGCTGAATTAGAGCAATTTGAAGAAGACTTTGAAGGACATATGATGCAGACAGTAAGGATGGTTTTATATGTATAAGGAGGACTAGCAATGAAAATTTTTGATTTTAGTGAAAAAGTAGGAAAGCACATATCAGTATTTCAATCTAATTTCATAATGTCGAAAATAGTAAACCATCAAGGAAATGTACATATCGGTGCTATGCGTTTACAAGAGAATGGAATCATCGGTTATCATGAAGCAGTTGTATCTCAACTGCTTCTTATTGTGGACGGAGCAGGATATGTATGTGGGGCAAATAAAAAAAAGATAAAGGTAGAGGCGGGACAAGCTGTGTTTTGGGAGAAGGGAGAGCCCCATGAAACAAGTACAGAACAAGGATTAACGGCAATTGTTATGGAGGCGGAGAATCTTGAACAAGGGATAGTAATGCCTATTATTCCAGGGGAGTTGTGAAAAATGATAATTAAGGCAAATCAAGAAGATACCAATGAAATATTAAAACATACAGCTCAAGCGCTTTTTGAAGGGACGAGAGGAAATTGTCAATTAAGTACCGAGAAAGCGATTGAAATTACAAAGCCGATTGTAGAAAAAGGAGCATTTTATTTAATCATTAAAGAAGAAAATAAAGTAATGGGATGGATATTAATAGGGGAAAATACAGACTATTTTTCTTGTGAAAAACTTGGATTTATATATGAATTGTACGTTTTCCCAGAATATCGCGGGAAAGGATTATCGAGAGAACTGATGGAAGCTGGTATTAAGGAATTGAAGGAGAAGTATTCAGAAATTAGGTTGAATGTATTTACTGGGAACTTTGCAAAAGAGATGTACGAAGAGTTTGGGTTTGTTGAAAGACAGGTAATTATGACTTTGAAGTGAGTATAATAGTCTGAATGAGGGAAGCGAAAGCATGAGAAAAGAAAATGAGTATGTATAAAAGCCGATTTTAAATCGGCTTTTAATTATCGATACATCGTCTATTCTTATATTTTCTATGTTATTGCCATATAGCCTACCTAAAAAGATGGCTCTTATTATTTTTGTTTTAATTTTAGGAGCTATTTCCTTAGGGGCGAATAAAGTGGTAGGACGAATACATAACAAATTTAAACAATAATAAAGTTTGAAAAAGGATAGGGATAATCCACTATTAATTAGGAAAAGAAACGGGATTATACGTTAGAGATGGTTATCGGATAGGTGGTACCATTAAATTGAAGGATTAAGAGAGGGGCATATTAATATGCAATCATTTAAGGCTGGAAAATATATTACATATGTTGCAGTTGTGATACTTCTTATATTTTCTATGTTATTGCCATATAGCCTACCTAAAAAGATGGCTCTTATTATTTTTGTTTTAATTTTAGGAGCCATTTCCTTGGGAGCGAATAAAGTAGTAGGACGAATATATATAAAATTTAAACAAAAATAAAGTTTGGTATAAGGGAGGAGTAATCCAATAATAATACGGAATTCACTTGAAGTTTTGTTGCAAGAAAAAAATTTTTCAGCAATTTAATTATTCATAGGATTTACTTCAAATGTTGTTTTAGAATCCATTTTCAAATTTTTAATGAAAATGGATTAGAACTATTACAGATGCTTAAAAAAGGAGAAATAAACAAATGAAACTATTACCAATTGGAACAGTCGTTAAAATAGAAGATATAGAACAAATTGTAATGATTATTGGAAGAATGGTCATATCAGCAGATAAACGTGATTTTGATTATGTGGGTGTTCCTTACCCAATAGGCTATCTAGGGGATGAAAAAGTATTATGTTTTAATCACGATAAGATTGTAGAGGAAATGCATAGAGGGTATATGACTGAGAGTGAAATAGTTCTACGCGAGAAATTATTAGAATTATAGACTAGTTGGAAAATACGATAGGGGAAAATAATGAGAACCCTTGTAATCATTGGCATACTTATCCCGCCGATACTGCTGTGGAGTGTTCCGGATACTCCTCTAAATGATAAACTATTGTTTACAGGTTTACAACTAACTGTAGGATTCACCACAGTAGTAGCGTTAGAGATTATATTTAAAAATCGAAAAAAGAAGAGGGCAAAATAGAGATAGATTGTATGGAATAACAGCTGAAAATATGTAACATGTATTATTAATCGTTTTACTTGGGAGGTGACCTACTGGTTGCCTCTTTTAACGTTATGCTTATAGTTTTATCTGAAAAAGAAAAAAGGAGCAATCAAGCATGTTTAAACAAGGGCGTATTTTAATGTGTACTTTTACCGCAGTGCTATTTTTTCTCCCTTCTTCTTTCCACAGCCAATGGGAAAAAAGGTTTTAACAGCTATTGTTGCTCTAATTATTGGTGGAGTATGTATTGAGATTTCCTGTTTATTGGAAAATTTCAGTAGCAAGTCGAAAAATATATCTAAATAAGAAAAGAGAATAACGATAAAGCGTTCCTAATTGGTTCAGTTGAAAAGATAAAAGATTTAAATTGTTTTTTTATGTTATAAAAATTAACAAGCGTTAACAAGTAAATGCGTAGTATATCATATAGTAACGGCAAGCGGAGTACATGTGAATAGATATTAGTTAAGAAGAGGCTACTTATAATAGGCAGCCTCTCCTGCGTGTATTATGCATTATTATCGATACATCGTCCACATCCCAATGTCTTTAAACCCTAGTCGTTTATAAATTCGTCCAGCAGCTGGATTGTTACGATTTTGGAAAACGGTAAGATGGGAAAAGAGTTGTGGATAACGATAGAGTGAACGTATAAAACAAACGTATTAAGGGGATGAAAACAATACTAAATTGTTCAATAAACGGTTATGGATAACGACCTTCTTAGCGATGAAATCAAATCGTTAGGGAGGTTATTTATTTTGTCGTTAAAAAAGAGAAAAAGGATTATGAAGATATCTAGTGACGGAAAAAAATACCCTAAGCTAACAATTCAACAAGCGCTTGATCTTGCTATCTCAGGTAAGCGCGCGGAAGGATGTAGGGAAAGGACCGTAAAGGATTATATCAAAATGTGGCGGTATTTCACCGATTGGTTATACGCGAATTATGAAGTAGAGTATATCGATGAATTAACAGCGGAAGTCTTTCGAGAATATATAAATTATATGAAACACGATAAAAAGCGCTACGATACCCATAAAGTGATACACACAGACAACCGAAAAGTTGGTTTAGCTGATACGACGATCAATATTAATCTTAGGACGTTACGCTCAATTTTTAATCATCTACAACGGGAAGAAATTATTCCAGTGAACCCGATGGAAAGAGTTAAATTATTGAGGCAGGATATCGATTTAACGAATTGTTTAGAAGACGAAGAAGTCAAAGCGATATTGCAGCAACCCAAATTAAGAGATTTCGTAGGGTTTCGGGACTTCGTAGCGATTAATCTGTTACTTGATTCGGGATTAAGGATTCGAGAGCTTGTTAGTTTACGTATTGCAGACATCGACTTTCAATCACGATTTATAACAATTTCACCAGATAGAAGCAAAAATAGAAAGCCACGCTTAGTGCCAATTTCTACACACGTTACTAAATTAGTTCTACAACTCGTTAATGAAAACAAAGCAAATTTTAAAAGTGATTTGATATTTTTAACAAGTTACGGTGATCCATTGACTAGCATTCATTTTAATAAGCGATTGAAGCATTATGCAGACAAAGCGGGAGTTAAAGGGAAGAAAGTATCCGCACATGTTTATCGTCATACATGGGCAAAAAACATGATATTAAATGGGTGCGATGTTTTTACTTTACAAAAAATCGGCGGATGGGCTGACATACGTACTATGAGACGATATATACAAATGGATGTTAAAGAAATGAGAAAGAGCCATGATGAATATTCACCGCTAAACAAACTAAAAAGAACGAGATAAAAGAAAAAGTCCCCAGCGCCAACTGGAGACTCAAAACTATACACATCTAAACTGAATACAGGACAAGCCGTATCAGTCCGATCATCTACTTTGCATTCTATCGAAAAAATTCGAAGATTGCAAGGCGTCTTTAGTAATGTCTTTTTTAGGTACTGATGCGGTAAGTCGAAAAAGCGGAAGCCGTGCCGCTATAAAAACGTAAAAGGGGAGCTAGACCGCCGCAAACACTAGCGCTATACAATTGACGTAATTCCGTTCCCTTACGTGTATAGGTCTAGTGGGTAGCGCACATAATCGGCTAGGGTGGTGTTTGTTGCGATTGCGGTCGCAGGAATCAACGAAAGATATCGCATACAGGGGCAAACTTGTATGTAGAAAGTTGTTGAGTACAAAAGTACACGGACAGGAACGGCAAGTACTAGAAACCTCGTTATGCGTGACGTGACGCTAGTTTGATCCGCTTCTCTATTCGCCTTTACTGCGAGTAGGGAACGAACTGCGCGCCTATTTCCTGTTATCGTTCCATTCTGCTAGTAAGTGCGTCACCAATTGTCAATAGTATAAATTCGGTATTAAACGCTACTAACAGAGTGAGTTGAATATCGGAGGATGACAAGGGCGCGGCAAAAGGTGGAAGACTTACGCATGGAAAACAGGCTTACTATAAGACAGACAAAAACGAAGGCGAAAATATAAACGTAACACTAAATAGGATGGCGATACTAGCTAAAAAAGAAGTGGAAGATTATTACACTGGAATATGCGATAATGATAATAAATATATAACGAGGATCGAGGCGCACTACATACCGCTGATCGAACGGCTAGCTAAAGATAATTGGTATCGTATAAACAATGAAACGCATTTTATCGAGGATTGTTTCCGTAAAATAAAGTATGCAATCAGATCATTTGATTCCGCTAGAGGTGCGGTGAGAGAATTTAAGCAGAGGTTACGCAAAAGGAACGTCAGGAGGGAGGGTATTGCATGAAGATAAAAATTAAAATAAAAAAGGGGCGGAAACCTTCCGCAATTCTGTTAATAGTTGCGTTCGTACTTTTGATAGTTACGAAGATAATAGGGAACGTCATTATAGGAGGACTGGCGGTAGTGTTTGCAATGGCGGTAGCTGCATCGATTGTTACTGCTAGGGTTGGCGAGTTTATACGCAAGAAGAAAGAAGAAGAGGACGTATAAAGGTTTGATTTAAGAAAAATCGAGGCGGAATAATACATAAAGGGCAATATCGAAGTGCGTTACGTATGTAAAGTTGAGTGCTCTTTATGAAATTTACTATTAATATATAATGAAATTAATATAGAATGATTAATATGCATTAAACAACACTGGGGGAATTACTGTGAAGTCATTGAAGAAAGTAGTTTTATTAGGGGTGGCTACAACGTCAATCTTTAGCGCTTGCTCTACGAAAGAACAAGCAAACTACGAGCCGTATAAAAAACACGAATCTGTTGAAAATGCGCAAGGAGAAGAGGAAACGTCCAATCCGACTAAGGTAGAAAAGGTTGACGAAGAACCTGCGAAGGACGCGAAGCCGCAACAAGTGGAGGAATCCACGAAGGAAGATTCGGAGGTTAACGACAGACGTCCGTATTATAAAGATGCGAATAACGATGCACCAACCGTGTCACTAGAACAGTATGACGGCATCAAGGTTGGAATGTCTGCGAACAAAGTCAAAGAGATAGCGGGAACGCCTAGATTCATCGAGAAATATAAGTCGTTTTCTATCTACGGATATCTAGGTCATGGTGGAAAAGGTTCGATGACTATAACGTTTAATCCTGATGGAAGTGTAACGAAGAAAGCGCAAGACGGTCTTAGAAATACTGCGGTTAAAGATGCGAAAGTTAATGAAGACCGTGCAACAGGTAATCGTGACCATAATTCTAAACCTGCTACGAAATCTAGTACTAAAATTCCGAACGATTATTGCGGACACGGACACGATGAAACGAAGGAACCAGCGCATGACTGCGAAAAGATTATTGATAAAGAGGCTCATAGAAGACATCTGGAGCAACAGGAAAGAGAATATGAAGAACAACAACGTGAGGAAGCGAAGAAATACCAATCTGAAATGACGGAAGAAGATAAGGCGAGAATTCTTCGTCAAGAAAAGCGCTGGAATACGCCTAGCGGTGGTATCGGTGATAAGTGGCAGGACGAATTAAAAGAAATGGAAGGGCAGGAAGGGGCGCATTAAGGTTCGATTTAAGAAAGAAGGGGGGCGCGTGAAGATTTTACGCGAAGAAAAGAAGATGAAATTAGGGGATAAACAGATGACGATTAATACATATATCCATGTGCTGCCGACGATGCGACGTGAGGTGGCTGAGAAGCTGGATGAGATATTTTGGGTAAAGTAAGGGGTATAATACGAGATATTAAAAAAGTATCGACAGGCAAAAGCATGATGTTAAAGTATCTGGATGGTACGACTGTAGAGTACGTTCAATTTTCGAGTGAATTCCACCAGAATTAAGAAGGTTAACAAACGAGGCTACCTTAAGTGGTGGTCTCGTTTGTGTGCCGATTATGTATTGGTAGCAGAGGAAGAAAAACTAGTGTACATTTACAGCAAACGTAAATTATTATCCTGCAAAATCAGGGAATTGATTTAAATAGTTAACTGCTAATCTAATCACGGTATTACAATAAGCTGTTTCCATTTCTCTATCTTCATTTTCATAAGTAAACGTTGGGATTAATTGTTGAATATGATTAGCAACCTCTTGAATGAATAGCGGTCGATCATCATCTTTACTTTTGTCCCTTTGTAGATGATACGGTTCTGTATAATCAGGATATGCGTAATAACAAATAAAAATCAAAAATGAGACATATACATAACGTTTAATGTCCTTTTCTAATTCAAATATGTGATTATAGTATTTATCCCATTTCTCAATAAGTATTTCTGAAAATCTTAGGAAAGTTCTAGGATTATGAAAATTAATCTGACTACCTAAAAGTTCTGCAACAATGTTATATGAATTTCTAATGTTATAATCCCCAGAGTCATTTCTTAATTTATAATTATCGGATAATTCAGGCCGGTAAAAACTGGGAGATTGTTTGGGGCTATATACATAATGCGATTCATTTAAATAAAAATACGCTAATATAGCCTCTCCTAATGCATTATGTGATTTAGAATCAAAATTTAAATGTTCCAAGATAAAATTTTGAGAAAGCGTTCTAATTTGATATTTTGTATTTATCAAATATCTTCTTTGAAAAATCTTTTGTAAGTAATATTCTGGTTTGCTTATGCCCTCTTTTTTCAATGCGTCGAATACTACCTCTTGGTCCATTGCTATTACAAAAAACAATCCTGGTAAGTCTAAATTAGACTTTATCATTTGAAAAATAGTAATGACCTCTTCAGGAAATAATCTATCTAATTCGTCAATCATAATGACAATTTTTCGTCCATCTTCTCTAACGGTCTCATCCATTATTTTGTTCAATTCATGTTTTCTTTTCGATAAAGGCTTATCAAACACTAAATCACCAATACCTTGTACTGTCTCACCTGTAACATTAGCCGTTGTATTAGCTACTGTAGGATTAACCCCGTTTAAATAAGCTGTAGCAAACGTTGCCACCTTTGTCAGTGGAGATACTACTTTCTCTGCGTATTTGAAAAATTTATCCCTAGCTTTATGAAAATTTCCTTCTCCCATTGCATAGTATATTTCTTCAAATAAATTCTTGATTAGTTCTTCACGTTCAGAAATCATCCAAGGGTTAAAGCGGACCGTTATACATTTCCCTTTATCTAAATTAGTTGCTATAAAATTTAGCATTGTTGATTTTCCAGCTCCCCACGAGCCATTGATAGAGAGACAGTAAGGTAGTTTAGGAGAAAAGTCATTGATAAACCCCGCAATTTCTTCAGCCTTCCCTCTAAATCCAAGCCTATCTCTATCTACATCATCTAATGGTAAGTATTGTAATTCTTTTATCATGTTTTCACACCTATCATAGTAAAATTACCCAATCTGTATTTTATAATATGCTATATACTTCCACATTAAAGAAAAAAACAAACCGCCAGAAACGGCGGCCTCTACTCGTCTTTCTTTGCCACATTATATGGCTTCTCGTAACGCTTCTAATTCCTTACGTTTCTCCTCGACATCTGCATGTAAAAACAAGTTAACTTTATCGAACTTTTATACCAGCGTTATCTTACCTTGCTTAATTAACTGAATTAACTTATCCTAGTATCCTACAACAAGTCGTTCTTCTTTAATTTGCTGAAGACTATAATATAATTTCATATTTATTTCTTTATCAATTTGACATATTATATCGTCTAATAAATCCGTCAAATTTAAGATATATTGATTTATGCGTTCTGGTATAAGCATACTAATTAAGTCCTCAGTCTCATTTTCAGGAGTTGTTTCAGCAAACATTATAGGTAAATAACTTGAAGTTCCTAAAAGCTCCGTAGGATTTTCTTCCCAATGCGTTATAAAGTTTCTTTTCTTCCTCAGATTTTTGAGATTATCAATAGCTATAAGATTTGTAATAATACCTTGACTAATTAGAGTATCAACTCTAGCAGCGAAGCGAGTTTGGCTTATGCCAAATTCTCTCGAAGTTAAAGCTACAATTGTTTCTAGCGCAGCATTAATACTATAAATTGCTAAAACACCATATCTCGTATTATTTGAAAAAATTTCAAATTCTTCTATATCATAACTAAAGCCTATCTCTTTAGGTGTAGCTTGTTGCATTTTTTCTACAGAATCTTTTGCGTTGTTCATATGTACCGCACCAATTGAGTATTCGAAATGATGAGTCAATATATCTCGTCCCTTTCAAAATGTTTGATGCTAGAAATGTATAATCCCGCCTAACTCTAGCACCCACAAAGAATTTATAATATATTCCAATTATATCATCGTTAAAGAAAACAAAAAAGAGAACCACTCAGCTTTCTCCGATAAAATAAATTCTAACCGTCTGCAACCGCGTAAAATCCCGAAATTTCTTACGAGTGCATCACAACCAATGTAATATCTAACGATTGGAAGTGCCGATTTCACTACGTATTTATAGAAACAACTATAATAACGACTTCCCAACGCTTCCCATTTCATCAGTTTTTCGTTCCTTACAGACGTCCTTTGACGAAATTTCAATAAGGAACTATAGTGCCAATAATCTGCGGCATATATAGAAGAAACTCGCTGAAGTAACTATAGTATGGTATAGTAATTTGCACCTTTTACCAGACGAAGGGATCGGATGGACACGCCTCCGAAAATTTTTGATAGTAAAAAGTCACAATGCAAACGTTAACTAATTTTCGTTTGAATCCGTGTGAATAAAGGCTTTTATTCAGAAATTCTAGTATTTCATCATTACGAACCATTGTGATTTATTGTGTGTTTCAGTAGCAAAACGCTCTTTATACGTCCCCCCTCCGAAACTCACTCTTCAAGTAGTGTATATCGCATGCGTTATCTTATTATGCAACCGATGTATAAACCGCATAGCATCAACGTTTATTAACTATGCATAAACGTCAGCATTTCATTGGCGCTAACCTCAATGTAAACTCGTATAATATTTCCGATGAAACGGCGAATCTGTTGCGAGAGTAGGGTTTACGGTGGTTTACATGTAACGAAAATAGTTACATTGATTTACGTATATACGAAACTCATAGGGATCGGTACACTTCGCTACATTTCGGTAGTGACCGCTATACATCAGCAGAAGCCGATCGGAAAGGGCTATTCGAAATCTCAAGGGGTTTTTATCCGCCAACCTGATCGCCGTGTAGTCATAATTTTATTTAATTTATTTTACAATCGTATACAACTCGCTGCGTCATAGAGGTCTAGGGCTTCGATCTCAGCGCACAAAAAGACACCGACGTTATTTCGCCGATGCCTCGTACTCTTTTACCTTCTTATAAAATGTCGCTTTCTTCATATTGACCGCTGCCATAAACTCGACTGCCATGATCTTCTTCGCTTTCCATTCACCATATAGTCGATCCCAGTCTGCGGGAAGTTCCATGATCGGGCGTCCGAGGTGTTTGCCCTTCTCTTTTGCCGCATCGATACCTTCTCTTTGACGATCTTTTGTTGTTTTTCGTTCTTGTTCTGCTATTGACGTATAAACTTCGATAATAATGTTATTGATCATATCGATAACCCAGTCTTGACCTTCGGGAACATCTGCCATCGTCGTAGGAAGGTCGATGATCTTAACGCGGATCTTTTCTTTCTTAAAGTATTCTAAGTACTCTTTGATCTGCTGCTTATTGCGACCCAGTCGATCGACCGATTTAATATAGAGCGTATCGCCTTCGCGCATTGCTTTAAGCATATTCTGAAAGCCTTCACGATCCATATCCTTACCGCTCGCCTTATCGCTATAGATATACTTCGCGTCTGTTACATAAGGTTCTAACGCTTTGTATTGTCGATCTAGGTTCTGATCCTTACTTGATACGCGGATGTAACCGAAGCTGATTGCCATAATGAAAACCCCGTTTCGTTTAACTGATACGTTAAATATATAATATCGGTCTATAAACGTCAATTATTTTATAGACGTCTATTAAGGTTTATTTATGTGTGTTAGTAGACGGGTGTAGGATCGTTTTCTTAGCGTCTACAAACGTGTACCTTTTTAGACTACTACCCACGACGCATATTTATATAACAGTACCTCACTATATGTTTTGTGTTATGAAACACCGCCGTACCTAGCCGCGTATCTGATCGACCAACACCCCGCACTATATTACCAACAGGCGACCACATATCCAAGACACCCGACCATATACCCACACACCTTACGGGACGACGCCACACGGCTATACATGCTGCGCTATATCGTCTCAGCTAACGAATATAATCGAGTAATCTAGAGACTCGTACGGGCTAATCTATAGCGCCTGATAGGGGGTGTTGTACATACCGCCATACATACGCACACTATACGGCTACACTACGATGTACTACATCAGCGCAGAGATAATCGTATTGAATCGTGAGTAGCGAGAGAAGTATTCGATTGCTTTCGCTCTTCTTTAATTGTTAGCGATTGAATTCGTTTAAAGAATTGTTCTCGATCTTCTTTCTTCTCGTTGAGTTTCGAATGCTGAAAGTCTTATCGATTAAGTTCACGCGATTCTTCTCGTTGAGTTCGATTGCGATTCGTTTCTTCTTTCTTCGCATTGAGTTTCGATTGCAATTCGTAATTGAATTCGAATTAATGTTTCTTTCTTTGTATTTCTTTCGTGAATCTTTCTTGATCGTGAAACTTCGAAACCTCTTTTAAAGGCTCTCTCGCTCACTGACGCACGAAGAGGACGACGATATTCAACAACGAGCCAACCCGAATCGGAATTTTCCCGAACCCCCCAAAGGCACGGAGGCAGGCGCTCACACAGTCGGTTCAGCAAAGCGACCACCATTTTTAACTCAGGGCGTTGATCTTAACGCAGCAGGTTACACGAAGTCTAGTTTCTATTATTATAGATCCGAAAAAATATCCGTATATATTTTTTTAAAGGTATTTAACCCAAAATGTGCCGTTGCTGCGTTTATGTACGTGTAAGGATATCCGCAGCCTGTACGAATTGCATACGAAGTCACCCGAAATATGTAAAGGTTGGCGTCTATGTTTACGTAAGTACGGTGACGATGCGAACAAAACTTATCCTCTTATTACGCATTACTTGACCGAAAATGATCGAGTCGTCGCGTATATATTAACGTCAGGATGGCGGCGGATATTATTTAAATGTCTTTTACGCTCTATCACGATCTTATTAATGTCTATATTGCTGCGTAAAATCACTGTAAGAATTCGCTCTTTGAATTCGATACAGAAATATTATTTTTATAATAACGTCTTTTTAATAACGTCTTTATTACGTAAGATACATCACACTAACGAACAGTGACTGATCCAACTAACGAACAGTGACTAATCAAACGAACATGAAAGGAGAGTGCTTATTATGGCACTAACAGAAGAGCAACGACAGGCACAAAAGGATAGCCGATCGAGAAAGAAAGAGATGGTCAAGGATCTAGAATCGATCACGAAGAAGTACGACGAGCAACCATTCTATGATAAGCACGAAAAAACGGAGAGTGGATTCATCAAAGTGCCGAGGAATATCATGCACTACATGAACTTGCAGCCGTACGGATTCACGACAGAAACGATATTTCTATATCAAGTCATCATTCAATATACGGCAAAAGACACTAAATATGCTTATCCATCTCAATATGAGCTGGCAAACCTACTAAAGAAAACGACATCGACGGTTAAAAGGCATATTGCACTACTGAAAAAAGTCGGACTTATCCGCGTCGAACGCGCCAATAAAACGAATTCCAATCGCTATGTACCGTTAGCGCCATTAACAGAAGCGGAACTACTGCAACGCTACCCACTCGCGAAAGAGTACCATGACGAATTCGAACGAAGCATGACCGAATTTAGCGCGTCGGAAACTGAACGAATGAGGAAGTATCGAAAAGAAAAGGGGCGAATGTAAATGACTAAACTAATAAACATAAGAGGCGAAGAGGTACGAACGGAAGAGCTTACGAGGGGCTGCGAAATTCCGTCTACTATACCTCTAGAGTTGTTAACTTTACTTAAGCGATTGGGCAACGATAGCGGCGAAGTTAAAGGTGTAGCACAGTCGGCAATGACTAAAATGATGTCTATCAGTAGTCAAAGTATATTGGATTCACTGGACTATCCGATATTCACCGTCATATATACGTTAGAAAAAGCGAAGATAATCGAGCGGACAGGAATGATCGAGGGGACACAGAGTTACGCCATTCTATTCGATCGTGTAAATGAGATCTCAAATTACATTAATGAAAAACGAATTAAACGCGAAAAACAAGAAAAGGCACGTCGGGAAGAATACGAGATACGAAAGTCTGATACGTTTTTCTAGGAGTGAGAGCGACGTTCACGATCTCAGCAATCGGAATTATGAGACAAACAAAAACAAACGGAGGTAGTACAAATGCAAATGACACACATCGAAAATAAATCAAGAGCACAACGAACAAGCGAATTATCCGAGGTTATCGCTGAGGGTCGTAGGAAATACGGCGAGCATCACATTATCGTCAATTCGGGTACGGAATCGCACCCGAATTGGATCGCCATACCGCAAACACCAAAGGGAGCTGCGGGCATAAAAACGCCTGACATATTCGATCCTTCGTGGTATCGAAACGACGCTAATGATAACGCCTAGGGGAGCGGTTAAGTTGGTGCAAAAATACATAGGAGATCCGCGCTTAGATGAGAGTTGGACGAAATTCGGAAACTAGCTAATCGGCGTATCAAGAAAAGGAGCGCGAGACAGGAGGTGATGAATAATTTCACATATCACAAGGGTAATAAAAAGAAATACAAAAAGTTTGTATAGAATATACAATTAAATAGTAAATAGAACTACATATATATTGAGAAGAAGATTTTCCTTTTCTCCCCCTGAGTTCCTCTTTTCGTAGTGTCAGCCGTAGATTATTCCCGATCTGCGGTAATGGCACATTGATAAATTAACAAATATATCGCACTTGGCGCGGAAACGTCTTATTAAAAATAACGACCTGATGCGCGTAAATAATCGTTTACTTCTTCTTATAAGCTCGATTACACTGGCGGGTTTACCCGCTCTTTTTTAATCTCACATGTATAAAATACACGAAACAAGGAGGCGAAACGTAATGTACAACCACCCGTCATATAATGCGTCAGTCCTTGCGTTAATCTTAAAGCTCGCACAGATTACGCAATTCGACCTAGCGAATCTATTAGGAACGACACAGGCGAGCATATCACGCTATATATCAGGCGATCAAAAGTTACCATCAGAGAAAGCTGAACTTCTTACTCAGATCATCGGCGAACGCAATCTATTTTTATTACAAACGTTCGACGGCAGTATGATCGCCATAAGCAACGATCTACAAAAACGACTAAAAACGAAGGGAGGCGATTGATATGCGACCACTGATAGTAGCTAACGTGCATGAGCTGCGGGGTAAATACTTCTTAGTTGCTTACCTCTATAGAGATAATGCATTACTAGCGAAAATCATAGCGCCTTTAGAAGAGAAACCACTAGCCGAGAAACTACGAGAAATCGTATATCTAAACTGCGAAGACTTTCCTAGTTTTGACGTATGGACAAGCACAGAAGACATATACCTTGCGTGTTTAGGTACGCTCGATATTATGGGACACTATAAAACGCAGGAAGATACAAGCGAAACGCTTAGATGTTTCGAAGACGAGCGGACACGAACCGCTTTAATAGATGTTTACGAGTTAAAAGATCCGAACGAAATAACACAAATAAAATCAATACCGAAGCGGCGCACAGTATTAATCGAGTGGCTGCGTAAGGGTATCAAACTACTAGAGGGAAATACGAAAGGGGAAATAAAAGATGGAATGGAAACTATACGATGAATTCGCAGTACAAAATGATAAGGCGAATGAGTTTATCGCAGGTTATCGAGAAAAGATAAAAACTGCGAAAGAGGACGTAGCGGCTGCTACAAAGGCGTATGAAGCGATCCTACAACAAGAATTCGCAGGGGAAAAAGTAGCGACGCAAAAGAAAGCAGCGCTGGCAGATATCGAAAAGGCTCGGGCGGTTTTGAAAGTTGCCGAAGGCGAGTACAGTAAGGCGAATGATTATGCGATGGCGAATTTAGCAGGTACGATCACACTCGACGACCTTGCTCGTGACTGGCGAAATAACTTCGTACCAACCTTACGACAAGAGAAGGTCGATCCACTGCGTCAGAAGGCGGAACAAGGACTAAAGGATTACTTCGCGGCAGTCTTAGAAATATTACGTATCGAAAGCGAGAATCAATGGGCAGTCGAGTTTATGAATGAGCGCTTTAGAAGTCGAAAAGGCGCTAGACCGATCATGCAGAATGCGGCAGGTATCGTCGATATTCCCGTACCGCCAAATGATAGCGATTGGAATAATATCTTGAAGTATAAACAAATACCTGCGAGATTCAAGAGCTAAGCGATATTAATAGGCGATATGCCTTTAAATATAAATAAAACAAAAGGGAAAGTCATCTGTAATCAGGTGGCTTTTTTCTAATTCTAAGGGGGAAATAAAAATGGTAAAAACTTATTCTAATGAATTAATCGGCGTCAAAGAAAGTGTAACGGATGAGATGTTATTACTAAATCCGCTACAAACACCTATGCTCGACTTACTCGGTTTCGGCGATCCAGTAACTAACGTAGAACATGTATGGTTCGAAGATGAAATGTTTGCTCAGGATGGCATCGCAGCGAACGAAGCGTCGGCAGAAGCTACGACGATTACAGTTGAAGACGCGGAAGCATTCCGACCTAATCAAGTCATTCGTAACGGTGAAGAGTTAATCCTAGTCGGCAAAGTCGAAGGTAAGAAATTAACAGTAGTTCGTGGATATGCGGGCACAACTGCGGAAACTGTAGAAACTGGCGCAACTTTAGAAGTTATGTTCGTAGAAGGTTCGGAAGGTGCGGACGCTCGTGACGCTCGTTATAAGCCTCGTAATCGTGTATCGAATCTTACGCAGATTTTCGACGAGACAGTCGAGTTAACAGGTACGGCGCAGGCAATCGCGCAATATGGTGTAGATAATGCGTTCGAACAAGAGAAGCAAAAGAAACAATTAGAGCTAGCGCTGCAATTAGAAAAAGCGGTTATCAATGGTATTCGTTACGAGCGAGGCAATACACGTATGATGCGTGGTATTCGCTCGTTTATTAAAACAAACGTAATCCAAGCAGACGGCGCAGAAATTGCGGACGAGCATCTGATCGAAGCATTCCGTTTAATCTTAGAAAAAAGCGGATCTAATGCAGGTGGTAACTACAAAATTATCACGGGTGCTACTCAAAAGATCGCTATCTCAGCTTTCCAAAATGCGTTAGTTCGCTTAGATCGTCTAGATAATGGACGGGGTCAAGTAGTAGATCACTACATTTCCGACTTCGGAGCGGCTGAGATCTTACTAAATAAAAACATCCCTGCGGGCGAGATCTTAGTAATCGATGCGAATCGTTTATCTATCCGTCCACTAGTAGGACGCGACTTTTCTCACGAGTACTTAGGTAAAAAAGGCGATTACATGCAAGGAATGTTAGTCGGCGAGTACACGCTAGAAATGTTACAAGAAGCGGCACACGCTAAGATCACGGGTCTTGCGACTAAAAAATAAAAGTAATCGAAATAGATCGGCTAGGGCTTCGGCTCTAGTCTCTTTTTTAGTGGATTATCTTTTGTTTCGTGGGTATAGTATCGTCTAAATGCGTTCTATTTCGTTTAAGTGGATTAAGAGACGGGCGGAAGTGAGGTGAACGGTCGATTTGTTACACCTTTTTATTTTTTATGTGATATATTTAAAAAGTTATATTGTAAAAATTAGATAATATAATATTGCGCAAGTTGCGTAATAAGAAGGAGAGGATCATGTGAAAATCGAGGAAGTAATAGCGTCATTGAAAGAAAGTAACGCTAAGGAAGTTGGAAAAGAAATTGGTATGTGTGATAAAAGGTTGTTAAAGGGGTTAAAAAACGCAGGGTATAAATATAGTAAAAAAGATGGTATAGGTTGGTATTTTACAGGACAAGGGGAAGCGCCTTTAAAAGCGGATATCCGAGAATTTGTAGAGGTTGCCGATGCTAAGAAGCTAGAAACTACAAATGATGCACTTACGAAAAAAGAAGTAAATACGCTACGGAAAATCATGAGCGAATGGGGCCCGACTAAAAACACAGTTAATACGATAAAGCAACAAAAGGAAAAGACTTTGGCTCAGAAGAATACTAATCCGATTCATTCGTTGCACGACCGCATTAGAGAAAGTGAGGCGAAAGAAAAGGTTAGCAGAACGGTGAATCTCGACAAGGAAGCGTGTACCATGTTAGATAGATTCGAAGATAAGCATCGTTTGAATCGTGATGAAATTGTAGAGATTGCGCTCTATGAATTTTTCGAGAAGTATAAGGCGCAATAGTTGCGAGAGGGGGCGTGGATTTCATTATCTACGTCTTTTTTTGTGGATAAATTCGTAGGAAAACGCAATTTATTGCGGTATTTATTTAACGAAATCCACACTTTACGGCTTGTACAAATAGTAAGATGTGCGGTAAAATGTGGATAACGATAAACATCGTTAAGAGTGAACGATATCAACAACCGTATTGAACAAAAACATTCCTCATTATACGTTTTCAACCTCTAAAGTATCGTAATTAAGCGAACACGGCTTTTTATTATCGATACATCGTCCACATCCCAATGTCTTTAAACCCTAGTCGTTTATAAATTCGTCCAGCAGCTGGATTGTTATAAAATAAACAAAGTGTTCGGCCTTCTTTCGTAAAGTCTTGAATCATTTTTTGTAATATGAGTGAAGCGTAGCCATTTCCGCGATAATTCGGGTGTGTACATACACCAACTACCATAGCAGATAATGAATTTTCAGCGGAAGTAGAGGCGGATGCGATGATTGCACCGTCTTTTTCAATATAATATGTACGTCCTGTATTTGTTTCGATAGCCGGCCTTAATATTTTCTCTGATTCATTAGTAGTCGGAAATTCAGCGATGTCACTTCTTAATTGCATAATTCGCTCTACATCATCTAGTGTGGCAAGTTTAATTGTTTCTTGGATAGGCGTGCTAGGTAAGTTGTTGTCATTTAGACATTCGCAAAAATACATTTCATTTTTGGCGCCCAATTGTAGACTTGGAGAAGTTTCAAACCTTTCTACAATAGTTGACTTGCCAGAGAGTTTAAGCGGTTTATATGCGGAAAGAAGTGCCTCATAATCAATGGTAACAAAGTCTTCTTTACTATATGGTATAAATGAATCGTGGAATCGGAGTAGAATTGATTTTAATGTCCCATTCTCTTTAAATACTCCCCATAATTCTTGAAAATCTGTGTCATAACCGAAAGCTTCAATATCTCCAATAATAAACAAGTTAATGGCTGCTTCTTCTTTTAGGTAAGCGAATACTTGTTCATGATCTTTCTTTGTTAATTTTCGCATCATAACGAATCGACCTCTTTTTTATTTTTTCTAAATATTACAACTTAAGTTTTTTGAAATCAATATAAAATTTTATGTTTAGTTCACAAACTTTCGGAAAAACTAGGAAAGATATGACAAAGGAGGTTATGAACGGTGGATCATCCAATTCAAGGGTTAATGAAAGCAGCAATGGAAAATTTAAAAGAAATGGTTGATGTAAATACGATTGTTGGAGAGCCTGTTCAAACGGCTGACGGTGGTGTGGTGTTAACGGTTTCTAAAGTAGCGTTCGGTTTTGGAGCAGGAGGTTCTGATTTCCAAACGAATGATGGACAAAGAGCGAACGGTAACCCTGCATTTGGTGGCGGTAGCGCGGGTGGTGTTTCTATTACACCAGTAGCATTTCTTGTGGTGAATAAAGATGGAGTAAATATTCTTCATCTACAAAATGCGACACATTTAGCAGAAAAAATGATTGAATTAGCTCCACAAACAATTGATAAAATTCAATCGATGTTCCAAAAAGAAGAAAAGAAAGAGGGAAATCATCATCCTCAAAACCCAGATGAAATCCTTTAAAAACGCCTGCTTATGAGCAGGCGTTTTTTCTTGTAATCACTATGTAATAAAACACATGAAATTGTAAATAGTTTTTGAAGTTTTTTCTATGTTTCTAAAATTTTTCATGTTAAAATATGCTATAGAATTGAAACATATAAAACGAAGGTGGCTAGGTGCTTTGTCTGGAGGATCTGACCAAGTAAAGAATATGATATATATTAATGGTAATCGTCGAGGTCATTGTTTTATTACATCAGGAATTACGTTTAAAGAGTTTGCGAGTAACATCCCTTCACCGCTTCATCAAGTGTTGCTTTTGAAGCACAACTTTGAATGGACGGATTTTCATTATCATACTTTATTTGAATATGTTGAGGAAGAAAATATACATAAGTTAATTCAAGCAGAGATTGATGAATTTGATGAATTTTGTTGGGTAGATTTTGATGATGCAAGCGATTTAGATGAATTAGAGCCGAAAGAAATTGCAGAATTATTATATTTGGCTCACAAAAAAGAACCACTTGCAAGAACATTCTTTCCGTTACTGAAAAATAGATTTGTTTATTTTTCACATGATGACGGATGGTACAACAAAGTGTATTATCGTAGAATTGCCGATTTTGTAGGAATGTTAAGTAAAGTCATTCCGTATAAACTCGGTGCTTTCGGTAAGAAACGTTTTTCTTTCTTCCAAAAATCAAAAATTTTCCCAGCAATTTCAAAAGAATTGATTATGGGACTTATTCCACTAATGGAAGATGGTCTTTACATAGATCTAGCAGGGAAGATTGAGTCAAGAAGAGGTCTTGAAATTCCGGTATATGTAGTTGGTTCGTATGAAAGTACGGATGAGGTGCTAGATAATATCGATGAATTGAAAGAGGAAGTAACAGAAACAGGTTGGCTCATTTTTGATAAGAAAGAACAAGAGTGGCAATGGGTTGTTGACTAAGAAAACTTGGCGCATGAAGTCAAGTTTTCTTGTCATTTGAAAGGAGTACAAATGAAGAAATATTATACAATTGTGGGTATTGTAAGTATTATTCTCGTGGCAATATTACTTATAACTTGTCCGAAAGAATCAGATTTTAAAGTGTATGTAGAGGATAAGTATGCGTTGAATTGTAATGAGAGTAGTTTTGAATGCACGCAAAATGTAGATGGTAAAAAAGAAAAACTACAATTTGAAAGTACAGATGCACGAAATGGTGTATTCTTTATGACTGTAAAGCAAACATTTAAAACAGAAGCTGGTGTTTCAAAAGAATATAGCGGAGTAGGAATGTTTGGTACATTTCTTTTTGTTTCAGAGAAGACTTTCTAGTAATAGAAGGTCTTTTTTTTATGCTTATGTTCATATAGATGAAGTAAGACAAGCATAGGAGGGATAGCGATGAAGAACACATGTATCGTTTGCGGTGGTGAGGAGTTTTTTTCCTCAACATTATATGCACGTACGAAACAAGATTGGGCATATGCACCAAACATGTATCGGTTTGAAAAAGTATTTATTGAGCATAGGGATGAAGAAAATTATCCAGTGTTTCAAGAAATTACAGCGAAACATTGTTGTGGATGCGGTCATATTATGTTGTATCATGAATGAACACACCAAGTATAACTTGGTGTGTTTTTTTAAAACGCTGACAAAGCAAGCGGATAAAGTAAAGTAAATAAAACAGAAAAACTACCAAAACCAATTGCTGTATATCCAAGTGTTCTTGCTCCGAAATTGACAGCTAATAGGCCAACTAAAATTGCTAGGGAGCCGAGCGTAACTGGATAAAAAGCAATGGAGAATAACGAAAGAAATAAAGCGACATAGCCTACCATTGCGCCGGTATTTGTACCTTCTATTTCATTTGCAATTTCTTTACGCTTATGTCTAATTGGTATGCCAGCTGGTGATATTTCAGCAGCATACTCTTCGTTTTTTTCACCACTTTTAAAATGATGATTTCTCTTTCTTCGCATGTACATCCCTCTCTTTCAATTGGGTGTACCTATAGTATCTTACATAAAGGTAAGAACATGAGTATGAGTTAAACCCAAGTAAAGCAAAAAATGGAGAATACGTATTCCATCGTTAACATATCCATTTCCTATTGAAGATAAAGTGCGGGATTTTTTCCATCACAACTGATTATCAGCCAGCAACAATTGGATTTTTATGAGCAGTTCTCTCCCATTAACTGGTCCGCATCCATTGAATTTTGAGGTAGGTGTCTTACTGCAAGCGGGATAAAACAGGAATTTTGGAAAATGATGTAGAATGAAATGAATGATAATACGTGAAGGTAGGGGAATGTATGACAACATTTAATTGGCATGAATCAGCAGAGAAGAAATGGGATAGTAGTGCGGAGTTTTGGAATAAAAATAGTCAGGAAATGTGGGATAGCGGGAGTAGGAGCACAATTATTCCGTTTTTTGAACAATACGTAAAGAAAGAAGCACAAGTGCTCGATGTTGGTTGTGGTGATGGGTACGGTACATATAAATTAAGTAGCGCAGGCTATAAAGCAGTGGGAGTAGATTTATCGGAAGTGATGATTCAAAAAGGTAAGGAGCGCGGAGAAGGACCAAATTTATCTTTTATAAAAGGAGATCTTTCTGCATTACCATTTGAAAATGAGCAATTTGAATCAATTATGGCAATTAATTCTTTAGAGTGGACGGAAGAGCCATTACGAGCGTTAAATGAAATAAAGCGTGTGTTAAAGAAAGATGGATATGCATGTATTGCAATTTTAGGACCGACAGCAAAGCCACGAGAGAACAGTTATCCTCGCTTGTATGGAAAAGACGTTGTTTGTAATACGATGATGCCTTGGGAATTTGAACAGTTAGCGAAAGAACAAGGTTTTAAAGTTGTAGATGGCATCGGCGTATATAAGCGCGGAGTAAACGAGAAGATGTTAGGTCAACTACCTACAGAGTTGCAACAATCGTTAACATTCTTATGGGTATTTATGTTAAAAAACGTATAAAGAAATGAAAGAATTTTTAGGAGGTAAATAAGTGCAGAAAATACAAAAAACTGATACAATATCATCAGAACCAATTAAAGGGGGACTAGGGTATATGACAACTACTACAACAGTGAAATCCGATATTGAAATCGCACAAGAAGCGAGTATGAAGAAGATTCAAGAAATTGCAGCTGATTTAAATATTTTAGAAGATGAATTAGAGCCATACGGGCATTATAAAGGTAAGTTATCTCTTGATATTTTTAAGCGCTTACAAGATGAGAAAGACGGTAAAGTTGTTTTAGTAACAGCAATTAACCCAACTCCAGCTGGAGAAGGTAAATCAACAGTAACAGTTGGTTTAGGTCAAGCTTTTAACAAAATTGGTAAGAAAACAGTAATTGCACTTCGTGAACCATCTCTTGGACCGACGATGGGATTAAAAGGTGGAGCAGCAGGTGGCGGTTTTTCACAAGTCGTACCAATGGAAGACATTAACCTTCACTTTACTGGAGATATCCATGCGATCACAACTGCCAATAACGCATTAGCAGCGTTTATTGATAATCATATCCAACAAGGAAACACACTTGGAATTGATACGCGTAAAATCGTTTGGAAACGCTGCGTTGACTTAAATGATCGTGCCCTTCGTAACGTAGTAATTGGTCTTGGTGGACCTGTACAAGGTGTACCACGTGAAGACGCTTTTGACATTACAGTAGCATCTGAAATTATGGCCGTGTTCTGCCTTGCAACAGATATTCAAGACTTAAAAGCACGTTTATCTCGCATCGTAGTTGCCTATAACTTTGCAAATCAACCTGTAACGGTTAAAGATTTAGGTGTAGAAGGTGCGTTAACACTATTATTAAAAGACGCATTAAAGCCGAACTTAGTACAAACGTTAGAAAATACACCAGCTATCATTCATGGCGGACCATTTGCGAATATCGCTCACGGTTGTAACAGTGTTATCGCTACAACAATGGCAGCAAAATTAGGTGATTATGTTATTACAGAAGCTGGATTCGGTGCTGATTTAGGCGCTGAGAAGTTTTTAGATATTAAAGCTCGTGCAGCTGGCATTAAACCAGAAGCAGTTGTTATTGTTGCGACGATTCGTGCGCTTAAAATGCATGGCGGCGTTGCAAAAGATCAATTAAAAGAAGAAAATGTAGATGCATTAGCAAAAGGTATGGAAAACTTACAGAAGCATGTTGAAACAATTCAAAGCTTCGGTGTGCCTTTCGTAATTGCAATTAATAAATTCATTACAGATACAGATGCAGAAGTTACATACTTACAAGAGTGGTGTAATGAGCGTGGCTATGCAGTATCCTTAACAGAAGTTTGGGAGAAGGGTGGCCAAGGCGGAGTTGACCTTGCTGAAAAAGTACTAAAAGAAATCGAAAAAGGTGAAAACAACTACGCACCACTTTATGAATTAGAATTACCATTAGAAGAAAAAATTCGTACAATTGCTCAAAAAGTGTATGGCGCAAAAGATATTGAATTTGCTCCGAAAGCACGTAAGCAATTAGCTCAATATGAAGGAGAAGGTTGGAGTAACCTACCAGTTTGTATGGCGAAAACACAATACTCTCTTTCTGACGATGCAACAAAATTAGGTCGTCCATCTGACTTTATCGTTACAATTCGTGAGTTAAAACCATCTATCGGTGCAGGCTTTATCGTTGCGTTAACAGGTACAATGTTAACAATGCCAGGTCTTCCAAAACAACCAGCAGCACTTCAAATGGATGTAAATGAAGATGGAAAAGCAGTAGGTTTATTCTAAAAGGTTGTAATTCATCTCGTTTATCTGTAAACTATATATACATCAAGTGGCGCCTTTCCATCGAAAGGCGCCTGTTTTTTGGAGGAAATTATGTTTGATCCAACTGCTTTTGACAATTTAAAAGTAATCGTAGAAGGTGCTGTGTATGATTTTGATCTACATGGAGATATTCTTGTAACAGATCGAAAAGATATGATGGACCTTGCCTCATTAAGTCGTATATATCATATCTCATTTCAATTAACAGAACCGTTCGAACCATTAGTAGAAGCAACATTTTCATTATCTGTGGATGCAAAGAACTTGTCTGGTGAAATACTAGAAGTGCCTCAGTTTACACCAGGTTGTGAAATGAAGCTAGCATTTTCATTCCCGTTAGAACAACCAGAAGTAGGATGCGAAGAAATTGAAACTTTAATGCGTTCTATATGGGGAAAAGAAAGAATGATTATGCAGAAAGTTTCATACGAATATAATAAGCAAGCGATTTCATATCATAATAAGGTAGAGGTTCTATTTCAAAAAGCGATTACAGAAGACCATGTTGATGATTTAATAGCTGTTATTTCACACATGATAGAAACGGTGCGAACAATACAGCATTTTCTTCAAAAATAGAGATAAAGGAGAAAAACAAATGATAAAAGATATGCAACCATTTTTACAAGAAGCTTGGGAGAAGGCTGGTTTTAAAGAATTAACTGAAATTCAAAAACAAGCGATTCCAACTATTTTAGAAGGACAAGACGTTATAGCTGAATCTCCAACTGGAACAGGAAAAACATTAGCGTACTTATTACCCCTTTTACATAAAATTAATCCTGAAGTAAAACAGCCACAAGTTGTTGTTTTAGCGCCAACACGTGAACTTGTAATGCAAATTCATGAAGAGGTTCAAAAGTTTACAGCAGGAACTGAAATTTCAGGTGCATCTTTAATTGGTGGTGCAGATATTAAGCGCCAAGTTGAAAAATTAAAGAAACATCCGAGAGTAATTGTCGGTTCACCAGGACGTATTTTAGAATTAATTCGTATGAAAAAGCTAAAAATGCATGAAGTGAAAACAATTGTATTTGATGAGTTTGATCAAATTGTAAAACAAAAGATGATGGGCGCAGTACAAGATGTAATTAAATCAACGATGCGCGACCGTCAATTAGTATTCTTCTCAGCGACAATTACCAAAGCGGCAGAAGACGCGGCACGTGATTTGGCAGTTGAACCACAAGTGGTACGTGTAACACGTGCAGAGTCAAAAAGCTTAGTTGAGCATACGTACATCATTTGTGAGCGACGCGAAAAAAATGATTATGTAAGAAGAATTATGCATATGGGCGATGTAAAAGCAGTTGCTTTCTTAAACGATCCATTCCGTTTAGATGAAATTACTCAGAAATTGCAGTTCCGTAAAATGAAAGCAGCAGCTCTTCATGCAGAAGCAGGTAAGCAAGAGCGTGAAGCAACGATGCGTGCATTCCGCGGCGGAAAATTAGAAATTCTACTTGCTACTGATATTGCAGCACGCGGTATTGATATTGATGATTTAACACATGTAATTCACTTAGAATTACCGGACACAGTAGACCAATATATTCACCGCTCAGGACGTACAGGACGTATGGGTAAAGAAGGAACTGTCGTATCTCTTGTAACTCCACAAGAAGAGCGCAAATTACTACAATTTGCGAAAAAACTAGGCATCGTATTTACGAAGCAAGAAATGTTCAAAGGAACATTTGTAGAATCGAAGCCACCAGCACCTAAGAAAAAGAAACCAGCATTTACTGGGAAGAAAAAGCCTAGATAAATAATGGGGAAGGCGTAACTATTTATAGTTACGTCTTTTTGTTTGTAATTGAATAACAAAGGGAATTTAAATGTATCTATCTTATAAGAATTATCGATAAGGGTGAATCATTTCTCATTTAGTTTGTACAAGGAAGTAATATAAAAAAGTCGAATATTAAACTGATGCGAAATAATAAAAAGAAGGTACATATATGGATAGGAAATTAGGAATGTTTTTGAATACGAAACATATTGAAGTAAACGAAGGAATACAAAAAGCAAGGGAATGGGATTTAGAATATATTCAATTATATGCTATGAATAAAAACTTCAACTTAGCTAATATTCCAGTGGTAGAATGGACTGCTTTAAAGAAAAGCTTATCTTTTAATGGGATAAAGATTCCATCATTAGCAATTAGTTTTGGAGAAAATGGAATTACAGGAACAGAAGCTGACAGTGCAATAAATCAGATTAAATATATTACTGACAGAGGTTTGGAGCTGGGAGCAAAGATAATAACAGCTCATATTGGGAAAGTTCCAGATGATGAAAAAAGTGAGAGCTATGATAAAATGGTGCGGGTTTGTTATGAGATAGGGGAATTAGCATTCAAATTTGGGGGAGTCTTTGCTATTGAGACAGGATCTGAAAAAGCAATAGTATTAAAACGATTTTTAGAAAATGCAAACTCGAAAGGACTAGCTGTTAACTTTGACCCAGCAAATTTAATAAGTGATGTAAATGAAAATCCGTTAGAAGGTTTATTACTATTAAAAGATTATATAGTACAAACTCATATTAAAGATTGTAAAGAAGTGAAAAGTAATAGTTCAAGTAAGTATATAGAAGTAGCGGTAGGAAATGGTGAAGTGGATTTCGATATATTCTTCAAAGTATTAGATGAAATTGGATTCGACGGATATAACATGATTGAAAGAAACAATTATTTTGACGAACTGGATGGGATGAGTCAGTCGATAAATTTTGCAAAGAAGTACATACCAACTCAAAAGGAATAACGATACCAGCTGTAGAAAGCTACATAGAATGTAAAAAAACAATAGGAGGAATACAAATGATTCATAAAGTAGGACAAATTATGTTATATGTAAATAATCAAGATGAGGCAGTAAATTTTTGGACGGAAAAGGTAGGGTTTCATGTAGTTGCGGAGGAAGATAACAAGCAAGGAATGAGATGGATTGAAATTGCTCCAACTAACGGTGCTGAAACGAGCATTATATTACATAATAAAGAAGTTATTTCGAAAATGAGCCCAGAATTAAATCTTGGTACACCGTCCTTAATGTTCTTCTCAGAAAATCTGGATCAATTATATGCAGGTTTAAAAAATAAAAATGTTACTGTTGGAGAAATGGTAACTATGCCTTCTGGTAAAGTGTTTAACTTTGCTGATAGTGAAGGGAATTATTTTGCGGTTATGGAGAAGAACCAATAATAATATTGCTATGTGAAAATCCCCCTCAAATATATTGAGGGGGATTAAATCTTTGAAGTGGATTTTTCATGAGAGAGTTGTGTAATAAAAAATGCACCTTTTTCAATAGCGGTTTCAATGTAACCGACAATTTGATTAAACGTAAACACCTGTAAGTCTTCATGCAAATGTTGCTCGGGATACAACATATCTTCAAAAAGATACTTTCGAAAAGCTAAAACGTTTTCTTTAGAAACCTCTTCAATATCCACAATGTGAGCCTCTTGATTGAGAAGAGAGAAGAGCTGTTGTTCTTTATCGTAATGATGAAGCAACTTTGCATTTAACAATTTAAAATCGTTATAGTACAGGGGTGCGATAGTTTCGTCATTTTCTATTCTATTTTTTAGCCATGGTAGAAAAAAGCCACTTAGCCAATTATCATCGGCAATGAGGTGGGTGTAATAGCCTAAAATAAAGGGGGAATCTATATGTGCTTCGTATTTATGAAAAAATGAATCATAATCTATTCTTCTCGTATAGTTCTTCGTTGTACCAGCATAAAAATGTGAGGTTCCTTTTTCTTTTTTTGAATGAACAGCATCAGGGGCTACAGCTCCAAGTAAGAAAGAAGTTTTATCTTGAATACATAGTTTCTCAGCAATACCGTTAGCGATAATAACATGCATAATTCGTGATCCCATGAATGCCACCTCTGTTTCAAGTATTCATTTCAGGAAGAAGACTGAACAGTTAGTATTACTTTCCCTGTACTTTTTCTACTTTCGACCCATTCATGTGCTTTCCCTGCATCTGGAAGGGGAAAAGATTTTGTAGCTTTCATTTGCAAACTTCCGTCACGCAAATAACGGAAAACTTCATTTGCCGTTTCTTGGAGTAGTTCAGGACGTTTTTTCCGTGTAGTGCCAAAGCTAAAGCCTAGTATAGAGCGGCAACTTGCGTGTAAATCTTTCGTTTTGAAATTGCCAATTTTACCGCTTGCATTACCGAAATGAACGAGGCGACCGTAATAAGCTAGGCAGTTTAAACTTCTTTCAGAGACAGTTCCAGAAATAGAGTCCAAAATTATATTCACTCCTTCTCCGTTTGTCAGCTCATTGACTTTCTCTGCAAAATCTTCATCTTGATGACAAATAACATAATCAGCTCCAGCATCTAAAGCGATTTCTTTTTTCGTTTCACTTCCTACAGTACCGATAACTGTTCCAGCCCCTAATCGTTTTGCAAGTTGAATCGCGGTAGTACCAATTCCGCCAGCAGCTGCATGAATCAGCACGGATTCATTTTGTTGAAGCCTTGCAACATTCACGAGTAAATTATAGCTTGTGAAAGATACGATCGGACAAGCAGCTGCAGTTTGAAAGTCGACTTCATGGGGTAAAACGAAAGTGAGATTTTCATTTGAAACAACGTACTCTGCGTAAGATCCATTTTGAGGAAAAGCAATGACACGCTGTCCAGGTTGAATATTTTTCACATGAGAACCGACGCGTTCTACAATACCAGTTGCATCTATTCCTGGAATAAAAGGTAGTGCTTTATTTCCTTTTTTGCCATAACGTGATTTAATATCAGCGAAATTTACACTAGTAGCAAAAACGCGAATTAAAACTTGATCTTCTGAAATAGTCGGCATATCCACATCTGTATATTTCATCACTTCAGGACCACCGAACGACGTTACAACGATAGCTTTCATCATATATCCTCCTAAATTTGACTATATAAATCATTTTAAATCTTTATCAGAAATTGGAAAATTATATAATAGTTATGTGTGGTTATAAGTGAAGCTTATGAACTCATTGGATCATAATATTAATTTATATAAAAAATTTTTTCGGAAAAATCGAACGAAATATGAATTACTTGCCAATATATAGTGTAAGACAAAGGAGGGCTGGAATATGAAGGCTGAAATAGATTACGCACATTTAATTCGATTAACTTTATCAGGAAATAAAGAAGCGTATAGCGAATTGTATGATGTAACGATTCAAGAAGTATATAAAACAGCACATTTTTTAATTGAAGATAAAACGGATGTAGATGATGTCGTTCAAGAAGTATACATACAGCTATATGAATCGCTTCGTAAATATGATAGCGAGAAGCCATTTCGCCCTTGGCTAATTGGGCTTGCGATTAAACAAATTCATTCTTATAGAAGAAAGAGGTGGATGCGACTACGAATTATGAAAAAAGCAGAAGAGCAAAGAAAGCCAGTGCAAATTGATTTTTCTAACGATGTTGTAAGTAAAATATCAAACCAAAAACTAATCGAACTCATTCATAAATTACCGTATAAATTGAAACAAGTTATTATCTTAAGATACTTATACGAATATTCACAAGAAGAAGTAGCACAAATATTACATATTCCAATTGGTACAGTGAAGTCTAGAATTCATGCGGCATTAAAGAAACTACGTCAAAAAGAGCAAGTAGAAGAAATCTTTTTAGGAGAGGTAGGGAATGTGAAATGAGTTTAGATTGTAGAGTTAGAGAATCTATACGAGAAGAAGCGAAGGGGATTGTTGCCCCACCGGAGTTAAAAGAAAAAGTAATTGTTCAAATCAAAATGAATCGCGGGGGAAGTAAGGTGAAGAAACGTCTTATCGCCGGAGTGCTTGCAGCAGCATTTTTAATCCCTACGACCGGTTTTGCATATCAATCTATTATGGCGGATGGTATATACGGATCTTTTGAGAATTTAAAAAAACACGCCGGAGCGATGACATTAGAAACGTATATGCGTTTTAATGCAAAATTATCAGAAGCGAAAGATGAAATGAGTTCGAAGGAATATGAAGAGTTTACAAAAGAACTGAAAAAATTAACTAATGCAAAGCTTGCGTACGGGGATTCGAATGGTAATATAGATTATGATCAATTATCACCAGCTAAAAAAGAGGAATTGAAAAAGGTAGTAATGGAGCTTCATCCGTATTTTGATAAATTAAATGGCCATAAATCTAGTAAAGAAGTACTAACTCCTGAAGAGTATGAACAATACATGGAGGCGTTAATGTCACATCAAACTGTGTTAGTAAAAACGAAATCGAGTGGCGGGATAACAGTAGAAGAAGTGCCTGAGGCGTACAAAGAAAGATTTATTAAAGCGGAGCAGTTTATGGAGTATGTAGATGAAAAGGTGAGATAAGTAAAAAAGCTCAAAGCTTTAGCTTTGAGCTTTCTTTATTAAAAGAAAATAGAGCATTCAATTATATTTTTTCATCGTTGCATTGTCCTTTTGTATAAAACAATCTAATAGTGAATAACCAGCTATTAAACTAATAATCGTAACAAAAGTTGTATTTATTAGAATAATATTAACTAAATAAGGTAGGTATTCGGCAAGTGGTGAAAAGAGTAGTGCTGGGGAAAAGGAAATGAATAGTGTAGGCACTGTAATAGCAATAAATTTATCCGGTTGAAAGCTCCAGTTTTGTTTACTCGTTTCGCGATTAATAGATTGAAGGAAGCGTAATAAAATGCCAACTATAAGAGGGAAGAGTGTAAAGTAGAATAATCTTGGATAAACGTTAAAGTTCACTTGTGCATCTGTATCTAAATAAAATTGAATTTTTACTCCTACAAATAATAATAAGACGATAAATAATGTGAAGCAGAGGTATAGCATCACTTTTTGCATTATATTCCACCATCCTTTACTCAAAATATATTCAAAAAAAGAAGAGATATACAATAACTACTGTTGTATATCTCTTCTTTTACTGTTAGTTAATAGTGGAGTTTGATTTTTCTTGCTTCGTGAAATAATCAATAATGCCCATTGCGCTAATTTCTATATCTAAATGTAAAATATTATAAACGGAATGATCTGATGGAACGTTTAACTTTGTAAGATGAGAAGAGATTTTATCCATTAACAAAGTTTGTAAAGCTTTAGTTGCTTCATCGAAATCATTATACTTTTCAAAGACTTCCTTACCAGTATGAACGAAAATAGGTAGCCAATATTCCAGTTGATTATATACTTCTGTAACATGAGAGGATGCGCCGTAATGACCGAAATAAATAGTATCTACATTCATACTTTGAATGTGATTTTTAGAAGTAATCATCGCATCTGGTTGGAATTGTGAAGGGGACGTTGATGGTAGATATAACTCTACATCAACGTCTGCGAGTTCTCTATAATAAATTCCAATTGTATCGCCAGTAAAAATCCCGTTTGTTAATGAATCGTGAATGCTAATATGGTGCTTCGCATGTCCTGGTGTATCATAAAATGTAAGGGTGCGATCTTTTGCAATTTTTAACGTATCACCATGTTGTACAATATGAACACGTTCTTCTTCAATTGGAAGAATTGGATCAAAGAGTTTATCGAAATCTTCTTTGTAGACAGCTTTTGCACCTAAAATAAGTTTTGTTGGATCAATCATATGACGAGCACCACGAGAATGCACATATAACGTAGCATTTGGGCACTTTTCCATCATTAAACCAGCTGCTCCAGCGTGATCTAAATGCACATGTGTAACGATAATGTTTTTAACATCGTTTAAATCAATATGTAATTGTTGTAAGCCGTCTAAAATATACGGAAGAGAAGGGGCTGCACAAGTTTCAATTAAAGTAATATCGTCACCTAATAAAACGTACGTACCTGTTCGTTCATTATGCTGTAAATCGAAATCATCAATAAGATATAGGTGAGAAGATAATTGCTCTACTTTTTTCATAGTTACCACTCCTTATATACTGCATGTTTTTATTATACGCTAAAATAGAAAAAAGGCAGAAAACGAAGCTCGTCTTCTGCCTTTTTGTAATATTATTATTTCGTTTGTTGTTTATTAATAGACATAATGAACAGTCCAACAATCCCGCCTACTAATGGAAGCATAATCTCTCCTGCTAAATTAAAGTAGGAGCTTAAGAATAAACCATTTACATCGATTACCCAGCCAGTAACAAACAATAACATCATATATAGTACGAAATAAAACTCGCGATTTGAAATCGTTTCATGTTGTGCAGTTTTCATAATGAACACCATCCTTTTCTTTTATAATGGAATATAAACTGTCACATTTTGTTCATATTTCAATTGTAAAACTTTCCATCATAAAAGTCTAGTAGTTTGTGTCGAATTTTCGAACAGAAATAAAGCGCTATCATTACAACTTATAAGTACGTAATAAGAGCTGTATATTCACGAATGTAGTATAGTATAAACATAGAATGATAGTGAAGAGAGGGGCAAAGACAATGACAGTTTATGATTTTTCAGCTAAAACAATTACAGGTGAAGAAAAATCGTTAAAAGATTACGAAGGAAAAGCACTTCTTATTGTCAATGTAGCTAGCAAATGTGGTTTCACACCACAATATAAAGGATTACAAGAGGTATATGATAAATATAAAGACCAAGGACTCGAAATACTCGGATTTCCTTGTAACCAATTCGGGGGACAAGAACCAGGTACAGAAGCGGACATTACTAGTTTTTGTGAATTAAACTACGGTGTAAACTTCCCGATGTTTGCAAAGGTTGATGTGAAAGGTGATAAGGCTCACCCTCTATATACATACATGACAGAACAAGCACCAGGTTTACTTGGTATGAAAGCAGTGAAATGGAATTTTACGAAGTTTTTAATCGGAAAAGACGGGAAAGTAGTAGGGCGTTTTGCTCCGCAGACGAAGCCGGTAGATTTAGAGGTTGAGATTGAGAAGGTGCTTGGGGAATAAGTAGGAGTTTCACTTTATTAAAAAACGTCTCAAAGAACAATGTAGTTCTTTGAGACGTTTTCTTTAAACTCAAATTTTCAAGATTAAATAACTGTATCAAAGCCATCTGATTTAGGTGGAGAAGCTGCTTTTTTCATAAGTACTTCCCATAAGTGTACGGATTTCTTCCATTCTACCGTAGCCTGCCCCTGTTGATACATAGCGTTCTCATAACTGGCAGTAAGTTGTTGCATATCGGCCGAGTTGTAAAGTGTATCGATATGGAGAGCGTATTCTCGGAATGTTTGACTTTCACCCCGTGGTATGCCAATTCTCGCAAATTGTTTTAAAAGTGCACCGTAAGCTTTTTGATAAACAGCATCATCTTTTCGGTATTTATAGAAATGAATAATAAGAAATGTCATCCATTTCATTCTAGTGGTGAAGAGAATGTATCCTATAATACTAATTAGTATCGTAGAGAGGAATACGTACCACCAAGAAAAACTAGTTTTAGAATTTGTGACCTTTTTAGTAGAAGCTTCTTCTGTATTTTCAATTAAACTTTTAAGTTTTGCTTCATTATTTCGTTGTTGTATTTGCTCGTTATTAGAATTATTTGCTTCGCTATTTTGTGAAATAGGAGCAGGCGTATTATTTATAAAATTATAGGGATTAGTAAATCCTTTTGTCGGTTCGAATGGAATCCATCCGTATTCTGGGAAATATACTTCGACCCAAGAGTGTGCGTTATCGTTCGTGATTGTATAAACATCCTCACCTTCTGCAGAGGCAAGTGTATTGTCAAGAGTTCCTTCTGTATAGCCTTTCACCCAGCGAGCTGGAATCCCGGCAGAACGAAGTAGTACAATCATAGACGTCGAAAAATTATTACAGTAGCCGCTTTTTGTATCGAAAAGGAATTGATCTACATAATCTTGGCTTTTGGCAGGGAATGAGACATTCGTTGATTCGTATGTAAAAGAGTTGTCTGTGAAGTAATTTTCAATAGCTAATACTTTATCATATCGGTTGTCTTTATCATTTGTAAGATTGATAGCCAAGTCTTTTACGCGCTGTGGTAATGACTCGGGAAGTTGTGTGTACTTTGTCATAAAATAAGGATTTGTTTCTTGACCTTCATTTGTTTTTACAGCTTTCAAGTTTTTTATGGAAAACTCAGGGATCTCATATGTTACTTTATACGAATGTAAAGTAGTAGAAGAGTCTCCATTCATTGTATAAATTTTTTCTGAAAACGGGTCAACACTGTATGATACATCAGAAGAAGCTTCAACTGTTACTAATCCTGCTGGATAGGTAAGGTGAGGGTAACTTTTTTGCATGGTAATTGTTGCCTCAGTAGTTTCTGTTTTTGTATTTTGTTCGTACCAGCTTACGACGTCGTTTTTATTTTTAAAAGAAACCTTTTTCGGATTTTCAGAAACCTCCCAGCCTTTTCCGGTATAAAAATCTTTCGTTTCGACTCTCCAATATTGTTTGTTTTGCGTTCGTGCTGTGAAAACAATTGTAGGATCCGCCTTAAAAGGACCACCTAATCGTGAGTCATCTAAACCATACCCAATTGTAGAAACTTTTTTTTCTTTACTTGCTTCAGATGTGTTGAATTTTAAGAAATCCATTGGGTTTGGCCATTGAGGGCCAAATTTTGGAGCAAAGTATGCGATGATTGCTAATAATACAATAAATATTGTAAGTGGTCTAAGTAATTTTGAGATTTCCCTAGCATAATTTTGTAAGTGTTCACGTTCTTTTATTCGTTCTACTTGAAGAAGACTAAGCATAAAAAAGCCGATGACAACAGTACGAATAATAGCGTAGTTTGCATTGTATAAATGTAAGTTATGAAAAGTTGCGATATAAATAATAGTCAATACAAGAAATAGAAACCCACGTTTTTTATGAATAATCCAAAATGAAGTAAAAGAACTCAAAAACCAAAATGAGAGAAAAAATAAAACCGTCGGAAAAACTGGAGAAATATCTAGTAAATTCCCTTGGAAAAACAGGGAGGAATTTCGAAACATATCAGAAAAGAATGCTGTTAGCCAAGATGGATTTATAAAAGCATTTTTATAATATAGGGAATGAATGATAAATAGGACTGTGACAATTTTTATTGGAATCTGCCACCTCGTTTGAAAAAAAGAGAGAGCGAAGCAAATTCCTATAAATGTTACGAAAATATCTAATCTACCTACATTTGTAATACCTATAAGAGGTCTTAGCCATTCTAGTAAAAGAAGAAATACACATGCATGCATAAAGAATCTGTTCGTATCCCACTTGTATTTTGTTTGTAATGTTATCATTTGCTCACCTCAAAAAACACGTTTGTATAACGGTTTTCATAAACCGTGTTTACAAATATTTGTCGTTTTTTTAGAGTTTCTATTATACTGATTTCTCGGTGTGAAAGTTGATTCGCTTTTTCTTTCACGACAAAAACCATACATTTTCTATTTCTTATAGCGGCACAATCAGCCGCCTTTTGAATATCGGGAGAAAGATTACTGGTCACGAGTATAACCGTGACGGGCTCATAAATTTTTCTTAGTTCCATGTCTACACTCTGGGAGAGCGGGAATACACTGTCTGCTTGCACTTTTGCTAAATGACAAAGGATTTGTTGTAACTGCGTATCTCCATTGTCTAAAGGGAAAATAGTTTGTTCTTTTCCGATAGACACGAATGATGCTGGTGAATTTTGTTTCAAGACAGTCCTTACGATAGAGGCAGTAAATGTGACGACTGATTCGAATAGAGGAGACTCGGTTCTGTCTATGAATATCATGACATTATGGCTGCGCTGTTGTTCAAACTCTTTTGTCATAATAGTGTTTGTTCGTGCAGTTGCTTTCCAATCAATCCATGAAAAGCGATCACCAGGTTTATAGTCTCTGACACCGACAGAGATTGTAGAGTCTTTTGCTGAATTTATATTTGCTGAAAGCGCTCCTTGTTCGAAATGATTTTCCAATTGTCGATATGCTATATCTACATACTGGGGATAGACTAAAAATGTATCTGGAACTGAAAAAGTTACTTCTTTCTCTATCATGCCGAATAAATCGCCAGTTTTGACACGAACGCTTGAAAAAGTGTGCTCGCCTCTAGGGATTGTGTTAATAACATATTGAAACGAAATATTTCGTTTCAATCCTGGGAAGAGTACTACCTTATTCATCTTTGTTTGTTTACAACTTATAAATTGTGGTGGCAGTTCATCTTCTATAACTAAATAAAGTAAGGGAAAAGGAAATTTTCTTTTTATTGTAATCGTGCTTACAAATTGTTCTCCTACTACATATCCATTTTGGTTTGTTATTCGTTTTACTTCAGCGTCCCGTAAAGCGTAGAAGGGGAGTAGTAGCGAATAAAGAGCAATGGGAATTGTGCTGTAAAACAAAAACCAACTGACAAACCCTCCTTGAAGCATAGCGTACACAAATGTTAAGACTAGACATAAAGGGAGTAGCAATAACTTCATAACGTGATATAGCGCTCGCAGCATTCGTTTCATCAAGGGTTCATCGTCCTTTGAGTAGGCACGGTAGTTCGTGCAACGATTTTTCCGATAACTTGTTCTCCTGTTATTCCTTCAAATTTTGCTTCCATTTTTAGAATGAGTCTATGTGCTAAAACGTAAGGAGCTAAAAATTTAACATCGTCTGGAATAACATAATTCCTGCCATGGATAAATGCATAAGCTTGTGAAGCTTTCATTAAAGCAATCGAGCCACGTGGACTTGCACCTAACTGTATAGAACTGTACGTACGAGTCTGATTAACAAGCTTTACAATGTAATGCTTAATTGCTTTGTCCATACTTACTACCCGTACGCTTTGTTGTAAATAAATTAATTCTTCTATTGTAGTAATGGTCTGTAATTGAGAGAGTGGATTTGTTTTTTCCATCCGGTTTAAAATTTCAAATTCTTCCTCTGGTGTAGGATATCCCATTTTTAGTTTCAATAAGAAACGATCGAGCTGAGCTTCTGGTAGAGAATATGTTCCTTCATATTCGACCGGATTTTGTGTAGCCATGACAAAGAACGGTTTTGGTAAAGGTCTTGTAATGCCATCTATTGTAATATTGCCTTCTTCCATACATTCAAGTAAAGCAGATTGTGTCTTTGGAGATGTACGATTAATTTCATCAGCAAGTACAAAATTCCCCATAATTGGTCCAGGCTTGAACTCAAATTGGAGCTCTTTCGGATTATAAATAGAAACTCCTGTTACATCTGACGGCAATAAATCAGGTGTAAATTGAATTCGCTTATAATCAGCATCAATGGATTTAGAAAGGGCACGTACTAGCATTGTTTTCCCGACACCAGGAACATCTTCTAATAGCACATGACCTTCAGCTAAGAGAGCTGTCAAAGCTAAGATTGTTTCTTTTCGTTTTCCGACCATTATTTTTTCAATATTATTGATTATTTTTTCTACAGTGGGATGTAATGAATCAAGCTGGGGCATCGTAATCCTCCTAATGTTATTATCGTTTTCTAATCAATTTAGTGGACATATTTCTAATTCTATATGTAGATAGTAAAACTTCTACCTTAAATTCTGAGAATATTCAGATTATTTATTTCGATTACATCTAGTATAATTGTTTCCGTAACTAAGGGCAATACAGTAAATAATGATTTGTATTTTTATGTAAAATCAGACTCGATATAAAATAATAACATTGGGAAAAATTTTTTTACATACAATTTATACTCTTTTCCTTATGGCAGTTTTGAAATAATATCAAAACTCTTTTTCTTTTGCAAAATAGTCGATACCTCAAAATACCATTCTCCTAATAATTAAGATTAACCATAATCTTCACAACGGAACACAAGATTTTCTCACAAACTTATTTTCTACTGAATTTTTGACAATCTCTTGAACTGTGCGAAATGTCACATCTGTATTTTACAACCTCTCTTATAGTAAGGGTATGTAAGAGAGACGTATTAAAGGAGTGAACAGTATGAAGAAAAAAACTTCAGCACTAATGAGACGTTTAAAATATTTTTCACCAATAGATCGTTATAACGATAATCATACACAAGAAACATATGAAGATCGCGAATGGGAAAATGTGTACAGAAAGCGTTGGCAGCATGATAAAGTAATTCGTTCTACACACGGCGTGAACTGTACTGGTTCATGTAGCTGGAATATATATGTGAAAGATGGAATTGTAACTTGGGAAGGGCAAGAGCTTAACTATCCAACAACAGGTCCAGATATGCCTGATTTTGAACCACGAGGATGTCCGCGTGGAGCGAGTTTTTCTTGGTACATTTATAGTCCACTTCGTGTGAAATATCCGTATGTACGTGGTGTTCTTTGGAGTATGTGGCAAGAGGAACTACAAAAGCACAAGTCACCACTAGATGCTTGGAAAAACATTGTGGAAAACCCTGAAAAAGCACGTAAGTATAAGCAGGCGCGTGGTAAAGGTGGATTCGTTCGTGCGAATTGGGATGAAGTATTACAACTCGTTTCAGCTTCTCTACTTTATACAGTAATTAAATACGGGCCAGATCGAAATGTTGGCTTTTCACCAATTCCAGCTATGTCGATGTTAAGTCATGCTGCTGGTAGTCGTTTTATGCAACTTATGGGTGGGCCGATGCTTAGTTTCTATGATTGGTACGCAGATTTACCACCAGCTTCTCCGCAAATTTGGGGCGATCAAACAGATGTACCAGAAAGTAGTGACTGGTATAACTCTGGTTACATTATGACATGGGGTTCAAATGTACCGATGACGAGAACACCAGATGCTCACTTTTTAGCAGAGGTTCGATATAAAGGAACGAAAGTCGTTTCTGTCAGCCCTGACTTCGCTGAATCTACAAAGTTTGCGGATGATTGGATTAGTGTGAAACAAGGTACAGATGGTGCACTTGCGATGGCAATGGGGCATGTGATCTTACAAGAATTTTACGTAGATAATCAAGTGGAATATTTCACAAAGTATGCGAAGCAATATACTGATTTTCCTTTCTTTGTCACATTGAAACAAAAAGGAGATCAATTCGTTGCTGATCGTTTCTTAAACGCTGCTGATATTGGACGCGAAACGAAGTTAGGAGAATGGAAACCTGTTCTTTGGAACGAGAACACGAATGATTTTGCAACACCTCAAGGCACAATGGGCTCACGTTGGGATAACGAAAAGAAATGGAACTTGCGTTTAGAAGATGAAGAAACAGGTGAAAAGATTGATCCACGTCTTTCTTTACTTGGAATGGAAGAATCGATTGGAACGGTACAAATTCCGTACTTCTCTGATGATGGAAACAAAGTATTAGAACGTACAATTCCAGTGAAAAAGGTTATGACAGAAGAAGGCGAAGTGTTCGTTACAACTGTATACGACTTAACGTTAGCAAATTACGGAGTGAACCGAGGGCTTGGCGGACAAGAGCCGAAAGACTTCAATGATGACATACCGTTTACACCTGCATGGCAAGAGAAAATGACAGGAGTAAAACGTGAGCTTATTATTCAAATCGCTCGTGAGTTCGCACAAAATGCTGTTGATACGAATGGTCGCTCAATGATTATTGTCGGAGCGGGTATTAACCACTGGTTTAACTCTGATACGATTTATCGCGCTGTTTTAAATCTTGTTCTTCTCGTTGGAGCACAAGGTGTAAACGGCGGTGGTTGGGCGCATTATGTTGGTCAAGAAAAGTTACGACCTGCAGAAGGATGGCAAACAATCGCGATGGCAAAAGATTGGCAAGGGCCACCAAAATTACAAAATGGTACGTCTTTCTTCTATTTCGTAACAGATCAATGGCGCTATGAAGATACACCTGTTGGACATTTAGCATCACCAATTGAAGGTAACTCACGCTATCAACATCACGGTGATTACAATGTATTAGCAGCACGACTCGGCTGGTTACCTTCTTATCCAACATTCGAGAAAAATGGAATTGAATTATATAAAGAAGCTGTTGCTGCTGGTGCAACAACGCAAGAAGAAATCGGAAAATATGTTGCACAAAAATTAAAAGAAAAAGAACTGAAATTTGCGATTGAAGATCCTGATAATAAAAACAACTTCCCGCGCAACTTATTCGTTTGGCGTGCGAATTTAATTTCAAGTTCTGGTAAAGGGCATGAATATTTCTTAAAACATTTATTAGGTACAACAAACGGATTAATGAATGACGATAGTGATTCATTACGACCAGAAGAAATTAAGTGGCATGAAGAAGCACCAGAAGGGAAGCTTGATTTACTCATTAATTTAGATTTCCGTATGGCTGGAACAGCGCTGTATTCTGATATCGTCTTACCTGCTTCAACTTGGTACGAAAAACATGATTTAAGTAGTACAGATATGCATCCATTTGTGCATCCATTTAATCCAGCAATCGGTTCACCGTGGGAAGCACGCTCTGACTGGGATATTTTCACTTCACTTTCTAAAGCTGTGTCAGATTTAGCGAAGAAAATAGATCTTGAACCAATGAAAGAAGTTGTTGCAACACCACTTCTTCATGATACACCGCAAGAATTAGCGCAACCACTTGGCAAGATTAAAGATTGGAGTAAAGGTGAATGTGAACCAATCCCGAGTAAAACGATGCCACAAATTCATGTTGTTGAAAGGGATTATAAAACGATTTATGACAAAATGACAGCACTTGGACCAAATGCCGGAAAACAACCGATTGGTACGAAAGGGATCTCTTGGTCAGCTGAAAAAGAGTATGAGCAATTAAAGAGCAAATTAGGAGTTGTTCGAACGGATACTATTGCGAAAGGTTGCCCAGACATAAAAGAAGCAATCAATGCTGCTGAAGCGGTATTAACGCTTTCTTCTACAACAAACGGTCATATGGCAGTAAAAGCATGGGAAGCACTTGAAAAACAAACAGATCTAAAATTACGTGATTTAGCAGAAGAACGTGAAGAAGAATGCTTTACATTCGAACAAATTACAGCACAACCGAAAACAGTAATTACTTCTCCGGCCTTTACAGGTTCAGAAAAAGGTGGACGACGTTACTCACCGTTTACAACAAATGTGGAACGTCTTATTCCTTGGAGAACGATAACTGGTCGACAATCTTTCTACTTAGACCATGACATGATGAAAGAATTTGGTGAAACGATGGCAACATTTAAACCAATTCTGCAACATAAACCGTTCCGTAAGTCACGCCCTGAAGTAGAAGGGAAAGAGATTACACTAAACTATTTAACACCGCATAATAAGTGGTCGATTCATAGTATGTATTTCGATTCATTACCGATGTTAACGCTGTTTAGAGGTGGTCCAACTGTTTGGATGAATAAAGAGGACGCTGCAGAAGCTGGCGTTGCTGATAATGATTGGATCGAGTGCTTTAACCGTAACGGTGTTGTCGTAGCGCGTGCTGTTGTAACGCACCGTATACCGAGGGGAATGGCATTTATGCACCATGCGCAAGATCGCCACATTAACGTGCCTGGTACGAAATTAACAAGCACCCGTGGGGGAACGCATAATAGTCCAACCCGTATTCATGTTAAACCAACACATATGATTGGTGGATATGGCCAATTAAGCTATGGATTTAACTATTATGGTCCGACTGGGAACCAGCGTGATTTAAATGTTGTAATCCGTAAACTGAAGGAGGTAGATTGGCTTGAAGATTAAAGCGCAAGTCGGAATGGTAATGAACCTAGATAAATGCATCGGCTGTCATACTTGTAGCGTAACGTGCAAAAACACCTGGACAAATCGTCCAGGTGCGGAATATATGTACTTCAATAACGTAGAAACGAAGCCTGGAATTGGTTATCCGAAACAATGGGAAGATCAGGAGAAATATAAAGGCGGATGGGAATTGAAAAATGGTGAAATTCAGCTGAAATCTGGTTCGAAAATGAAACGTCTTATGAACATTTTCCACAATCCAGATCAACCAACAATTGATGATTACTTTGAACCTTGGAATTATGATTATGAAACATTAACAAATAGCCCGCAGCGTAAGCATCAACCAGTTGCTCGTCCGAAATCAGCAATTACAGGCGAATTTATCGACAAAATTGAATGGGGTCCGAACTGGGAAGATGATTTAGCTGGTGGACATATAACAGGATTACAAGATCCGAACGTAAAGAAAATGGAAGAAGAAATTAAAACAGATTTTGAAAACGTCTTTATGATGTATTTACCACGCATATGTGAACATTGTATGAATCCGTCTTGCGTATCATCTTGTCCATCTGGTGCGATGTATAAACGTGAAGAAGACGGCATTGTTCTTGTAGATCAAAATGCATGTCGTGCTTGGAGGTTCTGCGTATCATCTTGTCCATATAAAAAAGTGTATTTTAACTGGCAAACGAATAAAGCTGAAAAATGTACAATGTGTTTCCCACGTATTGAGGCTGGTATGCCAACAATTTGTTCAGAAACATGTGTGGGACGTATCAGGTATATTGGGGTAATGCTATATGACGCTGACAAAGTAAAAGAAGCAGCTTCTGTTGAAGACGAAAAAGATTTATATGAATCTCAGCTTACTGTTTTCCTAGATCCAAATGATCCAGAAGTAGCAGCTGAAGCGAAAAAACAAGGCATTCCTGAAGAATGGATTAAAGCAGCACAAGAGTCACCAATCTATAAAATGATTATCGATTGGAAAATTGCTCTGCCTCTTCATCCAGAGTACCGTACAATGCCGATGGTTTGGTATATTCCGCCGCTTAGCCCAATTATGAATATGGTGGAAGGGAAAGGCAGTAACTGGCAAGCAGAAGAGATTTTCCCTGCTATCGATAATATGCGTATTCCAATTCAATATTTAGCGAATTTACTCACTGCAGGAGATGAATCACACATTCGTCTTACATTGAAGAAAATGGCTGTTATGCGAACGCATATGAGAGCGCTGCAAATTAATAAAGAGCCAAATGAAGCTGTATTAAAAGAACTTAGTTTAACAAAACAGGATGTAGAAGATATGTATCGTCTTCTTGCTATTGCGAAATATAAAGATCGCTTCGTCATTCCGGGCACTCACCGTGAACAAGTGGCAGATTTATATAGCGAACAAGGAAGCTGTGGTTTAGCATTCGCAGGTGGTCCAGGCTCTTGTATGACAATTTCTTAAATAAAGGGGGCAGAAAATGATGAAACAAAGTTTACAAACTGCTTTTTCTTGTTCTTCTTTTCTTCTCTCCTATCCTGAACTAGGGTGGAGAGAAGCTGTAACTGAATTGCAAGAAGAGATTGAAACGATAGAAAAGGAAGAAGTTAAAGCATCACTTACAGCCTTTATAAAGCAAGCGCTACATAAAACGAATGATCAACTCATTGATAGTTACGTATATACATTCGATTTTGGTAAGAAAACAAATATGTATCTTACTTATATGAACACTGGTGAACAAAGAGAAAGAGGTATTGAATTATTAGAGTTAAAGCAGCATTATAAAAAATCTGGTTTTGAAGTAACGGATAAAGAACTACCTGATTATTTACCACTTTTTCTTGAGTTTTTTGCAAATGCAAATGAGCAAGACAGTGAACCAATTATGAATAAATACAAGGAGAATATACAAGCATTACACGTTCAGTTAAAAGAAGCAGGTAGTATGTATGAACCAATTCTTGCGGCTGTTCTACTCGCTATCGAAGCATGGGATGTACAGACAAATTAGAAAGGAGAGTTGTTAAAATGATGAATCAATTTCTATGGGTATTGTTTCCCTATATCATTTTTGCAATCTTTATCGGTGGACATATTTTTAGATACAACTATGATCAATTTGGATGGACATCAAAATCTAGTGAACTATTAGAAAAGAAAATGCTCCGAATCGGAAGTCTATTATTCCACTTTGGGATTATGTTCGTAATTGGCGGTCATGTTATGGGGATATTAATTCCAGAAGCTGTATACCGTTCGATAGGTATTTCTGAGCATACGTATCACATAATGGCAATTAGTTTCGGGCTTCCGGCAGGTGTTGCTTCTATCATCGGTTTAATTATATTAACGTACCGCCGCGTAACTGTAAAACGTATCATTGCAACGAGCACAAAGGGAGATTATATTGCGCTTATTTTATTACTTATCGTAATGTTAGCAGGACTTTCTTCAACATTTTTAAATATCGATTCAAAAGGATTTGATTATCGTACAACAATTGGCCCTTGGTTCCGAAGTCTCTTTATTTTCCAACCGAAAGTTGAATATATGACGGAAGTACCAGTATGGTTTAAAATTCATATTCTTGCAGGGATGGGTTTATTCGCAGTGTGGCCATTTACAAGACTAGTACATGTATTTAGTGCCCCAATTAAATATGTAAGCCGTAGTTATGTAATTTACAGAAGACGTATTCCTAATGAGTTGAAAAAATAATACTGCTGTAAACAGATAGGAGTTAGCAGCTAAAACGAAACGAGGTCTAATATGGAAGGCCTCGTTTTTGTTTATATAGGGAATAGCCGTTAATAAGTAGTTTAAATTGAAAAAAGATTAGCATCTAAATAAGATGCTAATCAATGCTACAAACAGAAGCAGAGCAATCTTCACAAGCAATTTCACATTTTAAAAATTGTAAATCGTGGATTGTAATCTTTCCTTTATGAATCGAAATTGTACCTTGCTTTTTTAATTCATTTAACATTCGATTTACACTTTCACGTGAAGTTGCACAGAAATTAGCAAGTTCTTGATTTGTTAATGGTAAATCGATGAGAATCCCATTTTCTTTTAATACACCGTAACTATTTGTCATTCGTATAAGAGTAGAGTACAGGGCACCTTTTTTGCCGTGTAATACTAAATCTCGGAACTTCGTTTGCATTCTTCTTAAATGTTCACTAATCCATTTCATAAATTCAAATACAAGTGCTGGTTTTTGGAGTAATGCTTTTTCTAACGCTTCACGCTTTATAACTCCTACTTCAACATCTTCAAGGCATTTTGAATTTAATAAGTATTTCGCATTGTCCGTGAATAATGTTAGTTCTCCAATAATGTCATATTCCGAACAAATTCGAAGTGTCAATTCTTGTCCGTCAGCACTTAATTTACTAATTTGTACTTTTCCTGAGTGGATGATATAGAGCTCTGTTGCCTCCATACCTTCTTGAAAAATAAAACTACCTTTTTTAATTTGCATTTTATATTCAACAGATGCAAGTAATTCTTTTAAATCTTGAGATAATGTCATACTGTTTGCCACAGTGATCACCTTTCTTCTTATAAGCAATACATTTCCTATTTTGAGTGTAAGTATGATGAAAATGCAAGAGCTATTTTAAAAATAAATTGAAATTTCAATGACCGTAAGGGGAAGAAATCTTCAGTTTTTAGTTTGAAAAATTCAATAGACAAAGTGGATGAGATTAAAGATGTGAACAAAATTCGAACGGATTTGTGAAGAATTTTTGAATGGGGAAAGTAATGTGAGAAAAGTCACATTGAATATGTAGCTTCTTTTTTATAATGAAGGCAAATAAAAAAATTGAAAGCTTACTAAGGATTGCAGCAGAAAAGAAGGGATATAGATGCATGAGAACATGAAAGATTCTTTAGAACGGCCACTTCAAGATTTACGTATTTCAGTTATTGATCGTTGTAATTTTAGGTGTACATACTGTATGCCTGCTGAAGTGTTCGGACCTGATTACGCTTTTTTAAAGGAAGAGCTTTTATTAACGTTCGATGAAATAGAAAGATTAGCGAGATTATTTATAAGTATGGGAGTCAATAAAATTAGGCTTACTGGCGGTGAACCTTTATTGCGTAAAGACTTACCGACGTTAATTGCAAGACTTGCAAAGCTAGAAGGCTTAAAAGATATTGGACTCACAACAAACGGTATTCATTTAGCAAAACAAGCAAAGGCGTTAAAAGAAGCGGGATTAAAACGTGTAAATATTAGTTTAGATGCGATAGAGGATTATGTCTTCAAAAAAATTAATGGACGAAATGTAAGCACAAAACCTGTATTAAAAGGAATTGAAGAAGCGAAGAACGCAGGGTTAGAAGTAAAGGTAAATATGGTCGTAAAAAAAGGAATGAATGATAGTCAAATTCTTCATATGGCTCGTTACTTTAAAGAAAAAGAAATTCAGCTCCGTTTTATAGAGTTTATGGATGTGGGCAGTACAAACGGCTGGAACTTTGAACAAGTTATTACGAAGGAACAATTAATAGAGAAGATTAATCGTGTATATCCGATTGAGCCTGTTAAACCTCGTTACTTTGGAGAGGTTGCGAAAATGTATCGATATGTAGGGAGCGATGCAGAAGTTGGATTTATTACTTCTGTTTCTGAGTCATTTTGTTCTTCTTGTACGAGAGCCCGTATTTCGGCAGACGGTAAGTTTTTTACATGTTTATTTGGAACAAAAGGAACGGATTTGCGAACGCTTCTTCGAGAAAATATTTCTGACGCCTCATTATTAAAAATTTTACAACATACATGGCGATATAGAACAGATCGATATTCAGATGAAAGAACAGTTGAAAGTACAAGTAAACGTCCAAAAGTTGAAATGTCTTACATTGGTGGATAGTGAAAGGCGGAGTTCTTATGCAAGAGCGTTATGCAAGACAAGTATTGTTTTCTAGAATTGGTGAAATGGGACAAAGAAAAATAAGAGAAAAGCATGTGCTCCTAATCGGTGCGGGTGCACTAGGAGCTGCAAATGCAGAAGCTCTTGTTAGAATGGGAATTGGGAAATTGACAATTGCTGACCGTGACTACGTCGAATGGAGTAATTTACAACGGCAACAGTTATATACAGAAGAAGATGCACAGCAGTGCAAACCGAAAGCAATTGCAGCGGCAGAGCATTTAAGAAAGATTAATTCTGAAGTGGAAATTGTACCAGTAGTATCGGATGTCACACTGCAAGAAATAAAAGAGTTAACAAAAGAAGTGGATCTCATATTAGATGCGACTGACAATTTTGATACGCGCCTACTTATAAATGACATTTCACAAAAAGAAAATATACCTTGGATATACGGTGGATGTATTGGAAGTTACGGTGTAACGTATACAATTCTTCCAGGGAAAACACCATGTTTTCGCTGCTTAATGGATCATCCTATGGGCAGTGCAACATGCGATACAGCAGGAATCATTCAACCGGCTGTACAAATGGTCGTTGCTCATCAAGTAACAGAGGCGATGAAAATATTGGTGGATGATTTCGAGGCGCTAAGAGGAACAATGTTATCATTTGATATTTGGAACAATCAATATCTCTCATTAAAAGTAAATAGACAGAAGAAAAATACATGTCCATCTTGTGGAAATACACGCACGTACCCAAGTTTAACATTTGAAGCACAGATGAAAATGGAAGTGCTATGCGGACGGAATACGGTTCAAATCCGTTCAGGGGTAAAACGTGTTCTTCATTTAGAGGAAGTTCAAAAACGATTACAAAAAAGTGTACTTGTCCAAAAAACGCCTTACTTACTATCATTTCTAATTGATGAATATCGTTTCGTTTTATTTACAGACGGTAGGGCATTTATTCATGGAACAAATGATGTGAAAATAGCAAAACGATTATACGCAAAATATATAGGATGAACAGAAAGAGAGTTGTCCCTTATTAAAACGAGGTGAAAAAGAATGTTAGAAAAACGTATACCAATTCCAGTGGCAGAAGCAGTTGCACGTGTAATGGAATATGCTTACCAAGGTGAAATAGAAAAGGTTTCTCTTATAGAAAGCTACGGTAGAACACTTGGAGAAGATGTTATTGCAGATCATGATGTCCCGCATTTCAATCGTTCTCCATACGACGGATTTGCGATTCGAGCAGAAGACACAAAAGAAGCAAGTAGCAGTAATCCCATTCTGTTTGAAGTGATTGGTGAAATTGGAGCAGGTTTTGTTTTTACAGAAGATGTGAAAGCATTTCAAGCTGTCCGTATTATGACAGGTGCGGCAATTCCTGCGGGGTGTAATGCAGTAGTTATGTTAGAGCTAACGGAAGGATTTGAAGAAAACGAAAAGACTTATATGAAATTGAAACGCTCCTTTGTTGCTGGGGATAACATTTCTTTTAAAAGAGAAGATGTAAAACAAAATAGCATTCTGGTGAAAAAAGGGACTGTTATTAATCCTGGAGTTGCAGCACTTCTTGCTACATTTGGTTATAGTACGGTATATGTTGTAAAACAGCCAGTCATTGGAATTGTAACGACAGGAAGTGAACTGCTCGAAGTACATGAACAATTAAAGCCAGGGAAGATTCGAAATAGTAACTCTTATATGGTAGCTGCTCAAATTGAACGAGCAGGTGGAATTGTACAGTATTATGGGCAATTCGCTGACAATTTTGAGACGTGTTATAACACTGTAAAAAAAGCGATAAAAGAAGTTGATATATTAATTACAACTGGTGGCGTTTCAGTAGGAGACTATGATTATTTACCGGCTATTTATGAGAGATTACAAGCTAATGTACTTTTTAACAAAATAGCGATGCGACCAGGAAGTGTGACAACTGTAGCTGAGTTAGAGGGAAAACTATTATTTGGTCTATCTGGTAATCCTTCTGCTTGTTATGTCGGATGTGAATTGTATGTTCGACCTGTCATTGGAACATACTTGCATAGGAAAGATCCGCACATATATCGTGCAGAGGCAATTTTACAGAAAGACATTTCGAAAGCAAATCCGTTTACTCGTTTTGTAAGAGGGAGAGTAGAAATTGTAGATGGGCAATTGCAAGTTACACCAGTCGGTTTAGATAAATCTAGCGCAATTTCTTCAATTGCAGAAGCGAATGCATTTATCGTTCTGCCGGGAGGAACGAGAGGATTTGAAACAGGAATAACCGTTTCGGTACTGTTATTAGAATCGAACGTCGGAAGTGAGTGGCCGTGGGAAGAGCCGCTTCGATCATACAAGTAATAGAAAAAGAGATTGCTAACTTATATAAGGATCAGAGGTGCAAGATGACACATACGTATTATGAAGTAATTGATACACCTATTTCAATTGAAGAAGTTACAAACAAAGTAATTCGTCGTGAGTGTGGTGCGGTTACTACTTTTATTGGTACTGTTAGAGAATTTACGAAAGGTCGACGTACACTTTGTTTAGAGTATGTAGCTTATAAGACAATGGCGGAGAACCAGCTTGAGAGAATTGGCACTGAAGTAGGAGAGAAGTGGCCAGGGACATATGTCGCTATTACACATCGCATTGGTACATTACAAATTTCTGATCTTGCTGTTGTTGTCGCTGTTTCTACACCACACCGGAAAGCTGCATATGAGGCGAACGAATATATTATGGAGCGTATTAAACAAATTGTTCCAATTTGGAAGAAAGAGTTTTGGGAAGATGGTGAGTCATGGATAGGTGATCAGTTAGAGAAGGTAACATATGCAAATGGTGAGCCTGGAAAGGAGAGGAGTATATGATTGAAGTACTATTATTTGCACATTTACAAGAAGAAGTAAGTAAGCCAGCATTACACATAGATTGTGAAAATATTACAGTTGCGAAGCTGAAGGAAGTTCTGATTAAGGAATATAATGTAGCAATTTCAAACGAGATTATGGTCGCGATAAATGAAGAGTATGCAAATGAGGATGACATCATTCAAGTTGGCGATGTCGTAGCAATGATTCCGCCAGTAAGTGGTGGTTGATTCTTTTCAGCCTAATCATGTTAGGACGTGATTAGGCTGGAGAGAATGAATATAACTATGCATACATAGGAGGGAACAGGATGAAAAGTCCTAATTTTCAATTAAGTTTACAAACTTCTAATCTAGTTATCGGTTTTATGGTATGGGTCATTTTATCATCATTAATGCCTTATATTAAAGCGGATATTCCATTAACTGCGGGACAAATTTCTATGGTAACAGCAGTACCGGTTATTTTAGGTTCTGTTCTTCGCATTCCAATTGGTTATTGGACAAATCGTTTCGGAGCAAGAAAATTATTCTTTATTAGTTTTATTTTATTATTATTTCCTGTCTTTTATATTAGTGTTGCCAATTCTATGATGGATTTAATTATTGGTGGATTATTTGTCGGAATCGGTGGTGCTGTATTCTCTGTAGGGGTAACTTCTTTACCAAAATACTTTCCGAAAGAGAGTCACGGTTTTGTAAATGGTATTTACGGTGTAGGTAATGCCGGAACAGCCATTACTTCATTTTTAGCGCCTGTTATCGCAACTTCAGTTGGCTGGAGAGCGACAGTACAATGTTATTTGGTTTTACTTGCAGCATTTGCACTTATGAATTTTTTATTAGGCGATCGTAAAGAGAAAAAGGTGAATACACCATTAATGGAACAAATAAAAGGTGTATATAAAAATGAAAAACTTTGGTTTTTATGTATCTTTTACTTTTTAACATTCGGATCATTTGTCGCATTTACCGTATACTTACCAAACTTTTTAGTATCTCACTTCGGATTAGAGAAAGTAGATGCAGGTATGCGGACAGCTGGATTCATCGTACTCGCAACAATTATGCGCCCAATTGGTGGTTGGCTCGGTGATAAGTTTAATCCATTTAAAATATTAATCTTTGTATTTATCGGTTTAACACTTTCAGGTATTATTTTATCATTTATGCCTAGCATGAACGTGTATACATTTGGTTGCCTACTAGTCGCATTTTGTGCAGGTATAGGTAATGGTACAATCTTTAAACTCGTTCCAATGTATTTCTCAGAACAAGCTGGTATTGTAAATGGTCTCGTATCAGCTTTAGGTGGACTAGGGGGATTCTTCCCACCGCTAATTTTAACATTACTATTCCAATTAACAGGTCATTATGCAATTGGATTTATGGCGTTATCAGAAGTCGCACTTGCTTGTTTAATTATTACAGTGTGGATGTATAGCCAAGAGAAATTGTTAGTGATGTTAAAGAATCATTAATAAGGAAAAAGAACCGTCCCAAAGTATATTGGGATGTTTTTTTTAGTAATAGGCTTCAACATGTTTTTATTGCTATCTCAACAAACGCTCGTTTTCTAAAAGAATGTGCTTTTAAAATGAAAAACAGAAGGTTTATGGAATTTTATTTTAAAATATAGAAGTCAAAAGTTATTCAATTAAGGGGTAGATTAGTGAAGGAAATCTTAAATCTATTCTAAAGATCGAACTCATTTTTAGAATGTAAATATTTAATTGAATCGGGATGTTTAGATGAAAAAAATATAAGTCCACTCAAGATAAACAAGTATCAGGTGTGTTAGGTGGTTTAAGCGACAAGTATGGAATTGATGTAAGTATTCTTCGCATAGTAACTGCAGTATCAGATTTTTTTAGGGCCAAATTTTTTGGTAAGGCTAACGGATATTGTGAAAAAAGTACTACACTAAAGAATACAGTTTAGTTCGATAAGATAAAATTATGAATTTGTATAAACAATCCATAATTTTCTTTATGAGTTATATTTGATATGTTAAAGAAAAGAGAGGGGAGGGAAATGAAATAAGAATTTTTGATGAGCATTTTCATATTATTGATTTCAGTTTTCTGATTATTAAGAACTGAGGGTGTTTTCCGATGAATTAAATGTGGTCCATATTTAGTAAAGAGTTTCATCCAACTATAATATATTTGGAATGAGGTTTTACATGTTTGTTTTTATTATATTAGACGTGATATTACCAATATTAATATTGATGCTAATTGGTGCAATCTTACAAAGAAAGTTTCAATTTAACTTAAAGCAGCTATCTACACTTATTACTTATTGCTTGATGCCAGCGGCTGTATTTGTGAATATATATGATATTCGTATAGAAACAGGTTTGTTGCTCCAGATAATATACTATTTAATGCTTTATAGTCTGAGTCTGATCATAGTAAGTCATTTCATTTCAAAAATATTAAAGTTAGAAAAAGGAGAAAGTGCAGCTCTAAAAAATAGCATTTCGTTAATGAATTCCGGTAATTATGGGTTACCAGTAAGTCAATTGATTTTCAGTAACAATCCAGTGGGGGTTTCCATTCAAATTTTTATTGTTATTTTCCAGAATCTTTTAACTTATTCATATGGGATATATAACTTACTATCAGCAACAAAAACAATCGGAGGTATTATTCAATCATTTCTAAGACTGCCTGTATTTCATGCACTCGTATTAGGGGTTTTCTTTCAATCTTTTACAATTCAAATACCTAATTCTATCTTTATTCCTCTTAATCAGCTTGCGAATGGTTTTGTTGCAATAGCACTCATATTGCTAGGGGCACAATTATCCAACATTAAGCTTAATTTTTTCCATCGAGTCATAACATGGGCTTTAATTGGAAGGTTACTGATGGGACCATTATTAGCACTTGCTATGATATATCTACTAAACATGGATGGTATTGTTGCACAATCATTATTTATTGCAAGTTCTTTTCCTACTTCAAGAAATACATCAACCATTGCTATGGAGTATCAAATAGAACCTGAATTACATGCACAAATCGTTTTATTTTCAACACTTTTCAGCATTATTACAGTAACTGTCGTTATTTATTTGTCATATATTTTGTTTTGAATGTACGTGCAAAAACGAATAGATTTGAGGCGGTAAATGATGGACGGAAATCCCATCGATATGAGAAGAAAACAGTCTTAAATATATTGAGTGTCGTTTACAATTGTACTATGTCTGATAATCAAGTGGCTTAATTCAAAAAAAAGGAAACTCGTTACGGGTTATTTCGTATGTAAATCTTTAAAGCATCTACATATAGATTTGCGAAAAAAGACACAATCTCGCTTATAATTGACGTTACATGAGCTTAGGTTGATAGTGATGGGGGAGCGTCAAGTAAGAATTTTATCTTTATTGATTCCATGTAATTTTTCCGTATTATTGTAAATAAAGGGGATGATTCCAAGTTGAGTAAACAAAATATCAGCACAACAGTTTCAGGAGATGTAATTGTTACCCATCTAGTTGGTAATATAAAAACAGATGATGTGTATGAATGGTTTAATGGTTTCGAGCAGGTTTGTCAGCAATTCATTTCCGAAGGGCGGAAATATAAATTGTTGGTGGATAGAAAAGGATACACGCCAAATCATTTTTCTGTTCAAAAAGTATGGAAAGAGAAGTTTTTCAATGAAACCATTTTGAATCACAGTAAGGCAATTGCATTTCTCCTTGAAGAGGGGGGAGATAATGGATTATTTACAACAATCTAATACGAAAGAATCTGTGAGATTTTTTGATGAGTATGAATATGCGCTAATTTGGTTGAATGAATATCCAATATAAAACCTGTATTGAAGCAGTTGCTCTCAAGCAACTGTTTTTTATGTCCGTAATTGTTGCCGTTATTTTTCTTCACAGATTCTTGTCCAATTGCTTGTCTGAGCCTAAAAAACGAAACTAAAGCAAAAAGAACAAACGCCTCTAAAAACGTTTGTTCAAAGTTAATTACTATTTTAGCTGAGTGATAGATTACAATTTGCGAGTATGAGAAAGTTTTTTTATAAGTTTAGGAAGTATGGATGTTAATTCTTGCTTCATGCGCTTCGTAAACGATGGGTCCTTACCTGAAGTTGAAATAGTGACAACATATTCATCATTTCGAATGACACCAGGTGTGTGAAAAGATGATGCTGTACTACCACTTACAACGTTAACCCACTGGAAATCATGAGCGGCCTGTTTGACCATCATATTTACAGCATGTTGATTTGTAGCTGCATAAATAAGATGAGCATCTTTAATATCATCATTACTAAAAGTTTTTTGCTTCCAAGTAATATAAGAAAGTTCCTTCATTTCCTCGCAAATTTCTGGGCTGACAACAGTGACGAAAGCACCTGTATTTTTTAATCCAGACGCTTTTCGATATGCAATTTTACCTCCACCAATGATAACGACCACTTTATTTTGTAGATTAAACATAAGAGGGTACATGTTATACATATATGCATTCCTCCATTCGTTCTAATAATGTTAACTTCATGTATGTATCAAACTGAAGACAGTTACAAGTCGTAACGTGATCATATTTTTTTGTATGCAATTTAATTTTTTGAAGTAATAATCCGGTAAAGAGAAGGTACGGCATGACATATACATGGGACGCAGTCGATGTTATAGCCTTGAGCTCAGCAGCAAAAGAGGGAGTTCCTTTCGTTAAAAAGGAACAGGATACTGGCATACCAAGTTTTCGTTCGACAGCTGCTCTGATTTGTTGTAATTCATGTATCGGTTGTGGATCACTACTGCCTCGTCCTACGAGTAAAATACTACTATTTTGCATTGACATAGCTTCACGTATTCTTTTCACTACAAGTTCCACCATATGTGGATGTGTACTAAAAGGAGGTACAACTGAAAATGTTATTTGTGGATATTTCTTTTGTAGTTGCTCTATTTCAAAAGGAATATCACGTTTATAGTGAGCTGCTGCAAATAATAAAACAGGTACAATCATTATTTCAGTTACTCCCTCTATTATCGTTTCTGTAACTGCATCCGAAATAGTAGGTGTCGTTAGTTCTAGAAAAGCTATTTTTTGAATTCTTTCGTTTCGCTCTTTCATAACAGATTGAATAAATTGAATGAATTGTTCATTACCTTCTTGTAGCCGGCTCCCATGTCCAACATATACAATTCCTTTCATTGTCTCACCATGTCTTTCTTCATAAGAGTTTCTTGTAATTGATGATCTACGTTATGAAACCCAACTTTATTTGCATAGTGTAAAGTTGGAACGTCGGTATACGAGAATGGGAGAGTAAGAATATTGATAAAGCCAAGGCGTTTTATTTCTGCTAGAAACGTATCAATAGAAGCACGACCTTCAAATACAATGCTATCCCATGAGAATTCAGAAAGAATACGTGAATGAATTTCATCGAAGCGATGATCAATTGTGTACTCATGAGTCATCATATAGGAACCAGCACCAATTTTTTCTTGAATAACAGCAATTCGGTTAATGTTTCGTCCTAAATAAATCGTTGAATTCGAAGAAAATTGCGCAGGTTTACTGAACAATCCATATTGCATGAGCTTTTCTTGAATAGAAAGGTTCATATACTGAAGTTCTGCCTGTAAGGAACGAATATCTTTATGATATTTACTGCATGATTGCATTAAGATGTCTACACTGTCAGCGGAACAAAATACAAGACGATCAACGTTAAAAATCTTATTGATTTGTTCAGAGGTTAATGTGTATTCTTTCTTTTTGAAAGTTGGAATTTGATATATTTCTGCACCGGACTCTTGTAACATTTGCTTTATTGCGCTTTTTTTATTTGTTGCAGATGTAAATAAAACTTTCTTGCTGTGCAATGGCTTGCGTTCTTTCCAAGAGATTTGATTACGTAAGGAAACGACATCACCAACAATTGTCATAGAAGGATTAGAAATATTTTCGTTTTTGACAATAGAAACAATGGTAGACAGTGTCCCTGTGACAACGCGCTGTTTACCAGTTGTACCCCATTCAATGACTGCTACTGGCGTATCTTCTTTTTTTCCTGCTTGTAGTAAGTTTTCACAAATTGTAGGTAAGTTTTTTATACCCATGTAGTAGGCAATCGTGTCGCTATTGTAAGATGAATTATATTTTCCATGATCGCTTAAAGGACCTTTTGCATGTCCGGTTAATAAAGTGACACTATTACTGTAGTCACGGTGGGTGAGGGGAATACCTGCATAGATACTAGCGGCGATGCTAGATGTAATACCTGGTACAATTTCATATGGAATATTTGCTGATGCTAAAGTTTCTGCTTCTTCACCAACACGGCCAAAAATAGATGGATCTCCGCCTTTTAAGCGGACTACGATTTTTCCTTCTTTCGCAAATTGAAGGAGGTGTGAGTTAATCATTTCTTGACGCATAGTATGATTCTTTGGCATTTTTCCGCAATAAATAAGTTCACATGTTTCTTTTGTATAATTAAGAAAGGAAGGGTTTAATAAGCGGTCATATAAGACGATATCTGCACGATTTAAGCACTCTATCGCTTTTTTTGTAATAAGCCCTTCATCACCTGGTCCTGCACCAACTAAATATACATATCCGTTCATATTCGCACCTCGTCTATTTTTATTTAAAAGGAAGCCAGGGGAGGCTTCCTTTTGTAAATTACATGTATATATAAATATCTCCGTCAATAACTTCTACTTCATACGTTTGAATACAACCGTCATCAGGTTTTTGAACTTCACCTGTTAGTAGTGAAATTTTCCAATCATGTAATGGACAAAAGACGAATTCTCCAGATACAATACCTTCCGCTAATGGCCCGTTTTTATGAGGACAACGATTTTCTACAGCTCGAATATCGCCATTTGAAAGGCGGAATAGGGCGAAAGACATACCTTTCATTTGCACCTCTTTACCGATTTGAATAGGAAGGTCTTCTGCACGCATAACTTTTATTTTTTCTTTCGTTTGTATCATATAGGTCACAGCTCCTTATTTCACAGTTTCTACTTCATACATCGCTTTTAATGATTTCGTTTCTAGTGCTTGTCCCCAAGCTTCTTTATATGTGCCACGAGCTTTTTGGAAACGTTCATTTAACGTAGTAACCATATTTGCATCTTGCAGTATTTCTTTTATGTGATCGAAGCCTAAACGTTCTGTCCAGTAGGCAGTACGCTCTCCGTAAATACCAGTTTCACGATAATATTGCATGTAAGCTGTAGCGATGCGAAGGACATCATCTTCAGTAGGGACAATCATTACAAAATCAGCTTCACGTACTTCTGTACCACCATTTCCGCCAATATAAAGTTGATATCCATTTTCGACACAAACAATGCCAAAATCTTTCGTCAGTACTTCCGCACAGTTACGCGGACAACCAGTTACACCCATTTTCATTTTATGAGGTGTATCTACCATTTCTAATGATTGTTCAAGCAACATACCAAGTCCTAATGAATCTTTCGTACCGAAACGGCAAAAACGAGAGCCAACACATGATTTTACATTACGAAGAGATTTTGAATACGCATATCCAGAAGTCATATTTAAGTCAGCCCATACGTTAGGTAAATCTTGTTTCTTGACACCGTATAAGCCAATTCGGCTTGCACCGGTAATTTTCACAAGTGGAACATCATACTTCTTCGCAACTTCAGCAATTTTCATTAAATCATCTGCTGTTGTAACGCCTCCGTACATACGTGGAATAACAGAGAATGTACCATCGTGTTGGATGTTACCATTCATTCTTTCATTAACGAAACGGGACGATTTATCATCTTCATATTCTTCTGGAATCGCCATACGTAAATAGTAGTTTAAAGCAGGGCGGCATTTCGAACAGCCGTCTTCATGTGCAAAACCAAGAACATTTCGTACTTCTTTTGGAGATTTTAAGCCTTTCTCGTGAATGGCCGCTACGACTTCATCACGGGATAAAGGTGTACATCCACACATACCGGCAGATTGCGCTGAGGCATCAAAAGCATCTCCAAGTGTATGAGATAAAACTTGTTCCACAAGCGGACGACATTTACCACAAGACCCTGCGGCTTTCGTACAGCCTTTAACTTCTTCAAAAGTCGTTAACTCTTGTTCTAAAATGGCGTGAACGATTGTACCTTTCGTAACACCATTACATCCGCAAATCGTGTCATCAGCACTCATAGTAGCAACGTCAAGTTCACTCTCTTCACCAGCTTTGTGAAGAATGGAAGCTGGTGTATATTCTTGTATATCTTCTTCTTTCTTTAACATGCTAAAGAGGCGTGTACCGTCAGCTGTGTCACCATATAAAACGATACCGACGACTTTATTATCACGAATTAATACTTTTTTATAGGAACGTTTACATTCATCAAAGATGGATATTGCTTTCGTTTGATCATCTTCATAAATTTGACCAGCAGAGAATAAATCACAACCAGCAACTTTTAATTGCGTACCGACGATACTGCCCGAATATCCATCAGTTTGTAAATTTGTTATATGTTTTGCTAATATCGCACCTTGTTCATAAAGAGGAGCAACAAGTCCATATGCGATACCGTCATGCTCTGCACATTCTCCAACTGCATAAATGGACTCATCATTTGTTAGCGTATAGTCATTGACTACAATACCGCGATTTACAATTAAACCAGCATCTTTTGCTATTTGCGTATTTGGGCGTATTCCGACAGCCATTACGACTAAATCACAATCTACAACTTCACCATCTTCAAATTGAATGCCCTCAACATGGTCTGTACCAAGAATTTTTACAGTTTTCTTTTCCATTAGAAATTTCATGCCTTGCGCTTCCAAATCTTTGCGTAATAGAGAAGCTGCTTTCGTATCTAGTTGCTGCTCCATTAAGTTTGGCATTAAATGAACAACATGTACGTCCATCCCTAAGTCAATAAGACCTCTTGCGGCTTCTAAACCAAGTAACCCACCACCAATAACAACGCCCTTTTTCTTTTCTTTAGCGGTGTCTATCATAAATTGTGTATCTTCAATTGTTCGAAATCCTGTTACACCAGGAAGAGTAGAACCTTCAACAGGTAAAATAAAAGCACTAGAACCTGTTGCGATAATGAGTTTGTCATATGTAAGAGTACGATTTTTTTCTGTGATAATGATTTTTGCTTCTCGGTTAATACTTTGAACTCTTTCGTTTGTATATAAAGTTATCTCATTCTCTTCGTACCAACTATATTCATTCATAATGATATCTTGCATATTTGTTTTGCCTTGTAAAACGTGAGAGAGCATAATACGGTTGTAGTTTGGATGCGGTTCATCTCCCAAAATAGTAATCTCATATGAATCACTATTATGTTTTAATATTTCTTCTATACAGCGTATGCCAGCCATACCATTTCCGATCATAACTAAACGTTTTTTCATTTTCGTTTCCCCTTTTTCTGTGAAATGTTGAACAAAGGATTATATTTCTATTATAGAAAATCCAAAAAAGGGGAGATGTGATATTTGTCACATTTTTATAATGATTCACAAATTGTTAAAATTCGGATTTATTCGAGAGGGATGTGTATATTTTTTACCAAATGAAAAAACAGGACATAAGTATGTATACTCATGTCCTGCAATTTATTTATGCTCTCGTAATGGCACGTGGAAATAAAATATTATTTTCTAAATGAATGTGTTCAACTAAGTCAGACTCTAATGCTTCAAGACGTTGGTAAACAAGTCGATAAGTACCGCAAGCTCCTTCTGGAGGAGTAAAGTCATTTGTAACTTTACGAAGCTCTTTAATAATGTTGCCTGCGTGGTTATGTTCATTTTCCAACTCATCTACTACTTTAAGTAATTTCACATAGTTTTCTTCAATTGGATTTTGTTCAAATTCTAAAATTAATGGGAAATCTTCTGTTTCTTCTTTAATTAAATGTTGTTCTAATTCCATCTTTAATTCGTGAAATAGCTTATGAATTTGAGCTAAGTGAGGCTGACTTGCTCCGTGGACGCGTAATACTTTCGTCACATACGGACTTAATTGTGGTAATTCTTCATTTAAATAGCGATGATGCTTATTTATAACATAATCAATCAATTCACGATAAGAAGCATTTTTCCAATCAATTTCAGATTCATTTAATCGTTTCGTATTATTATAAAGTGTATTTAATTCTGTAAGTACTTCTGTTGCTGATAAATTTCTTTCATGAATTGCATCAATAAGTGGTTTATTACCACCACAACAAAAGTCTATTCTATATGATTTAAAAAGATCGCTAGCTTTCGGAAATTGTGTAACGATCTCACCGACAATAGAAGTTTCAGTAAATGCATGTTTCATATGAACGCCTCCATAAAGTTTGAATGTAATAACTAAATTAAGAATAGCGATAAACTAACATCTATGTAGTGATTGAAATCACTTATTCTGTGTCGTTTTTGAGAATAATAAGAAGAATGTTATTAAAATAAGGGGGAAAGTAATAAGTGGTAATATTTTTTATTGCTATTTTTCACATGCAATTCCATCGCCATCACGATCAAGATGAGAGCTATAACCTGGTTGCCCTTTATGTAAAGGGGCTTTCCCAGCTGCTCTAACTGCAGCACAATTTTTGTAGTATGCACTACTAGTATTTCCTGAAGCGGGTTGTGTTTGAGTTTGCTGTGCTTTTTGCTCTTCTTGTTGTTTGCGAGCCTGTTCGTCAGCCTGACGTTTTTGTTCTTCTTGTTGTTTACGAGCTTGTTCCTCGGCTTGACGCTTCTCATCTTCTTGCTTTTGAGTTTTTTCATCCGCCTCTTTCTTTTCTAGTTCTTTTTTCTGTTCGCTATTTTTTTGTTCTTCATTGTTAGAGGCAACTTTTGTACTAGTTGCTGTCGTTTTTTCAAAAGAAGGAGCTGAAATACCTAATAGCGCAACAAAAATGACAAATAATACGGCTGTAATAATAAATTGTTTTTTCGCTACACCTGTTTTCTTAATTACAGATAAGATTGCTATAACAAGGAAGAATATAAATAGAATGAAAATTAAAGTAGAAAAAACTCGACGACGGGGTGTTCCGACTTTGTTGTACCGGTCGTTATTAATATAATAGAAATCATAAAAAGAATAACGGTAGGACGTCCATATTGTTTTGCTTTTCCATTTTTCTTAAAGAATGAAATGATACATAAGATTAAAAGAATAAAAGCAATAGAAAATAAAGCTGCACCAATATTAATCAAAATCGCCATTTTCATACCTGCATTTGTAAGATTTTTCTTATTGATTATAAACTTATTGGATATTACACGTTTTATATAAATTTAGAAAATTAATATTTTTACTAGACTTATAAACGATTATTTTATATATAGAGAAAAATAGATATATTTCCTATTACTTTTTGAAAGATATTTCATAAATTATAGTATATCGATTGAAAGGAGGAGATTTGAATGGAATTTCAATTGTTAGTAACTTGTATATTACAAGAAGGTAATGCTTACTTTTTAGTAACGAAGGTAGACGATGTTATTACGTTAAAAGTACCGATTACTGCGGGAGTAGCAGGTTTATTTTTAGCTTTAGGTGTACCAAGATGTTCTTAATTTAAATCTCTATAGTAGAAGGGGGAGGGACATGCCTTCCTTTTCTGCTATTACATAATATAATTATGTAAACTTAAATATCATATTTGTGATAGCACGTTTGAAATGGACATGCATATACTATAATGTTTCATTGGATGTTAGCGGTGAAAGGTAGTTTTAATAAGTGCATCCAGTGATGTTTTTAAGCTATGAAAATAAAAGAGGTGCTATTATATATGAAAAGAAAAACATTGGATATTCCAGTTACATTGCGAAGAGAGTGGTTTTTACTAGAGTTAGCTCATTTAACGAAAAAATATGGAATTGAAATTGCAACTAGCAAAATGGATGCTGCACCGTTTTTAAGAGATCAAGTTACAGAATCAAAGATAGGGAAAGGGTTACAATACGATAAATATGATGATGAATATATAATTGAAAATTAAAGGGTAACAACAAAATTAAATTAATTTATAACAAAATATAAAATAAAGCAGATTCTAAATATAGAATCTGCTTTATTATGAAATACTTGTAGTCAACTAACCTCTTTCTAGTGTTTTTCCTACATATTTCTCTTGCGTTATTCCAAAAGATTCACGAAGAATGCGAGCGTAATCTTTAGATTCTATTGGTCGTTTATTTTTAGTGCCTTTAAAGGTTTCTGTATAATTTTTATTTGTTAATGATATGTGACCATAAGTAGTTAATTTACAAGTGATAGCCCCTTTATTAAAAGGAGATTCTTTATGCTCTACAATCACTTTTTGAATGTTATTCACTTTTTTCTCATCTATTGGATCTACAGTGAAAGCATAGCCTATTTTCCATTCATTTGAAGGTTCAGATTGTAAGAAACTTGTAGATTCTCCGTTAGCTCCTTTTCTCATTTCTAAAATATGCGTACCTTTTCGAGTATTTCGCTTACGAATTCGATATTCTCCTGTTTGAGAGGAGATGACATCTCCGTTAAAAGGGACTGGATGTAAAGGGAGATGAGATGCAAAACCTGCATCCACAACATAATCTTTATCCTCATGACTTAATATGATAATGACATGACCATCATCGGGTTTCCATTTATTATCGTACAGATCATAAACAGTACCGGCTACTTTGTATACTTGAAACCTACAATCAATTAAAAAATAATACAATAAGGAGTTTAATTCATAACAAAGTCCACCTCGTTTTTGAATAAGTAACTTTTCTATTAAGTTATCTTTTGAGATATTTTTAATAGTGCCAGCCATAATATCAAGATTTTCATAGGGGAGAATCATTCCCATTTTTAAGAGAATTTCATCTAAATCATCAAATGTTATTTCTTTTGCAGGAATTTTTAAGCGTTTAAAAAACTCCTTTTGTAAATTGGTCATCATAAAGTATTCTCCTTTCTTTTTACAGAATTTTCTTCTGCTCACCGATAGGTTAGTACTTCTAAAAAGTTAATTCAAGTGCGCAGAAATTATCATAATATATGTTTCTGGAAATGTGATTTTTTATTCTGAAATTTCAGTTTAATTTTTAATCGTAGGAAAGTCTTATAATATAAGCTCCTTTAAAATTAGTTTGTATTTAATGAAAAGAAAGTACATATCTTTATTATATTTTTAAATAACTAACTAGTAATAAAATGTTTTTTCACTAAAATTTTTTCAAGATTTGTATGCTTTATATAAACAATAATAATTTAAAAAATATCTGGGTGTAGCGAAGTTAACAATTATTGAGAAACTTTTTTGTCGTATTCTATCAAAAGGAAGAGGTAGAAACAAAGAGAATAACGAGAGTTAAGGAAGAGGGTATACAACTAGTAACCTTCTAAAAATAGGGCTAACATCTTTTTAAAATAAAAGATTAGCTATTATTAAGGAAGGGAAAATATAAAATATTATAAAGAACACCTTCTTTCAAAAAAATAGGGGGAGTAATATGCGATTGATGAGAAGATGTGTGGCCTTACTAATTGTATTTTTTATCATGGCTCCAACGATTAGCACAAATGTACAGGCAGAAGTTGTAAAAGAGCTTGGAAAGGGGGTTCCTGATACAGAAGTATTCACACCTGGAGAATGGTTTTTAGGCCAAAAACCTGCTAATTATGATGAGAATAAACCACCAATTCTCTTTGTACAAGGAAGAAATGGTAATGCAGATAGTTGGTATGGAAAGACAGTATATCATGATATAAATGATATGTATGATTATGCTTTGAAAGCAGGCTATCAAACAGTGTTTATACAATTATATGATGCTGCTGGGAAAGGTTCGGCTAGTCAGTGGGATAACGGAAAATTGTTAGCACAAAAACTTGAAGAAATATATAATCATTTCGGTAAAAAAGTTAATATTGTAGCACATAGTAAAGGTGGTATTGATACACAAGCTGCATTAGTTGAATATGGTGCGAATCGATTTGTTGGAAATGTTATTACACTTGCTACACCGCATCACGGCTCAAATTTAGCAGATTTATCATATAGTTGGTGGGCAGGGTGGCTTGCTTCTATATTAGGTCAAAAAGATGATGGTACGTATTCGTTACAAATAGGTGAAATGGCAAAGTTTCGTTCAACAATAGATAACAACCCAGCAGCTAAATTAAACCGTTACTATACGGCTACTGGGACTAGCTGGGGGCCAACATTTTCTGCATTATCTATGGGCGGGTTATATTTATCGTCGTACGGTTCAAATGATGGACTAGTAAATGAATGGAGTGCGAAGCTATCGTACGGTACACATTTATTTACAGATTCAAGATTTGATCATGACAATATAAGAAAAGGATCAGCTGTTTTTGCACGAATTGAACCATATTTACGTACGACAAATGTGGGGTTACCAGCTTTAGTAGCATCCAGCACTAGTTCAAATGAAAATCTAGAACAATTAAATACAACTTCAAATCAAAATATTTTAGGAGGCGAATTACCACAAAATCAGTGGATAGAGCAAAGTATTTCTGTTGATAAAAAGGCTGAAGGAATAGTTTCTGTACTAACTGCTTCTTCTGATGTAGAAGTACAAATGGTATCTCCAAAAGGAAAAATCTATGCAAACAAAGATAGCGCTATAACTACTGGTGAAGGCGAATCTTTCTTTAATGGGGCGACAATTAGAACATTCAAGTTTGATAAATTGGAAGTAGGCGAATGGAAAATCAAAATGATGGCGAAGCAGTCGAAAGATGCATATTTAGTTGTAAGCGATTACAAGAATGACGCGCCATTTGTTCTTCAAATGCCTACAAAGGTTAAAGTAAAAAACCCTGAGTATAAACTGAAAAAATCACCATTGGCACCTGAAATGAAAGGGGATCTTTCCATAACAGTAAGAGTCGTTAATAAAGAAGGTAAGTTAGTCTCTGAATTTAATGAATTACAAAATGTTAATACGAATACATTTACAGGTGCTTTGAAAGATATAAAACAACCGGGAGTATATAACGTTACGATGGATATAAAAGGGATGAATAAAGAAGGAAAACCATATAATCGTACGATTGTTAAGTCGGTTTATGTAGAGAAATAAGGAAGAATAAATAAGCATAATATAAAAGTGCAGAAATCTTGAGTTAGAAAGAATTCTGCACTTTTTTTGCGTGATGAGAGATAATAAAAGTCGAAGAAAACTGTTATTCAATAAAAAAAGATGCTGAAATAGCATCTGAATGTGAAGAAATAATATTAACTTAGTTTTGTAACTGTTAATTCGACTGAATTTATACCATTGTCACAAGTTACAATACTTTGACGATTAAAGCCACTATTATTTCTAAGTTGAAGAGTTGAATTAGCTGGCACTGTAACAATCGTTTCGCCAACGAGTTGAAGACATTCGTTATTTGATGAAGTATTCATTTGAATAGCGAAGTCACCTTGACTATTAGCAAGTGGATTGTTATTTAAAAATATAGTTATGACTGGGATATGTGGAAATACAGGATTTAAAGTAGTATTAATACTGGAAATGAACGAAACTCTATAATCACCAGCTTGTCTAAATTGTATAGTAGTAGAGTTTAGTAAGGAAACGCCTCCTGCTAAAGGTCCAACGTGATTAAATGGAAAAGGGTTGCCAAAAGGAACAGTTATAAATTCAGTTTGCCAAAAAGTTCCGTATGCAGGACAGCTTCGTTTATGTGAATGGTCACATGAACATTTTTTATTTGAACTGGAAGAAGATTTACATGAGCATTTTTTATACGAGTTTGAAGAATGATAGTATGAACCCAATATATTACCTCCTATTCTTAATAAATGTAAAACACATAATAGTTTATGAAAATGAATCACAATTGGCGTGTATGCTTGTACTATAAAAGGAGATAGATTTGGAATATAAAGTGCTCAAATGATGAAATATAGTATTGGGGTATTACCTGTAATACTTTTTGAAGATGATAAGGTTCATAATTTGATAGAAAAATGAATGGGATTTCTAAATGGATTAAAGTAACGAGGAAACGTTTATCCCGCTATTTTCCGAGCGGTAAGACCCCACCTCAAAATTCAGTGAAAGCAAAGAAGTTAGTTGGGGGATGAACAAAACCCCCACTGAGTAAAGTTTCATTTTACTATATTAATTTCGTCTGACAAACAGCAATATTATCTTTTGCTGTATGGATGTTATCGTTTGGTGAAGTTATGATATTTAATCGTATGTATATTAGATTATTTAGTTTATTTTTTTATTTTATTTGTGTAGCTGGGCAGGAAGAAGTCAGAAAATATAGAATAAATGTACATATGAAGCATCGTTTGTTTTTGGTGTGAATAGTAATTAAAGATACGCTAAAATATTTAAAATTGTAACGAAAGAGAGATTAAATAATAGAGGGAGCAACTTACATGGAAAATATATTAAAGGTATCTTCAAAATCAAGCCCAAATTCAGTCGCGGGTGCAATAGCGGGTGTACTAAGAACAAGTGGTAATGTGGAAATTCAAGCGATTGGGGCTGGAGCTATAAATCAAGCGATTAAAGCAATTGCGATTGCGAGAGGGTTCGTCGCTCCAAGTGGTATTGACTTAGCTTTTGTTCCGGCGTTTCAAGAGATTTCTATCAATAATGAAGAAAGAACAGCGATTAAATTAATTGTAGGCCCTAGAAAGAAAAGGTCTTAGTAGAAGAGAGTGTTACTATAAGGGGGAAAGACCAATAGACTTCCGATGTTAGATACGTTATTTTATGTAACCGATCCTTGGGTGTGGACATGGCATTATGCCGGACGCATGTCTGTTAAGTTCTCCTTAAACTTAGCGAGTGTTCTAGATACTTAAAAATAAACACCCTTAAAACTGCTCATTCTTTTCCCAAGATTCTAATAGACCACCTGTAATAGGTGGTCTATTTTTATTTATTTACAATTAATATACTTTGAAAGGAATTGTTAATTTTCATTTAGCATAGTCTCTAATTTATCTAATTCAATAAGTAGAGGGTCGTCAAAGCTTTTTACGAGACCGGTATCAGTATAGGCTCTCACTGCGCCTTTAATTCGACGAGATTCTAATCCGTCATTAGTATAATCGTTACTTTGCAGATAATTAGCTAAACGATTTAATCGTTTTAGTAAATCTTCATAGAATGGATCTTCTTTTTCTTTTTGTTTATTTTTTGTAATTTCAATTACTATCTTGATTTGACTTAATAGTACATTTGCATTTTTAGACATATATATATTTTCCTCCCTCTCCCAATTAAGATTATAAGATAAATAGAAGAAAAGTAAATATATAAAATTTAGATTATATTAAGGGGCATTTATTTATAGAAGAAATATAAAAAAGTGCTAACAAGTTTGCAAACGAACTTGCTAACACCTATAAGAAATAGACATAAAGTATCGCCGATATGTCGTCTTTGAAAATAGCTTTAATCAGTTACATCATACTTATACGAAATGCTCATAAAAACAGTCTTAATATCAAGAATAAAAACAGCCACGAATTAATAATAAGTAGTGATATCGTAGAAAAACCTTATCAAATAAAGACGTATTTAATAAGACCTATGAAACGAAATGAAACTATATAATATGAAAGTATATTTTTAGAACACAAGTTCAACAAATGGAAGGGGAATGTTTATTTATCAAGGGGATCTAATACAGTTTAATTAAAAGGTTATTATTTGCTCACAAATAATATAAAAACATGTGAAAAAATATGAAATACCCTTTTGAAGTAGAATATAATATAACAAATAAAAAGCGTTGCAAATGCTTGTATAACAGGCATTTGCGACGCTTTTATAGTTTTTCTGAACATAAAATAAACAACCCTAAAACTGTTCATTCTTCTCCCAAGATTCTACGATATAATGAGCAATCGTCGGATTGAAGCCTTTACCAACTAAAAACATAATCGCAGCAACTTCTGTTAATGCGTGTTCGTGTGATGTATGTTTTGCTTCATTTAAACCGTAATCTACCCATGGTTTTACGAAATCTAGTACGGGTTTCTTGAAAGGTAAAAACTGTGTACCGACAACTTGTTGAATTTGTTGTTGTGTTGGTTCAGTAATTGGTCCAGGTGGTAAGATTTGTGGTTGTGTAATGTCTAATGTTGGTCCTGGCGGTAAAATTTGTGGCTGCGTTGGATCTATTGTTGGTGGTTTAGGTGGTGAGACACGTGCGTCGTAGTTTGGTTGATACATTTGTTGTTGGTATTGCGGTTGTTGTGGTTGAGTTGTGTATGGGTTTTGTGGTGCTGCATATGGATTTTGTTGATATGGTTGTTCTTGGTTTTGTGGTGCTGCATATGGATTTTGCTGATATGGTTGTTCTTGGTTTTGTGGTACCGCATATGGATTTTGAGGATATTCATAATTTGGACGTGTTTCATATGGATTTTGTTGAAATTCAGTTTCTTGATTTTGCGTTGTTGCATATGGGTTTTCGTCATATTGTTGTTCTTGCTGTTGTAACTCTTGTTCTTCGTATTGTTCTGTGTATCTTTGTTCTTGTTGTTGAGGGTAAAATGGTTGCCTTGGATAAGGCGGTTGATTATTATAGAACATATTTATTCCTCCTTCATGATGATGCTTACCACTCAGTGTATGGGCGGACAAGAAAATATGTGATGAAAAAATGCGGGCGTGTTACAATAAGTAACTGGGTGAAGATAAAATGACAAAACAAGAAAAGATTCAAAAAACAATTACTTTTGTAAAACATATTTTAGAAAAAGATGCGAGTGGGCATGATTGGTATCATATTGAACGCGTACATAAACTGGCGATTTCTTTATCCGAGCAAGAAGGGGGAAATCGTTTTATAATTGAAATGGCAGCATTACTTCACGATGTGGCAGATGAGAAGTTAAATGAAAGTGAAGAAGAAGGAATGAAAAAAGTTTCTGATTGGTTAGAAGAGTTACATGTGGAAGAAGAGGAAAGTAAACATGTTCTTCATATCATCGCCAATATGTCTTATAAAGGTGGTCATGGCGGTAAAGTGGATTCACTTGAAGGGAAGCTTGTTCAAGATGCGGATCGCTTAGACGCCCTTGGAGCAATTGGAATAGCTCGCACATTTGCGTATGGTGGAGCGAAAGGGAGATTAATGTATGATCCAACTATTACTCCGCGTGAAGTGATGACGAAAGATGAATATAGAAAAAATAACGATCCATCTTTAAATCATTTTTATGAAAAACTTTTGAAATTAAAAGACTTAATGAACACGAACGCAGCAAAACAAGAGGCGGAAGTTCGTCATCGTTATATGGAACAGTTTATTGAACAATTTATGAAAGAGTGGAATGCACAAATATGAAAATGTTAACTGTGGAAAACTTATCAAAATCATATGGAGAAAAACCGTTATTTGATGGATTATCATTTAGTATTGCAGAAGGACACCGTGCCGGAATTATCGGTGTAAACGGAACTGGTAAATCGACGTTATTAAAAATTATTGCAGGGGCAGAAATTCCTGATACAGGTGATATGACTCATTCTCGTGGGTATACAATTAGTTATTTATCACAGCAACCAGAGTTTGATGAACAACTAACAGTGCTAGAGCAAGTCTTCCATGGTGATACTCCTTTAATTCGTCTTCTTCGTGAGTATGAAAAGGCGCTATTACATATCGAAAAAGATCCAAGTAATGAAAAAGTACAGGAACAATTATTTGCAGTGCAGCAACGTATGGATGCAATGAGTGCATGGGAAGCAAATGCAAATGCGAAATCTCTTTTAACGAAATTAGGAATTACGGACTTCACTGCAACTGTTGGAAATTTATCTGGTGGACAGAAAAAACGTATTGCGATGGCGCAATGTTTTATTGAAACACCGGATCTATTAATTTTAGATGAGCCTACGAACCATCTTGATCATGAGACAGTGGAATGGTTAGAGGAATATTTAGCTCGATATAATGGCGCAGTATTACTTGTAACCCATGATCGTTATTTCTTAGATCGTGTGACGAATCGTATTTTCGAATTAGATAATGGGAAACTGTATAGTTATGAAGGGAATTACAGTACGTTTTTAGAAGCGAAAGCACTTCGTGAAGAACAAGAAATTGCGCAAGAATCAAAACGTCAAAACTTATATCGCCGCGAACTAGCATGGATCCGCCGCGGTGCAAAAGCCCGTTCAACAAAGCAAAAGGCACGTATTCAACGATTTGATGAGCTAAAGGGCCAAGAAGGGCCAGCTGCAAAACAGTCAGTTGATATTGCACTTAGCGGTAGCCGTCTTGGGAAAAAAGTACTTGAGTTAAAAGATGTGACGAAAAAATTTGGTGATAAAACGGTATTAAACAACTTTAATCATATCGTGAAACCAGGCGATCGCATCGGAATTATTGGAGCGAATGGAAGCGGGAAATCTTCGCTATTAAATATGCTTGCAGGTAAGTTATCTCCTGATAGTGGTGAAATTGAAGTTGGGCAAACTGTAAAAGTTGCTTATTATACGCAAGAAAATGAAGAGATGAATTTAAATCAGCGTATGATTGAATACATTAAAGAGATTGCAGAAGTTATTCATACAACAGATGGAAAAGTAATTGGTGCATCTCAAATGTTAGAACGTTTCTTATTCCCGACTCATTCACATGGTACACCGCTTGGTAAACTATCTGGTGGTGAAAGAAGACGTTTATATTTATTACGTATTTTAATGGGAGAACCAAACGTACTTTTACTTGATGAACCTACGAATGATCTAGATACACAAACATTAACAGTACTAGAAGATTATTTAGAAGATTTCCCAGGTGTCGTTTTAACTGTATCGCATGACCGTTACTTCTTAGATAAAGTAGTAGATGAACTGTTCATCTTTACTGGCGGAGGCGAAGTGCGTGAGTTCCTAGGTAGTTATACAGATTATTTAGAAATGGAAAAAACGAGAGAACTTATGGAGAAAGCGGAAGTTCAAAAAGAGAAAAAAGTAGTAGAAGAAGCTCCAAAACAACAACGTAAACGTAAACTTTCATACAATGAGCAGCGTGAATGGGAAACGATTGAAGATACAATTGCCGAACTTGAAGAAAAAATTGAGTCAATTGGAGAAGAACTTGCGAAAGTTGGATCTGACTTCACAAAGGCACAAGAATTATCTGAAGCACAGCAGAAAACAGAAGAAGAGCTAGAAAAAAAGATGGAAAGATGGAGTGAACTATCAGACATCGTTGAAGGATTAAAATAAAAACAAGCTGCATATATTGAAAAGTAAAGAGAAAAACTTTACACTATTGGTAGAACCTATTTTAGGAGGGAAAAAATGAGAACATCTAATCCAATGTTGAAAAAAGAGGCATTCCGTAAAGAGGGAGCAAGCGCTTCTGCGATGACGATTGGCGGAACAGTAGGCAAAACGTTCATTATGCTTATCTTGCTACTTGCAACGTCTGTCTATTCATACATACAGATGATGCAGGGGACGATGAAGATGCCAGTATTAATTGGTGCTTTAATCGTTGCGGCAATCATCGCATTTGCGTCTATGTTCTTCCCGCGTATTTCACCTTTTGGTGCACCAATCTATGCGGCGGTAGAAGGGGTTGTGTTAGGAAGTATTTCAGCAGTTTATACAATGAAATTTGGCGATTCTATCGTTTTAAATGCTGTATTACTAACAATCTCAATTCTATTTGCAATGTTAGTGTTATATGCAACACGCGTAGTAAAAGTAACGGATAAATTCCGTACAGGCGTTATGGCAGCAACACTCGGAATTATGGTTATGTATTTAGTCGTATTCCTACTAAATATGTTTGGTGTAACTGTTCCATACATTCACCAAGGTGGTACAATCGGTATTATTATTAGTGCAGTTGTTATTGTAGTTGCTGCATTAAACTTATTACTAGATTTCGATTTAATCGAAAATGGTGTACGTAGTCAAGCTCCGAAATATATGGAGTGGTACACTGCAATGGGACTAATGCTTACATTAGTTTGGTTATACTTAGAAATTCTTCGTTTCGTTTCTTACTTTACGAAAAATGACTAATAAAAAAACCTGCATGAAAAATGCAGGTTTTTTTTATTTTCAAAGATATATTGAACGTATGGCATAATATGGATGTTATCAACTTGAATTGAAGGAGATGGAATATGATGAAAGAGAAGAAGGGGATTATGAAAAAACTATTTTCTAAAAGTTTTTTCATAGAACTAGATGAAGCTTTAACGTATCCATCATCTGAAGTTATTACTTCAGCGATTGAAGGATATGCAACTGAATGCAATGAAAGACTAAAATTTGAGAGTAAAGTTAAACCGATTACTTTTTACTTAGAAAATGTAATGTACCGTGCTGAAATAAAGATGGCTCGCGGAGGATATTACATATCTTGTACTGAAGTGTAATAAATTTTGAAACCATACATGTTTGAACTATGTATGGTTTCTTTTTTTGTTTTGTAAGGTCTAAAATAAAACTTTTTACTTACGGATATATCATTTTGTGCTTTTTACTATTCAAATACTTCTCCTTACAATGAAGAAAAATATGTGAGGTGGTATAACTTATGATGAATCGAGTTGTATTAATCGGTAGATTGACAAAGGAGCCAGAATTATACTACACAAAACAAGGCGTTGCTTATGCAAGAATATGTATTGCGGTGAATAGAGGATTTCGAAATAGTTTAGGTGAACAACAAGTCGATTTTATTAATTGTGTCGTTTGGCGAAAATCGGCTGAGAATGTAACTGAATATTGTAAGAAGGGATCACTTGTTGGGATTACAGGGCGTATTCAGACGAGTAATTACGATGATGAACAAGGCAAGAGAATATATAGAACTGAAGTTGTGATTGAGAGTATTACCTTTTTGGAGAGAAGGCGGGAGGGGGCATCGTAATAAAAGGTGATTTTAAGTAATAGCTACGGAAAAAATTGTGGAAAGTATTTTAATAAACTTAAAGAAGGAGTACCGCCAGCTTTTTTTGGAAAACAAGTAAAGAGTATACAAAATTTTATTACGTTTTTCGGCTAATCCAGTAACAATCGAGAACCGTAAAACCCATGCCAGGATAGGAATGTATAAAAAGAAGAATCGAGTGATAGAAAATAAAAAAGGGGATCCTTTCTGAGAGTAAGGAATCCCCCTTTTTATTGTTTCTTGCAAGTGAATTATTTAAATTCTTGTCTATATAATTTAAACGAATAAATAGCTCCAACGAAGAATACAAAGGCTTCAAATAATATAAAGATTTGACGGAAATTCTCAATATCTTTACCAACTAAAGAAATAAATATGCAATTCATTAGAATTTGAGTAGTAAACATACAAGAAATAATTTTAAAATAAATAGGAGTTGTTCTTTCATCTGGTTTACCAATTTTTTTGTAAATAATAATAAGTGTAATTACTGAACCCAAAAATAGAAGTGCTGTAAGTCCTACAACGATATTGAAATTTCCTGTACTTTCTAACATCCATTTATTTAATAAATCAATCATTATTATCTTCCTTTCCTACATAAGAGAATATTTCGTTCTTCTTTTTCACTATAATAAAAAAAGAAAAAGGAAAACATCGAACTTTCTTACAAATACTCGTGTATTCTTACAGTTTTGTCATTTTGCAAATGTATTCATCGCCTTGTCTTTCAATATTTTCTTTGGAAAACATAGTGAATTACGAGAAAGAGCGCTACAAGATCAACTTCCGAGAACGAAAAATATGTAAATAAGCTGTCTATATGGACAGCTTATTATATTTTTTTGCTTAGCGTGTGTTTTTTTTAATACTGGCGGTACCTCAAGAAATGGATAAAAAATAAAAAGCATCGGAAACGAAAGCTTTTAAAACCTCATTCCTAATTTGAAATGTAAAAAGAATGAAATAGTATGGTAATGGGAAGAAAGTAGTAAAATTAAGCATCCGAGTAGGAGTATAGAGTGATAACATGTTACAATACAGCTAAGAACACGCAATAAAGGAGAGTTTTTTACGTGAAGATTAAAGCAATTGAACCGACGCCAAGTCCAAATACAATGAAAGTTATTTTGAATGAAGTATTACCATCAGGAGCGCGTAATAATTATACAAATGAAAATAAAGAACAAGCACCAATGCAAGTGCAAGAAATTTTGAAAATTGAAGGCATTAAAGGTGTGTATCATGTAGCTGACTTTTTAGCAGTCGAGCGAAATGCAAAGTATGACTGGAAAGTATTATTACAACAAGTTCGTGCTGTTTTTGGCGAAGAAGTAGTGGAAGAAAGTGAAGAACAACAACTGTCTCATTTTGGAGAAGTGAAAGTGTTTGTTCAAATGTTCTTTACAATTCCAATGCAAGTAAAGTTAACAGATGGAACATCGGAAGAACGCGTTGGCTTACCAGATCGTTTCAAAGAATCAATTATGAAAGTACAAATGTCTGCACCAAACGTTGTAAAAGAGCGTAAATGGGTAGAACAAAGTACACGTTACGGTAATTTTGAAGAAATCGGGAAAGAAGTAGTAGAAGAGATTGTTGCTGCTTATTCAGAAGAACGTGTAAATGAAACGGTTAAAGAATTATTAAATCAAGCAGGTGCTGTTGAAGTAACGATTCAAAAGCGTGAGCCATATAAAGTAACAGAAGAGATGATGAAAGATTCTGACTGGAAAAACCGTTTTGCAGCATTAGAACAAATGGATCCTACTGAAGAAGATATTCCAGTGTTGAAGATGGCGTTAGATGATGAAAAAGTTTCAATACGCCGTTTAGCAACAGCGTATTTAGGTATGGTAAAAGGTGATGAAGTATTACCGTTATTATATAAAGCGTTGTTAGATCGCTCTGTAAGTGTTCGTCGTACTGCAGGAGATTGTTTATCAGATGTAGGTGATCCGGCAGCGATGTTCGTTATGATTAAATCTCTGAAAGATCCAAGTAAATTAGTACGCTGGCGTGCAGCGATGTTCTTATTTGAACTTGGAGATGAAAGTGCGATTCCAGCATTAAAAGCAGCGCAAGATGATCCAGAGTTTGAAGTAGCGATGCAAGCACGTCTAGCATTAGAGCGTATTGAAGGCGGAGAAGTAGCAAAAGGTTCTGTATGGAAACAAATGACGGAGTCTCGTAAAGGGGAATAATGTATGATTGTTTTCTATGATAGTTGGTGTCCGATGTGTACGGCCGTTGCAGAACGTACGAAAAAATTAGATAAAAAGGGTAAGATGAAATTTGTTTCATTTCGAAATGAAGATGTAGTTGAGAAATATAAGCTTTCTCAAGAACTACAAAGTAAGATGGAACAAAGACTGTATATTTTTAAAAATAATAAGTGGTATGACGGCATTCAGAGCATAGATGTATTAGCAAAGGCCGTTCCATCTTATTGGTTTGCCGTTCCTTTTATAAAGCTATCCATCGTACTTGGTTTTGGAAGTAAAGTATACGATTATATCGCTAATAATAGAAAACTTGTTCCAGTGGGACATTGCCGCGGTGGGGTTTGTGAAATCCCTACAAAAAAATGAAATCATCGTTATCTTTCTTTTGCACCTATTAATAGAGCGTGATATGATGAATTTGGAATGAAAGTTGAAGGAGAGATTACAAGATGTCAAATGCTTATGAAGAATACATGCGCCAAATGGTAATCCCAATGCGCCAAGAGTTAGTGCGTTCTGGGTTTGAAGAGTTAACTACAGAAGAAGCTGTAACAGAATTTATGGAAAATACATCAGGTACAACTTTAGTAGTTGTAAACTCTGTTTGTGGTTGTGCAGCTGGTTTAGCACGTCCATCAGCAGGTCAAGCGGTTGTTCGTGCTGAAAAACAACCTGATCATCTTGTAACTGTATTCGCAGGTCAAGATAAAGATGCTACTGCAAAAATGCGTGAATACTTCGGAGAAATTCCTCCATCTTCACCATCTATGGCATTATTAAAAGGAAAAGAAGTTGTTCACTTCATTCACCGTCATGAAATTGAAGGTGCAACTATGGACGAAATTATTACGAACTTAGAGCAAGCTTTCGAAAAGAATTGCTAAAAGAAGGGGGAGAGTAAATCTCCCTCTTTTCTTTATATAGAGGTGAAAGAATGATAGTAACAACAGCAGGAAGAACGAACAAAGAAATGACAGATTATGCAAACAAGGTAGCAGCAGAATTAAATGCTTCTTTCGTTAAACGTAATGACATACCAGTACATAAGCTGCATGAACAGTATGAACAAGATGTACTTGTCGTAGGAAAGAACCGATTAGCTATTTATCCGAAAGGTACGGAAGAATCATTTTTCTTTCATCCGAACTCAGCGATGTTTCGTGTGAAAAGGTTAATGCGTGGAGAGCACGATCCGTTTGTACAAGCTGCTAAATTAGAGAGCGGAATGAGAGTGTTAGATTGTACGCTTGGTATGGCATCAGATAGTGTTGTAGCTAGTTATGTTGTTGGTGAAAGTGGAACAGTAACAGGACTTGAAGGCAATGAATATATGGCTTATATTATGGAAAATGGTTTGAAAACATGGTCTTCATCTGTTTCTGAAATCGATGAAGCAATGCAAAGAATCCAAGTAAAGCAAACGGAGCATTTTTCATTTTTAGCGCAATGTGAAGACAATAGTTATGATGTCGTTTACCTTGATCCGATGTTTGAAGAAACTGTCATAGAATCCGATGGAATTAAAGGATTAAAACACTTCGCTTTGTATCATGATATTACTGACGAAACAATTGCGGAGGCAAAACGAGTGGCGAGAAAACGTGTTGTTTTAAAAGATCATTTTCGTAGTTCTAGATTTGAAAAACACAATTTTTATGTATACAAAAGAAAAAGTGCTAAGTTTCATTTTGGTGTAATTGACCCTTGCTAATTGTTTGAAAAGATGTATAATAAGCAATAATTAATTAAATATACTGTCTGTGATGAAGAGAGTAGTCTTTTTTAGAAGGAAAGCGAGCTAGGGATGGTGTGAGCCTAGTACGGAAGAAAAAGATGAAGCGCACTTCGGAGATGCTTCTTGAACGAATAGTAGAGAAAGCCGAGGCCCCCCTGTCCTCGTTATAAACGGGAAAGTGGTTCGTAACGAACAACAAGGGTGGTACCACGGGTTAAAACTCGTCTCTTTTTTAGAGACGAGTTTTTTGTGTTTTAAAAAATAAGGAGGTTGTATCATGGATTATAAAATGCAGTTTGCGGAAAGTTTATCTAATATTTTCACGAATGAATTAACGCAAAAACAAATTTTAGATTTAATTGAAACACCGAAACAAGATGAATTTGGAGATGCAGCGTTCCCATGTTTTTCATTAGCGAAGCAATATAAAAAAGCACCAGCTCTTATCGCAAAGGAAGTTGCTGAGAAATTAAATGATCCGTTTTTTACGAAAGTAGAAGCCGTTGGTCCGTATGTAAATGTATTTTTCAATCGTGAAACTGTAAGTGATGCAGTATTAAAAACAGTTTTAGCGGAGAAAGAAGAGTTCGGTCAAAACCACTTTGGCTGTGAAAAAACAGTAGTAATTGATTATTCCTCTCCTAATATCGCGAAACCTTTTTCGATGGGGCATTTACGTTCTACAATGATAGGAAATTCGCTGAAACATATCGCTGAAAAATGTGGCTATGAAGTTGTAGGGATTAATTATATAGGAGATTGGGGAACACAGTTTGGAAAGTTAATTACGGCTTATAAAAAATGGGGAAATGAAGCAGTAGTTAAAGAAGATCCAATACGTGAGCTATTTAAGTTATATGTCCAATTCCATGAAGAGGTAAAAGACGACGAAGAACTAGAAGAAGAAGGACGTGCTTGGTTTAAGAAATTAGAAGAAGGTGACGAAGAAGCGGTAGAGCTTTGGAATTGGTTCCGTCATGAGTCCCTTAAAGAATTTTCGCGCATTTATGAACTTCTCGGCGTAGAATTTACTAATTTTCAGGGAGAAGCATTTTATAATAATTTAATGGAAGATTTTATTGGGATTTTAGAAGAACATGAGTTGCTTGAAGAATCAGAAGGTGCATTAGTCGTTAATTTAGAAGAAGAAGGAATGCCGCCTTGCTTAATTAGGAAATCAGATGGTGCGACGATTTATGCAACGCGTGACTTAACGGCAGCTTTATATCGTCAAAACACTTATGGGTTTGATAAAGCGCTATATGTTGTTGGTCCAGAACAAAGCTTACATTTCAATCAATTTTTCACCGTATTAAAAAAACTTGGCTATACTTGGGTTGATGGTATGGAACACGTACCGTTTGGCTTCATTTTAAAAGATGGTAAGAAAATGTCGACACGTAAAGGAAGAGTTATTTTACTTGAAGAAGTACTCGAAGAAGCAATCGAACTTGCAAAACAAAATATTGAAGAGAAAAATCCAAACTTAAAACAAAAAGAAGTAGTAGCAAAGCAAGTCGGTGTTGGTGCAATCATCTTCCACGATTTAAAAAATGAGCGTATGCACAATATTGAATTCTCATTAGAAAACATGCTGAAATTTGAAGGAGAAACAGGCCTTTACGTACAGTACACACATGCACGTGCTTGCTCTATTTTAAGAAAAGAAAGTGTAGAATTTGAAACATGTACGTTTGCTTTAAAAGACGATCATAGCTGGAGTGTCGTAAAATTACTAAACAAATTCCCACAAGTAATTGAAGCAGCTTTCAATAAAAATGAGCCATCGATTATTTCGAAATATGTATTAGATGTAGCACAATCGTTCAATAAATATTACGGTAATGTTCGTATATTAGAAGAGAGTGAAGAAAAAGACAGCAGACTCGCATTGGTTTATGCTGTGACGGTTGTATTAAAAGAAGGATTACGTTTACTTGGGGTGGAGGCTCCTGAGGAGATGTAGCATAAAAGGTGTATGTATCATTACAGATATGTATGCCTTTTTATTTGGTATAGGAGTCATGTAAGCAGTAATCTCACCTTATTAAAACCAATTTCTTGGGTAATTGTTAAAAATGTAGGAATGTTTTGTTAAATGGAGAATTGTAAGGGGTGTATATAAAAGGAGGCGTTAGAGGTTGGAAACATACGATTGGAACAGTAAACTAGCGTATTTAAAAAATACGAGAGATTTATATTACAATAGCGATTATGTAAGTTTTCTAGTGAATTCAGTTTGGAAGATTTCTGAGCCAGTCCATGTTGTTGATTATGGTTGTGGATATGGTTATTTAGGCTTATTATTAATGCCTTTACTTCCAGAAGGATCAAAGTATACAGGCATTGATAGTGGAGAAACATTATTAGCTGAAGCGAGAGAGTTGTTTCGTTCACTTCCGTACGAGTCAGAATTTCTGGAGGGAGATGCTATAGAAATTGAATTGAACGATACATACGATATAGCAATTTGTCATGCCTTCTTATTACATATGAGTTCACCAAAAACGATGCTACAAAAAATGATTCATTCAGTTAAAAGTGGCGGGAAAATAATCTGTTTTGAACCACATTGGATATCAAATATGTCTTCATACACTTTGGATGGAGAGAACCAATCGGAAATTATCCAGCTAGGCATTTTGCAGAATTTATTTGAAAGTGACACGCAGAGGAGTGGAAAAGATGGAAATATTGGTATGAAAATACCAATATATTTAAGTGAATTAGGTGTGAAAAATATTGAATGTAGAGTAAGCGATAAAGTGAACTTTTTAGATTCAAATATGCATCACAATGATAAAAACGATTTGTATCAATCATTAAAAGAAGAGGGGATTGCAGGTGATCCGGGTGATAAGCAACAATTTGTAGAACGTTTAATGGCTAGAGGATTAACATATGATGATGCGCTAGCTCAATATGAAGCTGAACTGCGATTTTTTAAAATATTTCATGTGCATTCTTCTTTAGTATACGCTCCGAATATGAAAATTACATTTGGTGACATAGTATGTTAAAAGTCATGATATATAAGGATCGTCGTTTAATGTCGATATAATTTGAAAATCGCCGATATATTTGAATTATCGCTGATATAATTTTATGTACTAATTTCAGCTTCTACAAGATTAAAACCGCATGTTACGTTATTCCATATAATTAAACAAAATACGGAGAAAAACAATCATTTTTACTATATTTTGTTATAAATTTGAATAATATTAATTAATACCATCCATTATAAGAGATTTTAGTTGAATACATACTATATGGTGTGTAAAATCTAAGCAAGTAGCAGTATAAATATAAATTCGAGGTGAATGCATGCTAGATTTTAAGCAGTTAGAAACTTGTTTAAAAGACAAGAGATTTGTAGATGGATTACAGGAAATAAATAATGAAATTGCATATATAAAAGAAACGAATACTTTATCCTATGTGAAGAATTGGCTTGCCAATATTACTTCGCATAAGGAGTTCGATATATTAATTCGCCTTACTGATGAAGGGCTTATGCACCAATACAGTTCATTCCTCATTCGTTACGCTTATAAAAAATTCCCAAATATGAGAACGCTCTCTTTATATTGTGATGAGTTAATTGATGAGCGGAAAATTCTTGAAGCAGAGCAGTTGTTAAAATCTTCTTTAGAAGAGTTAAGTAAAGAAGAAATAGATGCAGATTTTTTAGCGAAAACATATTTTACATTAGTACGATGTCTTTTAGAAATGAAAAGAAATGAAGAAGCGCTAATGTATATGCAAAAAGCAGAGGAATATAGTACGCGCGTAGTGTTTGATAAATGGGGCTACGTTTATATGCATACAGGCGAATGGGAGAAAGCGGAAGAACAATTTATTGCTGGCATGCAGCATGAAGATTGTGAAGAGTTATCTACCTATTTATTATCACAATTGTATGCAAATAAAGGAGAACAAAAACGTGCGATACAGTTAATTAATGATGCGATTGTAAAGTTCCCACAAGTACCATATTTTCATTTTGAGAAGGTAAAGTATTTATTAGATTTAGAGCAATATGAAGAGATGTTAGCGGTAATAGATAACATAAATACTCAGCTGCCATATCATGCTTATAACACTTACTTTGTACATTTACGTGCAGAAGCGCTGTACAAAATGAATAAATTTGCAGATTTACAAAAGCTATTAAAAGAAGAAAAGAGTTTAAAAGAATCTTTATATCATAATTTAGAAAAAAATCCGGATGGAAAAAAGGTTCACTTGCCGATAGTTCCTATTGTACAAAAGGATAATTATTGTGTTCCGACAAGTTTAGAGATGATGTTGCGTATATGGGGAGAGACACGTACACAAGATGAAATAGCAGAGTTTATTTTTGATATGACAGGATCGAAGTTTTCAGATACTGTTTCTTATTTGGAAGAATTAGGTTATGAATATCGTTATTTTAAAGGGAATGAAGAGAATTATAAGAGACTGATTGATGAAGGAATTCCTGTTTTATTAAGTATAGATATTGAGCATGCTTCACATGTACAAGTTCTATCTGGATATGATGATACATTGCAAGCTTTCTATGTTCAAGATCCAAACTTTATAGAACCAGTTCTTGTAGAATATAGTAAATTACAAGAAAAATATCGTTATACAGGCTGTTTAGCAATCACGTTTGTTCCGAAAGAAAAGAAGGCGCAACTAGCGTTTCTAAGTGAGGAAGAAAATCGTTATTTTAAATCTATTTTTTCTCTTACGGATCATTTAGATGAACATGACAAAGAGGGAATTAGTAACTTAGTACAATTTTTAAAAGAAACGAGCGATAATCCAAATACGTGGCTATATACGATAAAGCACTTAGATGTTGAAGTAGATAAAGAATTTATTTTATATTGTATCGATAAGTTAATGGAAAAGTTTCCGAACTCGGACTTTGTTAAATTGCATGGTGCACAGTGTTTTATTCGTCTTCAGGAAGTAGAGAAAGCGGAGCAAATGCTGACAAGCGTTGAGAAGAAAAATAATCGTGCATTATATCATTTGATAAATGGAAGATATGCTTTTGAGCAGGAAAGTTATATAGAAGCGATTTCAAGCTTTCGTTCATCGTTACAATTAGACGCAGATCAGCCTATTGCTTGGAGTTTTCTCGCTTTATCCTATATGTATATTGATCAATCTGAAAAAGCATTGCAATACTCTCAAGTTGCGTTAGAGCGCAGTCCTGAAAGGTTCACTTTAACGAATCACGGTTTAATATTAATAGATTTAGAAAGATATGAAGAAGCATATGAAATTTTTAATGACTTGTTAAAAGAGTATAAATATGAAGCACATGTATGGTATGAACGAGCGAGATGTGCACATCAACTAGGAAAATTATATTTAGCAATAAAAGGGCTTAAAGTAGCGATTCATTTGGATAGTAATGCATCTTACATTTATACGAAACTTTCAGAAATATACGAATCTGATTTGAAGGATGAGAAAAGTACGAAAGAAATTTTATTAAATGGTATTGAGAATTGTGATGATAAAGCACCTCTTTACGTAAAATTAGGGGACTATCATTTTCAAAATGATAGCTTGGAAGAAGCAGAAGTATTGTATAAGCGTGCTTTAGAAGAAAACGATGAGGATGTTTATTCTCACTTCGGACTTACACAAGTGTATATGGCAAGAGAACAATACAAGGAAGCAAAAGAATACATTCTTGGTCTTGAGAAGCAAATTGAAAAGAGCCAAGATTTCCTCATGAATGCAGGAATGGTTTTATGGGATGCTGAACTTGAACTTGGTGGAAATGAAGAAGGGTTTAAAGTAGCGCTATCTAAGTTAGAAAATGGTATAAAGAAAAGCGATTATAATGTAGCAAGTGCGTTAGATGAATATGTGAATCGAATTAAAGGAACGGAATTTGTACAACGAGGTATAGCATTTTTAAGAACGTTACACAAAGAAAGTAATGAAGTAAGTGAGTACGGTTGTTATGCAGGTATTTTATATGAATCTATTGGACAGTATGGCCAAGCGATGAAAAGATATAATAAGGCGATAGAACAAAAGGAAACGGCATTACCGTATTACCGAATTGGTGAAACACTTATGGCATTAGGGCAATTGACGGAAGCAAAACAAGCGTATGAAACATGTTTAGAGCTTGATGGGAATTTCGTAGGTGTACATTTACAGCTTGCGGAAATATACGAAAAAGAAGAAAACCGTTCTAAAGAACAAAGTCATATGGTTCAGGCGATGAAAGAAGAGCCGTTGCATATTAATATGGAATATTTGGCACAGCTTTCAGTAGAAATGAACCTTCAGGAAGAATTGCTGATTGAACTAGAACAATTAGCGGACGAAGTACCTGAAATATGGCGTTTAGATGCGATTGCATATGTGTACGGAGCGATGAATGAAATAGATAAAGAACAAGCACAGATTGAATACGCGCTACAATTAGATGGTGAGCATATAGAAGTACTATATCATTATGCAAAAGTATTAGTGAAAAAAAGAAATGTAAAAGCAATTGAAGTTGCAATGAAAGTAATACAAAAAGATTTTGATAATGAACGTATATTTGATGTTTATGTAAAAGCAGTAGAGCAACATAAAAAATTGTCTAACATACGAGATTTTCTTCATACATTAAAGGTGAAAAAAGCAGAAAGAAGTACAGCATTCATGTATGCTGCAGCTGCGGTTACGGAAATATGGATTGAACGCCAGCTGCATGAACAGCCGAAACGATCTATCATTACGAGGGCTTTTTATCGTATGAAAAATCGTGCGAAAGAAATTTCAATGGTTACTATGATAATTGATTTATATGAAATCTCTTTAAAGTTAAATCCGAAAAATAGTATGGCAGCACAGCGATTTGCGCTATTTTATGAGAATGTAGAGATGAATAGAGAAGCAATAGAGATTTTGCACACGTCACTAGAAAATAGATGGGATTATGAAGTAGCGAAGCAACTTGTAAATCTTTTCGTTGAGTGTGAGGAAGAAGATATGTTAAGAGATGCTTTGGAATTAACGAAGCAAATGGTTCGAGAACTACCAGATGATTATGATACTCTTCTTCTGCAAGCACAAGTATTCTTTAAAGCAGGGGAAGAAAGAAAAGCAGAAAAGATTACCTTACAATTAACGGAGCAAACACCGTTCGTAAGTAGAGCATTTCTTGCTTTAGGAGAAATATATCAAAGTCAAGAAAGGTTTGAAGAGGCAATTCATGTATTAGAAAATGCTTCTATACATCATCCAAATGAAACAGCAATTCTCCTTTCTTTAGCGTCTTCATATCATGGTGCCGGCCAAACAGTAAAGGCAGAAAAAATAGCAAATGAAGTATTAACAATGGATGCAAATGATTTGTTAGCAAGATATGATCGTGCTTGTTATTTAGCACAGTTAAATAGAAATGAAGAGGCGAAGGAAGAGCTTGAAATTGTCCTTCGTGAGGATGAATTGGGATTCTTTGCTGAACTTATTGAGGATGATGAAAATTTAGCAGCATTGCGAGAATTTGAAAAGTAATTGTATAAGAATAGGGGAAAAGATAAGGATATATTTTGAATTAGTTGACAATTAGTTGTCAAATGGCATAAAATAACTTTTAACAAAGTATACAAATCTGAAGACGAGAAAGAGTAAAATAGTGAACTGTTCTCCAGAGAGCCGGTATATTGCTGAAAGCCGGTGGGCAGACGTTATTTGAAAATCATCTCCGAGGAGCCGAGGCTGAAAGTGAGTAAGCCCGGACGGATGTCTACCGTTACAAAGAACACGTATGATAGTACGTTGCTAAGCGCTATTAGTGAAAAAGCTAATAGAATTAGGGTGGTAACGCGGGTAAACCCGTCCCTACTTCATAGGGACGGGTTTTTTGTGTGCTTTTAAAACATTCAAAGGAGTGATTGTAGATGAAGAAAGTAGATGTTAAAGAGTCAGCTGTAGGGAGAGAAACACGTATTCGTAAGCAGTGGAACGAACAAAGCATTTTTGAACAATCAATTCAGAATCGAGAAGGCGCGCAATCGTTTGTGTTTTATGAAGGACCACCAACGGCGAACGGTTTACCACACGTCGGCCATGCACTTGGTCGGGCAATTAAAGATTTAGTAGCAAGATATAAAACGATGGCTGGTTATAAAGTAGTAAGAAAAGCAGGATGGGATACACATGGTTTACCTGTAGAACTAGGTGTTGAGAAGCAACTTGGTATTTCTGGTAAACATGAGATCGAAGAATATGGCATTGAACCATTTATTCAAAAGTGTAAAGAGAGTGTTTTCACATATGAAAAGCAGTGGCGTGAATTCACTGAAAGTATTGGTTATTGGGTAGATATGGATGATCCATATGTAACTTTAAAGAATCCATATATTGAAAGTGTATGGCATATTTTGGGGACAATCCATGAAAAAGGATTGTTATATAAAGGACATAGAGTTTCACCATACTGTCCAAGCTGCCAAACCTCATTGAGCTCACATGAGGTTGCACAAGGGTATAAAACAGTAAAAGATTTAAGTGCAACTGTGAAGTTTAAAGTGAAAGATAGTGAAAATGAGTATTTCTTAGGTTGGACAACAACGCCTTGGACACTTCCAGCAAACGTAGCGCTTGCTGTACATCCAAATATGGAATATGTTAAAGCAAAACAAGAAAGTCATGTATACATTGTTGCGAAAGAACGTGTACAAGAAGTATTAAAAGAAAACTATGAAGTATTATCTGTTCATAAAGGCGAAGAATTATTAAACACATCTTATACAGCGCCATTTCCGATGAAAGAAGTTACAAATGGTTACCGCGTTATCGCAGCAGATTTTGTAACGGCAGATAGTGGTACAGGACTTGTTCATATTGCTCCAGCATATGGAGAGGACGATTATAGAGTTGTTCAAAGTGAAGGATTGTCATTCTTGCACGTTGTAGATGAAAAAGGTGAGTATACAGAAGCGGTACCATTTTTGAAAGGTAAATTTGTAAAAGATTGTGACGTTGACATTGTTCGTTATTTAGCGAAAGAAGGTTTGCTATATCATAAAGAAAAATATGAACATAGCTACCCACATTGCTGGCGTTGTGATTCACCACTACTTTATTATGCAGGAGAAAGTTGGTTAATCCGAACAACTGCAATTAAAGATACATTTTTACAAAATAATGATTCAGTTACTTGGTATCCGGATCATATGAAACATGGACGATTTGGTAAGTTTTTAGAAAATATGGTGGACTGGAATATTAGCCGAAATAGATATTGGGGAACGCCATTAAACGTGTGGGAATGTGAAAGTTGTGATCATCAGTTTGCGCCGAAAAGCATTGCCGAATTAAGAAAGCATAGTACGAAAGAAACACCGGAAGATTTAGAATTGCATAAGCCTTATGTAGATGAAGTTCAAGTCCGCTGCGAAAAATGCGGAGGCACAATGAATCGTACACCAGAAGTAATTGATGTTTGGTTTGATAGTGGTTCCATGCCATTTGCACAATATCATTACCCATTTGAAAATAAAGAGTTATTTGAAGAGCAGTTTCCAGCTGATGTTATTGCAGAAGGAATTGATCAAACACGCGGCTGGTTTTATAGTTTATTAGCAGTCTCAGCACTGTATACAGGAAAAGTACCGTATAAACGAGTGTTATCACTAGGGCATGTTTTAGATGAAGAAGGTCAGAAAATGTCTAAAAGTAAAGGGAATGCACTAGATCCAGTTGATTTAGTAGATAAGTTTGGTGCAGATGCGCTAAGATGGGCTTTACTTGTTGATAGTGCTCCGTGGAATGCGAAGCGTTTTTCTGAAAGAACCGTACTGGAAGCGAAATCTAAATTTGTAGATACATTAGTCAATGTGTATAGCTTCTACGTTTTATATGCAAATTTAGATGAGTATAACCCGAAAGAAACGTATGATGTAAAGCGTACGAAATTAGACGAATGGGTATTATCAAGATTGCATAGTACAACGAAAAAAGTGAGAACAGCACTTGATGATTATCAATTTACGAATGCAGCTCGTGAAATTGCAGTACTTGTAGATGAAGTGAGTAACTGGTATGTAAGACGCTCACGTAATCGTTTCTGGGAATCTGGTATGAACGCTGAAAAAGCTGCTGCGTATGAGACACTTCATGAAGTACTTGTAACAATTAGTAAATTAATTGCACCATTCACACCGTTTGTCGCGGAAGACATTCATCTTAATTTAGAAGGAAGTAGCGTTCATTTAGCTGATTATCCAGTTGTAAATGAATCACTACTTCAGCCGAAATTAGAAGCGGAAATGGATGCTGTTTTACAAGTTGTTGAACTTGGAAGAAGTAACCGTAATCAGCATTCTTTAAAAGTAAAACAGCCGCTAGCAGAACTTGTATTACTTGAGCATAACGAGAATGATATGGATTGGGAATCTTATCGTGATATCGTTATGGATGAGTTAAATGTAAAAGCGTTCCATGTTGAACTCGATGAAACAAAATACACATCATATCAATTGAAGCTCAATTTTAAAACAGCGGGGCCGAAATTCGGTAAAAATGTGAATGCAGTGAATGGTTGGCTAAAACAATTATCACAAGAAGAAGTACAAAACTTTGTATCAACAGAAAGAGTAGTTTACGAAGCAACACCAGGAGAAAAAGTAGTTGTAACTGCTGAAGATGTGTTAGTTGAGAAAGTTGCAAAATCAGGATTCTCTAATACGACTAACGGACAATATACGGTTATGTTAGATACGAATGTAACGGAAGAATTGTTACAAGAAGGAGTAGCGCGTGAATTCATTCGTGCGGTTCAAGAATATCGTAAACAGTTGAATTTACCAGTTAATTTACGAGTCGATGTTATTCTCGATACAGAAGAAGAACTACAACGAACGTTAACGAACCATAAAGATTTATTGGAAGAAAACTTACTCGTAAAACAATTTACATTTGGTCACTTAACGAACGAAGATGATGAACTTTCTTTAGGTGAAACAAAACTTAGAATTAAATTAAGTGCAGCTAATTAAAGAAAAAAGGAAGTTGGAATGATTCCAACTTCCTTTTTCGTATGGAGGTAAATTAACTAGCTAATTTCCTCATAATCCATTCGATAGGTCCTCTAGAAAATTTCTTTCTCCATAATACGCTAAACAAAATACTGAAAATGAAAAATACAGTAGCAAATAATAAAACGAAAAGTAGTGTTTGATGTTCCATTCTATTGAATAGAATTAATGTCCCAATCCCGATAAATACATGACTTACATAATGAGTTAATGTTAATTGACCTGTTTGTATAATGGAAGTAACAAACCAATTATTTTCATATTTTTCAGTGATATAGAGGCAAAGTATTAATATAGCAATAGCAGATCCTGTTGCAGATAAAATGTACAATACATTTGGTAAAATGGGTCCTGTATTAAACAAAAATGTAGCAGTTGCTTTGCTAATGTGTGGAATGAAGTAGTACGTGAGCCCTTTTGATAAAAGTTCTATCAGTATGGTGAATGTAATACCGAGCAAGAGCAACCTATCTCTAATCTTTTTATTATGAAGATCTAATCTGCCAATTATCATACCGATTAAGAAGAATGAAAACCATGGGAAAAAAGGGTGATAACCATTAAAGAATAAATTGCGAAGAAAACCGTTAACTGTCCAGAAGTCTACATAGTTTATAAATGGAGTAGGGCCTCCCCAACCTTCGAAAGCATTGAAAGTAAGCTGAAGAGATTGTGCCAAGAGTAGGATAATAATAGATAAGAAGAGTAATGCTTTTTTTCGGACTGTAATGAGTAAGGCAGCAACGAAAAGGTAAACACCATAGTAGTGTAATATATCCCCAGTCCACTCCATTACGTATAAAAGTAATCCTAAAATAAATAAGAATAGTGCCCGTTTCCATATGATCTTTCGGCTATTAGAAATTTTTATTTTTTCATTTCTAGCAACAGAGGATCTAGTCATTAAAGATATGCCAATTCCAGCAAGTATAACAAACAAGGCAGAAGCTCTACCTTCAAAAAGTGACATGAAGGTTATTAAAAATGGGGGACCATTTCCTTCTGCACCTGTTATAACCATAAAATTAACAAGCAGCATACCAAACATCGCCAAGGCCCTAGCAAAGTCTAAGCCGATAATTCGTTTTTTAGTATTCAATTCAATCCCTTCTTTCAAAAATACTGTTTACAGCTTCCATCCATATTTGTCTATAATCTATATCCACATGTAACATCATAAAATTCCCGACATTATCAAGCACTAATGCTAACATATGAGCTTTTGAAACTAGATTTTTATTTTCAATTAATTGAAGCTCATTTGCTTTTGTAAGGAGGGATTCAAATCCTTGTAAATATTCTGTTTGCACAGTTAGTAATCGATCTTTGTACATATCATTTCTTGAAGATAGTAATACATATTCTTGCAACACACGATTAAAATAAGGATCGTTCTGCTGTTCATCAATTATTTTGAATCCAATTTCAATGCATTTCTCAATAAAATTTTCTTTCGTAAACTCTTCTGTATGGAAGAAGGAAGAAAACTGCATCGCAGCACATAATTCTGTGAAAATACATTCGATTAATGCATCTTTAGATTTAAAGTAATAATAAATGGACGGTTTAGCAATTCCGACTTCTTCAGCAATCATTGAATAAGTCGTTTTGGTAATACCATGTCCGGCAAACAGTCGATAGCTTGCTTCCATAATTGAAGAGAGTGTTTCTGCACTTTTGCTCATAATAAAGCCTCCTAAAAAAAGGTTATATAAATCGTATCATTCATTAATATTTTTTTCAACCTACCGTTAGGTAAAAAAATGGCCTGTTTTTTACAAAGTCATTTAAAAAGTTTAAGAGTTAAGGAATTGCTTTAGAAATATATTTCTAAAATATTGTGTTCACTTTACACATAAATATTGAGAAAATTTCACTTACCCTAAATGGAAAGGTAATAGAAGTGTCCATAGAGAATTACTCGTAGATTCAATTTTTATCCCCCCATTTTGTGGGGAATGATTGCCGAGTGGTAATGGGATAAGGTTGAGCTACTTTATTAGGGGGAGTGGTTCTATGTTTAATAAAAAAATGGTGGCAATGGCAATGACTGTACCGTTAGTAATGGGGACGATTTCTACGGTTTCGGCATTGGAAAAACAACAGCAAGTAAAGTTAGAAGCTTATTCGCCACAGAAAAAAGCAATTGAATATTTAAAAGAAAATGCTGCGCAGTATGGATTGAAAACAGACCTTTCAGACTTGCAATATATTTCTACAACAGAAACGTCAGTAGCTTCATATGTTAGGTTCCAACAAGTTGTTAACGGTGCGCCTGTATTCTCAAAACAAATTACAGTTACTCTTAACGGAGAGGGAAAGGGAGTACTCGCTGTCTCTGATTATCAGCCTGTTACAGGTGTGAAGGAAGTAACGACAAAAATTAGTGAAAAAGATGCAATACAAAAATCAATGGCGTATGTTGGAGAAGCAAGTGAGCAAAATTTATGGGCTCCTACAGATAAAGAGTTCGGATATATTGTTGAAGAAGGAATTGCTCGTCCAGTATATAAAGTTGTAGTCCATTCTAATAATCCATTTGGTGCATGGGAAACATTTATTGATGCAGAAAATGGAAAGTTAATTAAAAAGGTTGATATAAACCGAAAAGCTGAAGGGTCAGGAAAAGTATTTTTACCTAACCCAGTCGTATCTAGCGGTAGTAAAGTAGGCTTAAAAGATAATAACGATGCAGATTCAACAGCTCTAACGAACCAACTGAAAACTGTTACGTTAAAAGGTTTAGATGGAACAGGATTTTTAATTGGAGAATATGTAACGATTTCTTCAAAAGCGAAAACAAAATCTACGAATTTACAATTTAACTATACACGCGCAAATGATAGCTTTGAAGATGTTATGTCGTACTATCATATCGACACATTGCAACGTTACATTCAAAGTCTAGGTTTTAAAAATATTAATAACCGTTCGATAAAAGTGAATGTTAATGGTACAACTGATGATAACTCATTCTATTCTCCATCAACAAAAGCTTTAACTTTCGGTACTGGCGGTGTTGATGATGCAGAAGATGCTGGTATTATCGCACATGAATATGGGCATTCGATTCAAGATAACCAAGTTCCTGGCTTTGGTAGTTCAGCAGAAGGTGGAGCGATGGGAGAAGGATTTGGCGACTTCTTAGGTGCTACATATGAAGATGCAGTATCGACTACAGGATATGGTAAAGCATGTGTTGGAGAATGGGATGCGACAGCTTATTCTAGTTCAGATCCAACATGCTTACGCCGATTAGATACGAATAAAGTATATCCGAAAGATATAACGAATGAAGTGCATGATGATGGTGAAATTTGGGCTCAAGGTCAATACGAAATGGCACAAGCTTTTGGCCGTGATGTAGCAACGAAAATCATTTTACAATCACACTGGTCATTAACACCAAACTCTAAATTCAGTGATGGAGCGAAAGCGATTAAGCAAGCGGATGCTCTTTTATATGGCGGACAACATGCTGCTGATATCGATCGCATTTGGGCAGCGAGAGGCATTAATACGAATTAATATAAAAAGTCGTGGCATTAAGCCACGACTTTTTAATTTGCTTACGAACTGGTACTAGTAAATAAAGCTATATCAATGTTAGTGTGAATATATCCGGATCCCATTTACTTTTTAGCTTCTTTAAAAACAAAATGCTCTTTAAATTTTCTAGATTCAACTTTTTGACCATTTCGCATCGATCGGAATGGGTGTTCTTGCCATGTAATAATAACATCAACCTCATCCGCTTTTGTAGCAACAGGTAAATTAGCGTGTTCAAATCCAGTTTTTCCACTTGCTAAACGACTTTCCTTTAGGGAAAAGAGTTCATATTTCGTTTTCTTATTTGGTTCGTTGCGGAATACTTCGACGTTTACGTTATATACCTCACTATTCCCGACATTCTTTACTGAAAAATGATATGTTTGAAATTCATCTTTTTTAGCTTGAAGCATATTCTTGTTTGTTTTTTTCGGTTTATCAATATTCACTCGCCATTGATCAGAGTTTTGAGAGATTGGTAAAGATTTTGGTGAATAGGCGTATGTTTCGTTTACTATAATTAGGAAAAACAATAGGAGAAAGAAACTAATTGCTTTTTGCATATACACACCTCGCTATAAAATTTTTTATTAATATGCGTGGAAAATACAACTTTTATGTAATAAAATGGAAAAAAGGTGACGATTTGATTCAAATACAATTAAATAAATTGGAAGAGATAGTAAATGGTGAAGGATTACAAGAATCATTTCATTATATAGAGATGCAAGGCGTCTGTATTGACTCTAAAAAAATTACGAAAGGGAATTTGTTTGTTCCGATTATTAGGGTGAAAGATGGACACGATTATGTAAAAGAAGCGATGGAAAAAGGTGCGGCTGCTTCTTTATGGAAAAAGTCTTACGGTGATCCTCCAAAAGGAATACCGATTATTTTTGTAGATGACACATTACTTGCACTGCAAAAAATAGCGCGATATTACCGAAAGACAAGTAATGTGAAAGTTATCGGAATTACTGGTAGTAATGGAAAGACAATGGTAAAAGATATAATAAGCACGATATTAAGTACAACTTATCGTGTGCATAAAACGAAGGGAAATTTAAATAGTCAAATTGGTTTACCACTAACGATTTTAGAAATGAAACAGGATACAGAGTTTTTAATACTTGAAATGGGAATGAGCGAAACGGGACAAATTCGAAACTTAGCACAAATAGCACAGCCAGATGTAGCGATCATTACAATGATTGGACAGTCACACTTAGAAACGCTTGGATCAAGAGAAGAGATTGCGAAGGCTAAATTTGAAATTGTAGACGGATTAAATGACGGTGGACTGTTCTTATATAATGGTGATGAGCCATTACTTTCTCAAAATATTAATATGCTAGGTATAGAAAGTAAGTCGTTTGGTGGAAAGTATACAAATGATTTGTTTCCAACGAACGTACAATTAGATGAATATGGTGTTCATTTTAAATTAAATCATTCAAAAATACAGTACGATGTTCCCTTACATGGAAAACATAATATTTTTAATACGATTGTCGGAATTGCTGTAGGTCAATTTTACAAAGTCCCTATAGAAAAAATACAAGAAGCATTGCAGCAAATAAACATTACACAAATGCGCTTTCAGTTTTTAACCGCTAAAACAGGTTTTACAATTATTAACGATGCATGGAATGCCAGTCCTTCCTCCATGAAGGTTGCAATTGAAACGTTGCAGAAATTAAATGCCTATAAGAAAAAAATTATAGTGATTGGGGATATGTTGGAGTTAGGCAAGAAAGCTGAAACATATCATAGAGAAATTGGTAAAATGTTAAATGAGGAGAGCATTCAATATGTATTTACGTATGGAGAGTTAGCCGAAATTGTAGCGGAAGAAGCAAGAAAGAACTATCATACAGGAAAAATAAAGTCATTTGATAATAAAGCCAAAATAGCAGAGGAAGTATTGAAAGTTATAACGAAAAAAGATGTTGTTTTACTGAAAGGTTCACGTGGCATGGCTTTAGAGGAGATTGTACAAAAGTGGATGTGAAAAATCAGAATATATTTTAAAAAGGCTTGCATTCTATAAAAAGAAGAGTTAGAATACTCTGTAAATATAAAAAGTGATGATTAGGAAAAGTACATGATGCAAAGGTCTACAGAGAGCAGCCGGTTGCTGGGAAGGTTGCGATACCGCATGATGGAAAGACACCTGTGAGCGTTGCTTTGAACGTGATTGTTAGTAAAAGCAAACGGTACCTACCGTTATCAGGACTAAGATGGTCAGTATGACAATTTGGGTGGTACCGCGGAAAAAAATCCGTCCCTATTTATAGGGGCGGATTTTTGTATTCTTTGAAAGGGGGTGAGTGACCGTGGATGATGACGATGACAACAATAACGTAAATAAATATAAAATTACTGGAGGGAAAAATAATGGATTCAATAATGAAGCGTTCACTCACAAAAGAATGTACAAAGCAAAGTGGAAAGGTTGTATTACTTCAAGGATGGGTAAAAAAAATTCGGCACCTTGGAAATGTTAGTTTTTTATTATTACGGGACAGAACAGGAGTAATTCAATGTGTATTAGAAAATGAATTGGCCGGATATAAAGTTGATGTAGAAAGTGTTGTCCATGTAATCGGTGAGATAGTCGAGACGTCGAAAACGGAATTGGGTGTTGAAGTACTTGCTCATGAAGTGAAAGTAATAAACGGTGCAGAGCCACTTCCATTTGAAATAAATAAAAAGAAGTTACAAGTTGGCTTAGATCAACTACTTAATGAGCGGGTAATATCATTAAGGCATGAGCGAACTGCAGCGATTTTTAAAGTGAAATCTACACTCGTTCAGAGCTTTAGTGAATTTCTAATAGAGAACGATTTCACACGTATATTTACTCCGAAAATTGTTTCACAAGGGGCAGAAGGAGGAGCAAATGTTTTTAAGCTTCCATACTTCCAAAAAGAAGCTTATTTAGCACAATCACCACAGTTCTACAAACAAATGATGGTAGCGGGTGGACTAGAACGAGTTTTTGAAATTGCACCTGTATATAGAGCGGAACATCATAACTCTTCCCGTCATTTGAATGAATATATCTCGTTAGACGTAGAACTTGGATTTATTCATGATTTTTATGAAGTGATGCAACTAGAAACGGATGTTTTACGATATATATTTCAACAAGTAGCGAAAAAATGTGAAATAGAACTACAACTATTACAAATAGAAGTACCTGTTATTACTGAAATACCTAAAATTACATTGTTAGAAGCACAAGAAATTTTGAAAAGTAAGTATCGTAAAGAATCTCCTGTAGGGGATTTAGATACAGAAGGTGAAAAGTTACTAGGGAAATATGTAAAGGAAACATATAATAGTGAATTTGTTTTCATTACACATTATCCGAAAGAAGCGAGACCGATGTATACGATGCAAAATAAAGAGAATCCAGCTATTACTGATTCATTCGACTTATTATATAAAGGGTTAGAAATAACGTCAGGGGCACAGCGAATTCATAATTATGAAATGTTACTCGCTTCGTTTAAAGAAAAAGGATTGCACCCAGAGAAATTTCAATCTTATTTAAATACATTCCGATACGGTTGTCCCCCGCATGGAGGTTTCGGAATTGGGTTAGAAAGGATTGTATATAAACTATTAGAATTAACAAATGTACGAGAGGCGAGTGCTTTTCCGAGAGATTGTACTCGTCTTATACCATAATATCAAAACCCTTCTATGAATATAGAAGGGTTTTGTATATTTAAACATAAGTTAAAGAGAAGAAAAATGTCTTTTTGTGTGAAAATATGTAAATTATATCGAGAACATTTTATAATAAATTGAGAAAAAGAAAATTCATAAGTTATAATGAAATGTGAATATAAAAAAAGTTCATATAATAATGTATGGAAGGGTATGAAACATGTTATATCAAACTCAAGCAACACAACAAACACCAGCTTATATAATCTATCTTCTTGATGTAAGCGCATCAATGAATCAAATGATGGATGTAGAGGGAGAAGAAAAAAGGAGAATTGACATTGTAACAGATGCTCTTTCTTTAGCGATTCGCCAAATGGTATTTCGTTCGACAAAAGGTAGTCGATTGCTTCCAAGATATAAGTTATCTATTTTAGCTTATAGCGATCAAGTTTTTGATCTTTTGGGTGGGGTGAAAACAATAGATGAAGTAGCAAGACTACGTCCACTAGAAAAAATTCAAACGCATCGCTTAACTGATACAGCAAAGGCTTTCTCTGTAGTGGAGAAGTTATTGCAAAAGGAATTACCGAATTTACAAGATGGGCCAGCTCCTGTTGTTTGTCATATGACAGATGGTGCTTCAACTGGCGAAGATCCAGAATTAATTGTGCGAAGAATTATGAATATGTCTGTACCTGATGGAAATGTACTAATTGAAAATATCTTTATTTCGGATGAAATTATGCAAGAACAAATTACTAGTATAAAGAAGTGGGAAGGGATTATGCCACATACAGAAATTACGGATGAATATGGTGCAAAGTTGCAACGACTTTCCTCTCCTATCCCTCAAAGTTATCGTGAGATGATGACTGAGTATGGTTTTCATATTGGGGATGGTGCAGTGATGATGTTTCCAGGTACAAATGCAGATTTAGTATCACTTGGATTTCAAATGTCTGCTGCAACGCCGGTTCGATAGGAGGGAGAAAAATAGTGAAGTATATCCTGTCGCAAGAAAAAGAAACAGTATTACAAGAGAAGAAAGGTGAAAATTTTACATATCGATATAGTTACGTAAGAGCTAAAGAAACGCAAGACTTAAATGAGAGTGGACAAGATTTTCTTATATTTCAAGATAATGGGACTAGTATTACCTTTGCATTATGTGATGGTGTAGGAATGTCTTTTCATGGTGAAATCGCTGCGAAATTTCTTGGTATGAAGTTAGTAAACTTGTTTGATACATGTCAAGAAAGTGGACTGGATATTGCTACATTATTAAATGAACAGTTAAATAATTGGATAGAAGAAGCTTCAGAGGAAGTGAGTGCATTTCGCTTGCCAGAAGAAACACCGTGGTTACTACTTGATGTTTTGGAAGAAAAGCGAACAAAAGGTAGTGAAACGATGTTTATTGGCGGGAAAATAGAACTCATTCCAAATCAAGATAAAGTACAAATAACGATAGTTACACATGGTGATTCATTTGTACAATTGTTTCAAGATAAGGAGAATTGTTCGAATATAATGAAGTTTAATAGAAATATAGAGAAAAGATGGTCTACACAGCGAGGCATTATTGGTGGGGAATTGGCGGTTTTTTCAAAGGCATTATCTAGGCAAGAAGCTAATCGGATAGTTATTCACTCAGACGGACTTGTGCCGCTTATGCAGTATAATTTTGAGGAAGTGTTAAAAGAAATTGAGAGGGCACAGAACTCTCCGACAAGCGATGATATTTCATTTTTAGATGTTTCTTGGTAACAAACATGATGGAGAAAAAGGTGAATAAATGTGGAAGAGATTATTGTGACATACATAAAACAGTCAAATGAAGAAATTGATATTGCAATTCCAAATGACGTAAAAGTGGTGCAAATTATTGAAGCGATTTTACATCATGAAAAAATAGATGAAACATTAAGTGAAATTTACGAAATTAGAGTGACAAAGGATAAAGAAGAGTGGCATTCTATTCGAAATGACGAGACTTTGAGAGATAATGATGTTTGGGATGGACAATATGTAATGCTAAATAAAAAAGGGGCGATTATCCCTTCTTTTGAAATGTTACCGGCAGAAGAAGTTAATAATGAACCTGTTAAACAAGGTATATCTTCTAGTGAAGAAGATTATGTATGGAAAATCATTGAGTAATAGTTTTGAATGGGGAAGGAGAAATGTTTTGTGCAAAAATCACCGTATTTTCAACGCTCTCCGCGTGTGAAAGTAGATATACCAACAGGGGATGTTATTATTCATGATCCGCCAAATATACCAGAAGAACCTAAATTTTCTATTGAAACAATGTTATTACCAGCGATGATGACAATTTTAACATTGATATTGTATTTTGTGATGATGAAATTTATGAAGATGAATGCAAGTTATATGCCACTTATGATGGTTTCGAGTATCCCAATGTTAGGATCGTATGCAATTACAACGATGGGGCATTTCCGTAAAAAGAAAGAACATAGGCAAATGGTGGAGCAGTTACAACAAAGATATTTGGAGCAAATTCAAAAGCATCGAGTGGAGTTAGATACGTTAAAGGTTGAACAAGCGAAATATTTAATAACACAAAATCCAAGTCCACTAAAGAGTGTACAAAGAATTGAAAATCGAGAAAGTAATTTATGGGAGCGAACACCTGAAAGCCCAGACTTTTTAGATATCCGTATTGGAACAGGTGAGAGACCATTTTATGTTGAATTGAAAGTGCCTGAACAGCAAGGTTATGAGGAAAATCCATTAATCACAGAAGCACAAAATGTGAAAAGAGATTTTAATACAATCCCTAATGGGCATATTTCAATATCATTGAAAAAAAATGATGTAATTGGTGTGGTTGGCAATAAAGAAGATCGATTGAACTTCACTCGAATTGTAACGACGCAAATTATGACACATCACGCTCCAAATGAAGTGAAAATAGCAGCCTTCTATCATGAGAAGGAGAAGAAAGAATGGGATTGGATGAGGTGGATTCCTCATGTGTGGGATGAGCAGAGAAGCATGCGTTTTTTATCTGAGAATCAACAAGAAGCGCAGAAATTAGCTGAAGCGTTGTTCACACCACTTAATATGCGTAGAATTTATAATTCCTCTGCACAGGTAGATGCGAAAATACCTTTAATCCCAATGTATGTTTTTTTCTTATCCGCGAGAGAATTTTTAGAAGATGATCCTATACTTCCAATGTTACTTAGAGAAGGGGAAAGTGTCGGAGCATCTACATTTATATTTGCAGAACAGAGAGAACGATTGCCGATGGAATGTGATCTTGTTATTAGCTTAAACGGAGAAAATGGTGAGTTAGTAGAAACATTTTCAAGCTCAGCTGAAAATAGCGGGACAACGCGTGCTAGTTTTAAAGTAGACCGACTTTCATTTGAACGATGCGAATCAGGTGCGCGAAGTATTGCTCCTATTCGAATGAAAAGTTCTACAGCGGCTAACATACCGAAAGTATTAACTTTTTTAGATTTGTTCCAAGTGAAAAAAATGGAAGAGTTACAGGTGCTAGAGAGATGGAATAAAAATCGATATCCGACTTCATTGCCGGTTCCAATAGGTGTAAGAGAAGGAAGTAAACCTGTGTTTCTAAATATTCACGATAAAATTGAGAAGAAAGGACATGGTCCGCATGGTTTAATGGCTGGTACAACAGGTTCAGGGAAAAGTGAAGTGATCCAGTCTATTATAGCAGCGTTAGCGGCTACCTATCATCCTCATGAGATGGCATTTATGCTTATCGATTATAAGGGTGGCGGAATGTCAAACACGTTTGCAGGATTACCACATATTATCGCATCTATTACAAACTTAGAAGATCCGAACTTAATTGAGCGTGCAAGAATATCATTAAAGGCGGAATTAGAGAGAAGACAAAAATTGTTTATTCAGGCTGGAAATGTTCAACATTTAGATGAATATTATGAAACAAGCTGGCGTGAAAAAGAACCTTTGCCACATTTATTTATTGTCATTGATGAGTTTGCTCAAATGAAAAAGGAACAACCAGAATTTATGGACGAACTAATTAGTGTTGCTGCAATAGGAAGGACATTAGGAGTTCACTTATTATTAGCTACACAAAAACCTTCAGGGGTTGTAAATGATAAGATTTGGAGTAACTCACGTTTTCGAATTTGTTTACGTGTACAAGATGACGCCGATAGTCGTGAAATGTTAAAAATTCCAGATGCCTCTAAAATTAATGTACCGGGAAGAGGTTATTTACAGGTTGGAAGTAATGAAATATTGGAATTGTTCCAATCTGCATGGAGTGGAGCACCTTATAATCCAGATGAAGAGAAAGTTCTTGCTGTTGTTGATTTTACAGAAGTTAAGCTTTCGGGTGAAAGAATAAAAGTGAAAAAGCGCCCAAAACCAATGACAAATAGTCCAAAGCAATTACAAGCGTTTATTCACTATATACAGAACGTATCGGAGAAAGAAAATATTAAAGCATTGCCAGGACCGTGGTTGGCACCTTTACCAGAAAAATTATTATTAAAAGAGTTTTATGAAATGGAAAATTGGACTGCTGATGTATGGAATAAGGAGAAAGAAAATTTACAAATTACGGTTGGATTAATTGATGATGTCGGAAATCAAGCGCAGTATCCTTTAAAGCTCGATTTACAAGAAGGCCATTTAAATATATATGGTATGCCAGGAACAGGAAAAACAACGATGTTACAAACGATCATTATGTCTCTAGCAGTATCTCATACACCAGCTGAAGTGAATTTTTATATTATTGATTTTGGACGTATGTTTTTAGATTTTAGAGATTTACCTCATGTAGGCGGGATTGTACAAGAGGACGAATATGAAAAAATGAAACGTTTATTTGGTTTTTTGAAGAAAGAAATTACAGAAAGAAAAGAGAGTTTTTCTAACATCGGTGCAAAGTCATTTTCTATGTATAATCGAATGGTCGGAAAGAAAGTTCCTGCTATTGTTGTAATGGTAGATGGTTATATAAGATTTAAAAATGAATTCGAAAAAGAGAATGAAATATTAGAAATGTTATTACGAGAATCAAGCACATACGGCGTGTACTTCTATTTCTCGCTTAATCAAACTATTGATATGTTTGATCGTGTTCGTAATAATATACCGATGGCAATTACATTTGAATTGCAAGATAGAACTGAATATCATAGTTTAGTTGGTAGACCTAATTTCCCATTAATCGAAGTTCCTGCTGGTCGTGGGTTAATGAAAGGACAACCGCCTGAATTGTTCCAAGCAGCATTGCCGTTTATTGGTGAAAGTGAATTAGAATATTCACAGCAGTTAAAAACGATTATTCAAACAATGAGCAGTGAATGGAATGGTGAAAAAGCAAGAGAGATTCCAATGGTTCCTAAAGAAATATTTGTAGAAGATTTAGTTGAGCAATTAAAACCAGCTCAAATTTCTGCAGGAGTTGAAACAGACGATATTCGTTTACAAAGTTTTTCATTGGACGAAATGAATCATATATTTATCGGTGGAAGAATAGAAGGTGGGAAAACATCATTATTACAAACACTTCTGTTCTCTACTGCTTATCAATATTCTCCGGATGAAGTCGAATTATACTTAGTAGATTTTGGTGAAAGACCTACAGGTATTTTAGCTCTGGGAGATTTGCCTCATGTAGAGAAGAGGTTTACAGATGGTATACAATTAAAAGAAATGTTAGATGATCTGCTAGAAGTAATAAATAATAGAAAAGTAGTTATGCCATCTTTAGATTCAAAAGAAGAAGTGGAAATGCCATATAAGAAAATAATTATTGCAATTGATGATATTGATCAAATGTTAGCGATATTATCTAACGACTTTGATTCGAAAAATAAAATGGAACAAATAGTTCAAAATTGTAAAAATAAAGGGATTCATTTTGTTGTGGCCGCTACAACGTCTAGTGTAAATAGCTATTCTCATGAAAAATGGTTTACAGAAATTAGAAAGAGAAGTTTTGGTTATTTATTAGGTACGACTCAAAATAGTGATGTCTATTTCTTTAATATAAAGCTTCCACATACTGAGATGGATCGAGAATTATCAAGTGGGGATGGATATTGTATACGTAGAAAGCCAATGAAAATAAAATGTGCATATACACCACCACATTTACTTTACAAAATGACAAATAAAATTATTGTGAAATGGTCAGAATTAAAGGTTAAATAATATTAAAAAAGGTTTAAATTACAAGAAAATAGAATTTTTTTGTAATTTACCCCTTTTAAAATTGTTTGAATATAGTTTATAATCTAATTGTTGTATCATTTAAGAATTGAAAGGGGAAATATATACAATGGCAGAAATTAAAATTACACCAGAAGAACTTGAGCGAATTGCTAGTAACTTTACAAACGCAGCTGGGGAAGCTCAAAACCAAATTAATAGACTTGAAGGCGACATTAATAGTTTAGAAGGACAATGGGCTGGGGCAACACAAGCGAAGTTCCGAGGCGAATTTGCTCAATCTAAACAAGCGATGCAACAATACATTCCAATTTTAGAAGGTATTTCATCAGAATTAAAACGTATTTCTGATAAATTCCGTAACACAGATAACGCATATTAATAATAGAACAATTGCAAAAGACCAGGAGCTATTGTTCCTGGTCTTTTCTTTAAAAATTGTCATATGAGAGTAAGGGGATAAAATGGGATTCCGACCAGAAGTAGGAGAAAAAATTATTTTTAATAAAGATGTTTATCGTTTTGAGAAACATCCAGCAGTTATTGGGATTGAAATGCCATATGGGCAAGAGGGAAGACAAGGAACAGTTTATCAATTACAACATGAAAATGGTGTGGAACGAATTGCGTTAAAAGTTTTTAAAGAGCGCTATCGTGATGAAAAACATCAACTAGCATTTTTAAAGCCACTTTCCTCCTTAGCTGGTCTTAAAGTATGCTCACGCTATATCGTTACTACAGAAGAACATACATCTGCTATCGAAAAATCAGAAGATCTTGCTAATAGTATTGTAATGCCTTGGATTAAAGGGCCAACTTGGGCTGATATTTTACAAGAACAACGAGTGTTATCAAAAGAACAATGTTTCTTTATTGCAGAAGCATTTCTTACAACACTTAAAATGATGGAGGAAAATGAGGTTGCTCATAATGATCTATCATCCAGTAATGTACTCATACCTTTTTTAAGTGAAAATCCAATTGAAGGCCAACATTATATTGAACTTGTTGATGTTGAGCAAATGTATGGACCAAAAAGTAAAAGACCTTCATTATTGCCAGCAGGTTCAGCGGGTTATGCACCAGTGTATTTGGAAAATGGGATATGGCAAAAAGAAGCCGACCGTTTTGCTGGCGCCATTTTATTAGGTGAAGTATTAAGTTGGTGTAGTGAGGAAATTCGAAATAACAAATGGACGGATGCCAGTTACTTTAAAACGGAAGAAATGCAGACGGAATGTGAAAGATATACGTTACTTCAGCAAGAATTGCATAATCAATGGAATGGGGAAATCGCACAGTTATTTAATCAAGCATGGAATAGTAACACTTTCGCAGAATGTCCAAGCTTTGCACAATGGTACGATGTATTTCATAGTGCAAGAGAAATAGTAAAAATTGATGCGAAAAGGCAGTCAGAAGAAGAACACTCTCTTTTTGTATCGAAATGTTTGGAAATTGCAAGATTATTAGAAGAGAGAGGATTTAAACAAGCGGCATTATATGAATATAAAACAATTTTTAATTCACTCAATCCATCAACAGCTCTAAAACAAGAACTCGCATATATTATTCAACTACTAGAGAATCAAGAATCTGAAATAAATCAAAAAAAGGTGCTGCAAAGTTATGTGGAACTAGCTACTGAATTGGAGCGAGAAAATAATAAAGAATATGCTTGTTTCGTCTATTCACGAATCGTACAATTTCCAAACATTGATCATGCGTTAAAAAAGGAAATTGAAAGCATTATTAAAGAGATAAAAGAAGAAAAAGAGCCAACAATACCAGAAATAGCAGCTACAATCACAGTTCCAAATAGCATTTTACAGAGCCGTAAACAAACAAAAAAACAAGTTGAATATGATATAGATGATGAAATTTTAAATGCAAAAGCATCGAATCAACCTCTTACATTAACGCATGAACAAAAAGAACCGTCCGCCTTCTCAATTTGGTGGAACAAGAATAAAAAACGGGTTTTGATTATTGGCTCAATTGTAGTAGTTGTTATAGGTGGTTCAACACTATTTTACTTTTATACAACAAATGCTAAATACCAAAAATTTATGGGACAAGCACGCCAAGCCTATCATGATAAAAAATATATAAAAGCAGAAGAAGCTGTTGGTCATGCGATCGCAGTGAAAGGAAAAGATGAAGCTCATCTTCAGCTAGCAACGATTTACATTGCTGAAGGGAAAAATAAAATTGCAATCGACTACCTTACAAAATTAATAAAAGATAGAGAAATAGATAAAGAAAATAATGAAGCGGCATATCTATTAGCTTCAGCGAATTTCCGTATAGGAAAATATCAAGAAGCAGTTCCGAATTTCGAACAAGCATTAGCGAATAATGCAAAAGGAATTGAACCATATAAAAAAGATGCGATGCGAGATTTAGCTGTAAGTCATATGAAAATGAAAGAATTTGAAAAAGCAGAAGATGTTATTGTCAAAATGAGTACGAAAACAAATGAAGATAAGGCAATTGTTTCGTATTTAAAAGGACAACTAGCAACTGCAACTGTGCAATTAGATAAAGCAGAATCTTTCTTTAAAGAAGCCATTATGCAAGATTCAAAGAATGCTATATATGCAATTGAACTTTCGAATTTATATGTACTTTGGAATAAAACAAATTTAATTGATAGTGCAAAAAAAGAAGTGAATTATCAACAAGCATCGCAAGTATTACAAGCTGCAATCCAAAAAGATATGAAAAATATAGAGTTACTAAATCAATTGGGAATTGTATATTATGAAGCTGGTCAATTTTATGAAACACGAGATGGCGGAAAAAGTAATGCATCGTATCAACAAGCGTTAGAGGCTTACAATAGAGTTGTTAACAACGGGACTCGTGACACAAATACGCTTGTGAATATAGGGATTTTATACGACAAAGTGGGACAAGGAAATGAAGCCGAGAAATTTTTCACGGAAGCATATTCACAAAATGATGAAGATCCGCATGTGAATTTTGCATTCGGGATGTTTAAAATTAAACAAAAAAAATATGAAGAAGCGAGTCGTTTCTTAAGAAAAACGGTACAAGCAAATGAAAATGAAACTGAAGTAAGAGCAGCACAAGAAAAACTAACAGAGATGAAAACAAACGGCTGGATTCAATAAAGATGTGAAAAGGGGAAGAAACATGGAAGAAAACAACAACAATCTAGGAAAAAAAGTTGCTATATCAGTAATGTCGGTGGCTTTATTTGGAACGTCAGGATATCTTGTTTATGACAAAGGCTTTAGTACAGCAGGAAGAGAAACGGTAAAACTAGCAAGTAATACAGAAGAGAAAAAAGATGACCGTATTACAGGAAGTAATTTACAGTCTATGTTCCCAAATTTAGTTGCTGATCCTGCAAAAAAAGATGACAAACCTGGAGAAAAACCAAACATTAATTTAGCAGATTTAATCGGAAATAATAAATCACCGATTACACCAGTGACGTATAAGCCAGATGATGTGTCGGTAGAAAAGAAAGATCCACAAATCAAATTATCAGATGCACCAGCGCCACAAAAGCCGGAACTGCCAACTAATATGGGGGGGCCTGTGGTGGAGCCGAGTAAAAATTTACCGGATAGTTTGGTGGATACGGGGAAAACACCAGGTGGTGATAAGGAACTAGAAAAACCAAAACCGGATGGTGATAAAGAGCCGGAAAAACCAAAACCGGATGGTGATAAAGAGCCGGAAAAACCAAAACCAGATGGTGATAAAGAGCCGGAAAAACCAAAACCAGATGGTAATAAAGAACCAGAAAAACCAAAACCGGATGGTGATAAGGAACCAGAAAAACCAAAACCGGATGGTGATAAAGAGCCAGAAAAACCAAAACCGGATGGTGATAAAGAGCCGGAAAAACCAAAACCGGATGGTGATAAAGAGCCAGAAAAACCAAAACCAGATGGTGATAAAGAGCCAGAAAAACCAAAACCACCAGTGCCACACGATCAAATTACAGTATCACCAATAACGGGAGATATTTTAGTTGAGTGGTATGCTGGGAATGGAGAGAGGTATTCATCTGTATTCTTTAATGAGTATTATGGAAAAGGGCAAAATTCTGACACGTTAAATAGTAGGGCTAAATATTCGGAGGAAAATAAAGAGTTAACACTGATATCTCAATTGAATGCATCTTCAAATGCACAGACAGTTGCTGATCATAGATTAACATTGGACAATTTGGGAGAAATTTTAGCTAATAAGGAGAATTATTCGAATCAAAGTGAATTATTTTATTTACGTAACCAAATGAATACACTTAAGGAAAAAGTTACAACCCAACAAGAATTACAAGAGTATTTAAAAGAAAATAAGAAAGAGTATATTCAATCAGTTGCAAAGTTAGTATACGATAAGGCTGTACAAGAGGAGAATGTTTGGTTAAATAACCAAACAGATATAGCTTCTCTAGAACAATCTTTAAGTAAATATTACTTAGTTACTTCGGTGCTTGAAAGCGTGGATCCTAAATTAGTAGAGGCTGCAAATCAACGTGTAGAAAAGATTTTCTATAAACTATTACAAGAAGAATTAAAAAATATTAACATCGAAGCACCAGTAGTGACATCTAAAAATGATACAAAAGAAAACGTAAGTCCAGAAAAAGAAACTGTAACTAGCAGTAATGGAGGACAAGTGGTTGTTAAAGAAGATAATACGAATAAAACTGGGGCGTCAGAAATAGCTAGTGAGAAAGAGCAAAAAGATCAATTAATTGAAGCTAATAAAAACAACAAAGAAAATACGAAAGAAGTAAATCATAAAGAAACAAATAGCAATGATACAGATGGTCAAATGAAACCAGAAAAACCAGAAAAACCAGAAAAACCAGAAAAACCGGAAAAACCAAATCCGATCAATCAAGCGATTGAGAAAATTGAAACATATTTAACCCCTGAAAGTCTAAACTATGAAAATGCTTTACTATTAGCAAATCAATGGATTGATGTCGCAAAAGATCAACAAAAAGAAAAATTAAATCAGCAATTTAGTATAGCTGTAGATGGACTTAGGGGACAGATGAAAGACCCAAAATTTTCAGTGGAAGATGCTTTAAAGAAAGCAAACCTATTAGCAAGTACGGCAAGGGTAGAACAATCTGTTCGAGATGAAGCAAATAAAATGTTAATGCCACTTATGTTTGAAAGAAAAGCAAATGAGGCTGCAAATAAAGGAGAATATTATACAGCTGTATTGAATATTGCTAATGCAATTCGTACAAAGCATCCATTAGAGCGTTCAAGAGAAGAAATGGTGAATTATGCAAATAAACTATGGGAAAAAACAGAAGTCGAATGGGAGCAAATCAATGGAACACCAGATTGGCAAGAAAAGGCTGAGAAAACTGTACTTCCATCGTATACATTATTGGCACAGTTGAAAGATATCGATAAAACAATTGAAAAAATCGTTGGTATGAGTGTTATTGACAATGCGTCGAAAAAGAGGGAGGGAATCCAACTAATAGAAGTAGCAAATACAAAAGCGAATCAGAACGGAAAGCTTTACGAAGCTTTACACTATTATGGACAAGCTTCCTATCGTGGGGTTAATGATAAAAAAGGATTTTCGGATGTCGCAAATCGCGTATTAAAAGAAGGGGAAAAAATTGAAAAGAGTAATTACCTATCAGCTTTAGAAATCTATCAAATTCTTTATAAAACACCGGGGATTGAAATGACTGGAGTGAAAGATAAAGCAAAAGTTGCCATTGAATATTTAAGTACATTTGATGCTGCTAATAAAAAGGCTACTCGTATAAACACTATTGAAGATTTAGCGTCAGTAGTTGAGCTAACTCATCAAGCCATGAACTTAGGATATCAGCAGGCACCTGCAAAAGAATTTATGAAAGTTGTCTCTGAAAAAATGTTACAAACAGGTAAAGGGTATTTAGACAAAAATGAAAACAATAATGCATATAAATGTTTTGAGTTTTTAACTCGACCACAATATGCAACAACGATTGTTGGAGAAGTGCGCCAAAAAGCAATGGAGAACTTAGACAAAATAAAAGAAATGGACACAAAAAAATAAATAGATAATGAATTCGCCATCTTATTCCAAGTAAGATGGCGAAATTATTCCAAATAGGAGTGAAAGTTAATGAGTTTACTAGAAATTAGTCCATTAGATGAGGCGTTAGTGGAAGCGTTACAAAACGAAGAGAAAAGAGGCTATTTTTATGAGATATTACAGAAATCAAATTTATTCGTTGTTGCTTCTGTCGAAGGGGATACAAGTGTAGATGAAGAAGGAAATTTGATTTCTACTAATAATACACAATTACAAATTCATTATTTTGAAATGGAAGAAGGATTAATGTTACCACTGTATTCGGATTTAAAGCATCTAGAAATGGTTATTCCAGAAGAATGTCCGTATGTCTCTATGAATGCAGTTGAATTATTAAAAACAATAGATTTAGAGGCAAATGTAATATTAAACCCAGGAACAAAATTTCAAAAATTATTTGTAAAGGAAGAAATTGAAGCGATTTGTGATAACAGTATTTTTGATGTTTTCTCTAAAGAGAATAAGTAAAAAATGATGCAGTTCTATTTCTTTTTGGTATAAAATAGAGGAAGGTGGGAGAAGGTTTGGAGATTAAAGTCAAACCTGAACAACTCGAACAAATTGCCAAAAACATATCAGAGATGCAAACACACAGCCAGACCATACAACAAAATCTCAATCAATCTATGTTTAGTATTCAAATGCAATGGCAAGGAGCAACGAGTCAGCATTTTTATGGGGAATATATGAGATCAATGAGACTCATGGAATCTTACATACGTAACTTACAAGTTACAGAAAAAGAATTACGGCGTATTGCTCAAAAGTTTCGTCAAGCAGATGAAGAATATCAAAAGAAACAAAATGAAAAATTGAAAGAAACCCATAAAACAGAAAAGAAACATGAAAAATCATGGTGGGAAAAGGGCGTAGAAGGAGCAGCTGAATTCATTGGAGTAAATGATGCAATTCGTGCAGTTACCGGTAAAGACCCTATTACAGGAAAAGAATTATCATCAAAAGAAAGACTCATCGCCGCAGGATGGACGCTCCTAAACTTTGTTCCTGTTGGAAAAGTGGCAAGTCTTGCTGGAAAAGGAATAAAGTATGTCGCTTCTAGCTTTGGGAAGACGATTGTAAAAGCAGGAAAAAAACTAGGCGAAGGCGTAACAATGGTAGCTGGAAAAGCTGGAAAAGCAGCTGTCGATGGCATAAAAACAGCCAGCCACAAAGTAAAAGAGGGTGTAAACTTTGTAGCCTCCACAGCAAAAGGATTTGCCGACAAAATCGGAAATCTATGGAACAAAGGCGCCACAACCGTAAAAACAACCTTCTTGCAGGGGAATGAAAAAATCCAGCACGCAGTAAAAACATTACTGGAATACAAATGGATCCCAGGCGAGGGAAAAGGCTTCGCCATGGCTGGAGTAGGAAATGTCTCAGGAGGAGGACAGTATTCTCTGAAAGAGGCTTATCAGTATATGGAGAGTAAGGTTGTTAAGGGTACGGGTAAAGGTAGTAATACAAACCCAAACAAAATTAAACTAACTTCAGAACGAGAAGAATACTATCGAAAGAAAATAGATGAAGCTAAAGCGCGAGGAGATTATAAAGCAGCAGATGATATTAGATATGATCGTCATTGTGAAGAAACGAAAAAACCTTTAGAGCGTAAAGATTGGGATGCTAGGACTGAAAATTTAAGAAAGAGCCAAGAGCGTGGAAGAGAAGAAGAAATAAAAGGGAGAAAAGCTTTGGGAGAACATCTTGATCGCCAATTAGAGGACAATAATGCTGGTGAGGTTGTTACATATACATCTAGTGAAGGGCATCTTACGCGTCCAGATAGCATTGGGCGTAATGATAAGGGGGAAATTGATTTAGTTCATGATCACAAACACAAAATGGGTGAAAAAGAGCAAACTATTCATAACGACAGCCAAATGCGAGCTGAAAGAGAAATGCTCGAAGATAAAAATGGGAGTCATGTTGTGACAATATCAAGTGACAAACCCGATTTAAATGGGATTCCTCCTAAGCCAAGACCAAGTGGGCCTTTAGGAGAAAAGAGTGAGATTTACTATACTGACCCAAGTAGTGGAAAAGTGACTCATAAATGGGAGGGCAATTCACGTTTACCTGGTGGAGGCCGATGGAAAAAACTATGAATAAAAATTATTATGTGACTATATTTTTTAGTATTAAGGGGGATATACATGAAACCTGATTTTTTCTCAATTACAATGTATCCTACAGTATCTTTTAACGAAGAAGAAGTATTAGGTCGTCTTTTGGATGTGTTTGAGTCAAATGAAAAATTTGCTCCTACTCATTGGGGTAACAGTGAAATGGTACGAGTAGAATATAATCGTCAGGAAATCCTGGAAAAAGTAGTTTCAGAGCATAAAGTATCAGAAGTTTACCTTTATCGTGATAAATCGGTGAACTATAGTGGGAGTTTTGAAGTTAACTGGAGTCATCGCTCATTTTTGAAGTTTGAGTTTCATAAATCGATACCTAAAAAATTATGGCCTGCTTTTTTTGAGTTATCTGACCAAATTGCAGAAATTGCGAAACCAAGTTATGGAGTAACTCAAATTTTTTGGCCTTTATCATATCCGTGGAATACCCAACGTGAGCGATTACAAATGTGGATGGAAATATCTTCCCAACCAATACCAGTTAGGTTTCTTCCTAACGGTCCCTTAGGGATAGGGGCTAGAACATACTTTAGCGGTCATATTTTAGAAATGTTTGATAAGGAATTATTACAAAATAGTCCAGCTGTGGTATCTGAGCTAGATTGGGGTGGCCTTTGTATTGATATTTTAAATAATCCATTAGAGAGTGATAGTGATACATTACTTGATAATTGGCTACAAGTAATGAAGTATTTGGAACAAGCACAAGTAATGGCTATACCAAGTTTTGATGAAGATCAGATGGGGGTAACTTATTCTCCAAATGTTGCTTGGAAGGACTATCTGAAAAGCTAAATGAAAGGAGATCATAATAATGAATGAGAATGGTAATGATAGAATAAGAGTCATGGAAATATTAAATAGATCTCAATACAATGATGAGGTTATAGATCAGTTAGATATGAGTGATTTAAACCTTACTTTTTCAGATTTGTCAGAGGTAATGGCAGAGCGTATCATGGCAAAACGAGTTCTGTTAAGAGCTTCTTCATTAATGAGAGCATCGTTTTTTGATTGTGATTTTGAGTTTGCTGATTTCAGAAGTTGTAATTTAGAGGAAATACACATTGCAGATTGTAGGTTTGGTGAAGCGGATTTCTCTACATCGAATATGAAATATGCAAAATTGAATATAAGTAGTTGTTTTGAAACATGTTTTGACGAAGTTGATTTTTCATATGGAGAATTAGTTGGAACAATTTTAAATCATGCTACTTTTCGCCATGCAAATTTATCTGGAATCAATGCTAAACAAGCAGAGTGCACTGGGACGGATTTTAGTAGTGCCAATCTTACTGATGGTAACTTCGAAAAAGCGTATTTGGAAAATGCTAATTTATCAGAAGTAGATGCTAGAAATGCGGATTTAACAAATGCAGATTTAACAGGAGCGACCCTTTTAAATGGGAATTTTATGGATGCGGATTTTACCGGTGCCAAACTTGACAATGTAGTTTGGAAGGGAGCAAATGTGGAAGGTGCTAAGTTTGACGAAGGTGTTAAGGAACAAGTATTGCAAATGATATAGAGGTTTATTTTGAATTCTGTGTAAACTTGCTGAACAGACTTGATCGACATACGTAGAAGGCTTATTCTAACTCGAAATTTGAGGAGGAGTAAGCTTTTTTGCATCATGCTAAAAAATAAAAAGAGGGAAAAGCCAATGTTAAAATGCGTATATTCAGAGGCTACTTAGTACTGAATGATATACTTCCAGAAAAATTTATAGTTAATTACCTTATTGATGGTAATCCTGGTCTTAAAGTTCTTAAAAATTAATCTAAGGAGTGAGAAAATAGTATGAAAGAATTTGAAGATAGATTTAGTGAATTGCAAGCTGATATGATATCTAGTAGTTTCTTTTATTTAATTAACAAAAAGTATGTAGAGTGTCATAAGGTTAATGATGCATTGGAAAATGGAGAAGAAAAATATAATGTATCTCCAGAACGAATGTTTTAGGTGCTACAAATTATAGGGGAAGATATCGAAGAAATTGAAACATTATGCAAAGAATACGAAAAAGATATGCCAACTGAGATGAAATTAATATACGATGCTAAGAGTGGTAAGTTTAAAGCTGAATATAAGTATGATTTAATACATACAAATGAGGATATAAAAACGGCTGATGATTTTGCTGATGAGTGGTTTGAGGAAGTGAAAAATAATAACCTCTAAAAAATTTACAGTAATAGATATATCTAAATTGAATTAATAACTCATGAAAGTTGTACCATCATGGAGTACTATGTGCAATGATAGAGTAGAAAAAGAAGTACGAGTTTAGGCGAGATGATATTTTACCGGGGGATAAATATAAACCACATAGACTGTATATGAAACTAACGAACTTGTACAAACTCGTAAGTTTTAACATAGTATTTGTCATGATGTATAAAAGCTGGCATACTGTTACTACAAAACTTATAAATTTATGCTACTTAAAAACATATGAACTTAAAGCACTTGATTGTCTATGAGAGGCAACAAGTGCTTTTTGCATTTTAAGATAGAAGAGAGGATAGTATAATAAATAATAAGTACATATGTTGTTTCAGCAAATAGTATAAGAAAATAGATTAGAAGGAGCAGCTGAATTCATCGGAGTAAATGATGCAATTCGTGCAGTTACCGGTAAAGACCCTATTACAGGAAAAGAATTATCAACAAAAGAAAGACTCATCGCCGCAGGTTGGACACTCCTAAACTTTGTTCCTGTTGGAAAAGTGGCAAGTTACCGGGTGATAAATATAAACACATGGAATGTATATTAAACTAACAAGCTCGTACAAACTCGTAAGTTTTAATATAGTATTTGTCATGATGTACAAAAGGCGTCATACTGTTACTACAAAACTTACAAATTTACGCTACTTAAAAACATATGAACTTAAAGCACTTGATTGTTAATTAAAGGCAACAAGTGCTTTTTTGCGTTTTAGCGTAGAAATTTAAAAGAGCATTATAATTTTATTAGTGCATTAAGTGTTAAATTTTTATTGTTGTTTTATAGATTGTAATGGCTATGTACAGTGTACGACGATAGTAGAGGGAAAACTAAAGGGGTGTATTATTTTTTGAAGTCATCGTAAAGTACGTTTTAACGGAAGGACAAGTACGTGATGGACTACAAGCGCTATTGTCCGATATGGCGAAAGTATTAATACAACGAGAACTAAAGAAATATGAAGTAGATGTGAAGGCGATTGAACAATCTATAGTATTTACACATGATCCAAATGACTTTTTGGTGAATGGCATGTTAGAGCTATTAGACCAATATTAACGTCTTGAGAAATCTTTTTCGACAAAAAAATAATATATCCCTTGACAGTTACAAATATAACAGATATAATTCATATTAATTTCAAAAGAAAATATATTCTAAATATTACAATGTGTTGAATAGGAGTAGTAAGGTCATGTATTTGTACAGAGAGCTATGGGTTGGTGTGACATAGTCAAATGACATCCTGAACTCGCCTAGGAGCAGTAAGGTGGAACGGAATTACATTCTTAGTAAATCTTAACGGTTAACCTTCGATATTAGGTTTGTAATCAAACGATTACTACTAAGGTGGATTCATAATGGAATCAATAAGGGTGGTACCGCGTTAAGTAAATGGCTTAGCGTCTCTTTATATAGAGATGCTAGGCCATTTTTTTATTATATGGAAAAAGAAATGGAGGGTTTATTTGGATAGGTTTATAAAATTTATTTATTTATATAAAAAGATTTAATTAGGAGGAAAATGAGATGAAACAGACGGAGCAATGGACTTCGAAATTAGGTTTTATAATGGCAGCAGCCGGATCAGCAATTGGACTTGGTGCGATATGGAAGTTTCCTTATATCGCTGGGAAGAGTGGGGGAGGAGCGTTCTTTTTAATCTTTATATTATTTACTGTTTTAATTGGACTACCGCTACTTATAGCTGAATTTATGATTGGACGCAGTACGCAGAAACAAGCAGTTGGAGCATTTAAAAGCATCGCACCAAATACAGGATGGCACTGGATTGGACGACTTGGCGTTGGAACGTGTTTTATACTACTTTCGTTTTATAGTGTTGTAGGTGGATGGGTATTAATTTATTTATTCAGAGGAATAACTGGACAACTGATTACTCCAGGACAAAATTACGGTGCGTTATTTACTGAAACAATTGGGAATCCCACTTGGGCTATTATGGGACATTTCGCTTTTATGTTCATTACGATATGGGTTGTATCAAAGGGTGTACAAAACGGAATTGAAAAAGCAAGTAAATATATGTTGCCAGCATTGTTCGTTTTATTTGTCGCTCTTATTATTCGTTCGTTAACACTTGATGATGCAATGAAAGGTGTGAAGTTTTTCTTACAACCAGATTTCTCAAAGATTACTTCGGAAAGTATTTTGTTCGCAATGGGGCAATCATTCTTTGCAATTAGTATCGGGATTTCAATTATGGTTACCTATAGTTCCTATTTAAATAAAAAAGAAAGTTTACCAAAATCAGCAATAACAATTGTTGGATTGAATTTATTTGTTTCTTTATTTGCGGGTCTTGCCATTTTTCCGGCCGTATTTTCATTAGGAATGGAGCCGACAGAAGGACCTGGATTACTATTTATCGTATTACCATCTGTATTTAGTCAAATCCCATTCGGTGGATTTTTCTTAACAGTATTTCTTGCACTATTTACATTTGCGACATTAACATCGGCATTTTCTCTACTAGAAACTGTTGTTTCAGCATTAGCAAATGGTGAACAAGAAAGAAGAACGAAACTATCATGGATCATTGGTTTCTGTATTTTCTTAGTAGGTATACCATCTGCGTTATCATTTGGAGTATGGAGTGATATTACGATTTTTGGAAAGAATATTTTTGATGCGGTAGACTTTTTATCTAGTAATATATTAATGCCACTTGGAGCACTATTTATTAGTATTTTCGTTTCATTCAAAATGGAGAAGAAGGTACTAGAAGCAGAGTTTTTTGTAGGTGGTAATTATGGAAAGAAAGTATTTACTTGTTGGGCATTTTTACTTCGATTTGTAGCACCACTTGCAATAATTATCGTCTTCTTAAATGTAATAGGTATTATTTAACATTAAATGTTGTAATATTCAGTAAAAAGAGAGGGTGATGATCATAAAGGCAAATTTGATAGAAGCAGGGAAATACATGAATATTAGAGGGGAAAAGCTATACGTTGAAACGCATGGAAATCCTAAAGATAAACCAGTCTTATACTTGCATGGTGGTCCAGGAGAGAGTTGCTATGATTTTTCATTTCATCAAGCGGAACGTTTAAAAGATTCTCTATATGTAATTATGATAGATCAAAGAGGTGTTTGTCGTTCAGAAAAAATTACTGAAGAAGAACCTTTTGGACTAATTGATTTAGTTGAAGACGCTGAGGAACTAAGAAAAGTATTACAAATTGAGAAGTGGTCTATAATTGGACATTCTTTCGGTGGATATGTAGCATTGCTTTATGCGTCGATATATCCAAGTTCAATAGAGAAAATAATATTTGAAGGACCAACTTGCGACTTTGCATTAACAAGTAGAGCTTTGTTGCAAAAGACAGGGCATTTATTAAAAAAGTATGGAAAAGAAGAAGTAGCAGAAGAGTCTCTTGCTTATTCATCTAGCGATGCTAGTTCAGAAGAGTTGTTAGAAGCTTATATAAGATTAAGCAATGAATTAGAAGAAAAAAGAATGGAGATTTACAATAATAAGGAAGATAGGACAGATGAGAGTTTATACAGTGATGAAGAGTGGGAAGTATTTTCAAATCGCTCTCAAATTCATTTTGATAGATTAAAATTAGAGGGCTCATGTCATACGTCATTATTATATAAAATAAAAGAAGTACAGAATCAAATGTTATTAATTGTAGGAAAACATGATGTAGTAACGTGTGAAGAACAAATAAAAACATTTAATAAAGATGCCCGAAACGGCAAGTATATCGTATTTGAAGAGAGCGGTCATTCACCTCATTATGAGGAAGCAGATAGGTTTGCAGAAACAGTCATACATTTTTTGAAATGAAGAAAAGGGTGCTTCTATAAATGAGAGGCACCCTTTCTATATTTCTGGATATGTGATTGTGATGTTAGGCCACTTACTTTGCCAATTCTTTTTTATAACTCTGTTTTTGTACATATGTAATCGTTCTTTCGATTCAAGAAAATGAGCTGTTGGTCTCACTTGTAAGGAAAGGACATCTTCAATACCACATGGGGCTGTTAATATGACGTTGTTTAGTTCATCAAGTGTAACTCCTAAAGCCGTTGCTGTTTCAGGAAATTTAGAAATAGCATCAACAGAAGAAGAATATGGTGGCATATTATTCACTACATGCATACGAGCTTGATTTTTTACAGACCAAGGGATAGTAGCATCCATATTCATTAATTTCGTTTCTAATGATTGTTCGTATATCTCATCTTGATGTAGACTATCATAATAAATTAAATCAACATCAGGCATAGCCGTTTTAGCTTCATAGTCATGTAAAGTATCCCAAATTTTAGAACGAACAAAGCCGGCACAAACCCACCAATCAGGTAACTCTAGTGATTTTGCCATTTGTAATACATTCATCATCCATTCGTCGTTTTCTATTAAGCGAATGATATCTTGTTCTGTTTGTATAGTCATTTGTAATCTCACCTGCTTTTTTTTAGAGAGTAAATTTAATTCATAAGCTTTATAATCCATGTAATCCAGTAAGCACCTGGTATGAATAACAGTTGAGCTAGTAATGTACCAAAAAGTCTAGAAATCATTAGCCAAGCATACATTTTACTCATTGCTTCAGCACCTTCTTCTGATTGAAGAGCTCGCTCTGTTAAAAGAGCAATACGTGGATCTAGTAGCACTGTTAATAAAATAGTAGCAAAACCATTAATAAGACCAGAAGCTGTAGTGGCTTTTGTTGCGAAATCTGGAATTAAAAAAGAAGCATATAGTGCGGAAAGAACTCCCGCTGTATAAATTGCAGTAGCGAACATGTTAATAAGCATTATACGCTTTGGAATACCGCCGATACGCAGTCTATGAATCATTTCTAACTTTGGAAAGCGGACATATTTTTTTGTGTACTTTAATTTTTGAATGTTATTCGTTTTCATCATTCGAATGAAAGAACCGTCTGTTTCAAAGTTTTGAATGACATATCCAAATAGTTTTGTCAAAGTTGGATACAGTATAATCGCAAGCAATGTACCGATAGAAGCAGATAATAGTACAAGACGTATAATATGCTCTAAATCAATAGAAGGATCTAGTTTTGCTTCGTCCACAATCCCGCCAAGTAAAAAGGCTTGTAGTAAGTTTGACGTTCTTGAAATGAGTAATACGATTCCTACGACGGATAATGCGACAGCAATCTTCTTTAAACGAACCCCCGCTAATCGAATACTATAAGAGCTTGTTTCAACTGCGTGGATTACAATTGTGAAAGCCATTATAAAAATTAACGTAATTGACATTTGTTTCACCAGTTTCTATTAAAATAATTGTAACTTTTTTACTTTATCATATCTATCGTATTTTGTAACTGAAAGTATGTGACATATGGAAATTGATTTTTCGAAAAAATAGATAATGATAGTATAATAGGGAGAAGTGGAAGAGATGTTAGCAGTTATTTATACAGCAAATTAAGTGGAGGAATGAAACATGTATAAAACATTTCTATTTGATTTAGATGGAACTTTAACGGATCCGAAAGAAGGGATTGTAAATTCGGTTTTGTATGCGTTAAAAAAAGTAGGAATTGAAGAAGTACATATAAGTGAGTTAGATTCATTTATAGGTCCTCCTATTCAGCAATCATTCATAGAGAGATATAATATGAGTGAAGGAGAGCTTGAACGTGCTGTTTTTTATTTCCGTGAGTATTTAAAGCAGCGTGGATTGTTTGAGAATAATGTATACGAGGGGATTCTGAAGCTCTTGCAACAATTAAAAAGTTCAGGGAATCGCATATTTGTAGCTACTTCAAAGCCCACTGTATTTGCGAAACAAGTTATAGAACATTTTCAATTAACGAATTATTTCGAAGATATCATTGGAAGTAATTTAGATGGTACGAGAATAAAAAAAGAAGAAATAATTGCTCATATTTTACAAACAAATGAAGAACTAAATAAAGAAGAAATGATAATGATTGGTGATAGAAAGCACGATATAATAGGTGCGAATCAGAATGGAATTGCTTCAATTGGTGTTTTATATGGCTATGGCTGTGAGAAAGAACTGACTGAAGTTAGTGCGACTTACATAGTGAAAGATGTTGAAGAACTGTATCATTTTTGTGCAGAAAAAAGTTTAATAAATTAGTAAATATAGATGCTAGCAATCCCTTTATAACGTATGATGAGGAATTCGTTTCTGTTTAAAGGGATTTTTCATATGTAATCGAATATTTATAATTAGACATTTTTAGCATGAAAAAATTGTATGAATAAGAGGAGGGATGTCAGAATTAAAAGATTAGTAGAAGTTTATCAATAAATTTTAGAATATTCTGTTTAATGGAGGGGTAAAATTGGAGTTAGTTATTATATTATTAGCACTAAGTTTACTTATGTTCGTAGCATACAGAGGCTTTTCTGTTATTCTATTCGCACCGATATTTGCATTATTTGCAGTATTTTTGACAGAACCTAGTTATGTATTACCTTTCTTTTCTAATATCTTTATGGAGAAAATGGTTGGATTTATAAAATTATATTTTCCTGTGTTTTTATTAGGAGCAATATTTGGAAAAGTAGTGGAAATGTCAGGAATTGCAGATTCTATCGCAAAAACGATTATTGAGTTAGTTGGTGAAAAACGTACTATATTAGCGATTGTATTAATGGGGGCTATTTTAACGTATAGTGGTGTTAGTGTGTATGTAGTAGTGTTTGCTGTTTATCCGTTCGCAGCTAAGTTGTTTCGACAAGCTAATATTCCAAAACGTTTAATCCCTGGAACGATTGTTCTTGGAGCAGTAACGTTTACAATGGATGCACTACCTGGATCACCACAAATTCAAAATGTAATACCTACAACATTTTTTAAAACGGATATTTATGCTGCACCGATACTTGGGATTGTAGGAGCAATTTTTGTTCTTACATTAGGTTTACTATATTTAGAGAGTAGACGTAAGAAGGCAAAAGCAGCAGGTGAAGGGTATTTTGGTTTTAATAATGGAAATACTGAAATGGCAGCATCTTTGCAATTAGAACAAAAAAATATGCCATTAATTAATAACATTGAAATCACAAGAGCACAACAACTTATTGCATTTATACCACTTATTTTAGTAGGTGTAATGAATAAAGTGTTTACTATTATGATACCGAAATGGTATCCAAGCGGTTTTGATTTTTCTGCAATTGGTATGAAAGCATTTGGAAAAGTAGAATTAAGTGCAGTAGTAGGAATCTGGTCTGTAGAATTGGCACTTATTATAGGGATCTTAACAACGTTATTATTATATTGGAAGCGAGTAGTAACAGGTTTCCAAGCTGGATTGAATACAAGTATTGGTGGAGCACTACTTGCAACGATGAATACAGGAGCTGAGTTTGGATTCGGTGGTGTCATTGCAGCACTTCCAGGCTTCGCAATTATGAGAGATGGTATCTCTGCTACTTTCACAAATCCGTTAGTGAATGGTGCAGTAACGACGAATATTTTAGCTGGAATTACAGGCTCTGCATCAGGAGGTATGGGAATAGTATTAAGTGCAATGGGAGATAAATTTATTGCAGCGGCCAATCAATTTGATATTCCATTAGAAGTTATGCACCGTATCGTATCAATGGCATCAGGAGGAATGGATACACTACCGCATAACGGGGCTATTATTACTATTCTTACAGTAACAGGATTAACACATAAACAGTCCTATAAAGATATATTTGCTATTACAATTTTGAAAACGGTTGCTGTATTTTTAGTTATCGCGTTCTATACTTTAACAGGACTCTATTAAACATTCGAATCGTAAAGATTCATCAAATCGATAATTTATATCATAAAATATTAATTAGGATAAGAAGGGGTGGAGTACTTGCAAGAAGTTTCTGAGTTTCGTATGCCAAAGTCGGTATTATATGGAAGGAATTCGCTTGAAAAACTGGGGGAACAATCAAAAAAGTTAGGGAAAAGAGCTTTTATAGTTACTGATACAATTATGGAGAAATTAGGATATGTTGAAAAGTGTATAAAACAACTAAATAAGAAAAGTATTACTGTTAGTACATATAATAAAGTAGATGCTGAGCCTACAAATATACACGTGTTAGAAGCGTTATCTCTTTGTAAAGAGGAAAAGTGTGATTTTATTATCGGTATTGGTGGTGGAAGTTGTATTGATGCTGCGAAAGCAGTAGCGGTTTTATATACAAATGGTGGAGAAGTTGAGGATTATGTCCAAAAGGATATTGAAATAGAAAACAACCCACTACCACTTATTGCAATTCCGACAACTTCTGGTACTGGATCGGAAGTTACAAGTGTAGCAGTAATTACGAATAAAAAAACAGATGTAAAAATGATGCTGAAGCATCCTAGTTTTATACCGAAAGTAGCAATTATAGATCCAGTTTTGACAAGTTCATTACCACCACAAATTACGGCAGCAACAGGAATAGATGCGTTATGTCATGCAATTGAAGCGTATATTTCTAAAGTTTCACAACCACTTACAGATGTACTTGCTCTTTCAGCTATTGAAAGTATTATGAAATATTTACGTATAGCATATGAAGATGGACGTAATATGGAGGCAAGAGAAGCGATGATGATTGCTTCCTTACAAGCTGGAATTGCATTTTCTAATGCATCAGTTACATTAGTTCATGGAATGTCAAGGCCAGTGGGAGCATTATTTCATGTACCGCATGGAATATCAAATGCCATATTATTACCTACAGTGTTAGAGTTTACAAAAACAAGTGCAATGAAAAGGTTGGCAAAAATTGGACGTAGTTTAAATAAGGATTTGTATTCGAATTCTGATGAGGAAGTAGCAGACTACACGCTTGGTGAAATAAAAAAACTTTGCCTTGATCTTCGTATTCCAAATTTAAAAGAATACGGAATCGATGAAATTGAATTTGAAAATGCTATTTCTAAAATGGCATCAGATGCAATTGAAAGTGGTAGCCCAGCTAATAACCCACGTGTTCCATCATATGATGAAATCAAAGAGCTGTATCGAGAGTGTTTTAATTATAAGTATAAAGAATTTATAAAAACATCAGATTGTTAATTTCAGAATATTCTATAAAAATTTCCTTGGAAATGAAAGTAGAATTATTCTTTAATATTTCCGTATTTCCGTTAAAACAAGACTTTATATTCCAAACTTAAAGTCTTGTTTTATTATGTATAATATACATAATAAAACATTGCTATTAGTTTCATGAAAATAGTTTAGGTAGGTGTTTGTATGAAAACGATAGGTCTTATAGGTGGTATGAGTTGGGAATCAACTTCTGAATATTATCGAATTATTAATGAAGAAATAAAAGAGAGATTAGGAGGGCTACATTGAGCAAAATGTTTGATTAATAGTGTGGACTTTGAAGAGATTGAAAGATTCCAGTCTAGAGGAGATTGGAATGGAGCAGGTGAAGTTTTAGCGAATGCGGCGTATTCATTACAGAAGGGAGGAGCAGACTTTATAATCATTTGTACAAATACAATGCATAAGGTAGTTGGAAAAATAAAGGAGAAAATTGATATTCCAGTCTTACATATTGCAGATGCAACTGCAAAAGCAATTAAAAGAAAAGACATTCAAAAGGTTGGTCTGATTGGAACTAAATATACAATGGAGCAAGATTTCTATAAGTCACGTATAGAAGAAAATAATATAAAAGTAATAGTACCATCAGAAAAAAATAGAAAAGAAATAAATAAAGTAATATATACAGAATTATGTTTAGGAAAAATAGTATTTCAATCTAGAGAGTATTATAAAAGGGTTATAGAAGAATTAGTACAAGAAGGAGCACAAGGAATTATATTAGGTTGTACGGAAATAGGTTTATTAATAAAGCAAGAAAACGTATCAGTCCCGATATTTGATACGACTTATATACATGCAATTGAAGCAGTCAAGGTAGCTTTAGATAAATAGATTATAATTATATTATGTAAACTTAATTCATATATCTGGAAAACATTCAGAAAATATTTTATAATGTAAGTGGTTACATTTAAGGGGGAATGCGTATGTTTTCAGTTCAACCAATCGCATTTGTACATAATGAAAGAAAGGAAATAAAAGATGATGATTGGGGAGAAGTAAGATCCCGTATAACTTTAACTGAAATGTATGCAGAAGAAAGTATACAAGGGATTGAAGATTTTTCCCATATTGAAGTTGTTTTTTATTTTCATAAAGTAACTGACGAGCAAATTCAGTATTTTGCTAGACATCCTAGAAATAATAAAGATTATCCTGAAGTAGGTATTTTTGCACAGCGCGGAAAAAATCGCCCGAATCGCATAGGTGTAACAATTGTAAAGGTGATCAAAAGAGAAAGTAAATCAATTATTGTTGAGGGATTAGATGCTATTAATGGTACTCCTATATTGGATATAAAACCAATAATGAAAGAGTTTATGCCGAAAGAAGAAATACACCAGCCTAAATGGGCAACGGATATAATGAGACAGTATTGGAAGGGGAATGGAGTAAAATGAGAATATATGAGGCAACAATTGCAGATTTAGATGGACTAGCATCAGTTTTTAATAACTATCGCATGTTTTATAGGCAGGATTCTGATTTAGAAGGTGCAAAAGTATTTTTACGAAATCGAATTGAGAAAAAAGAGTCCGTTATTTTCGTAGCAGTTGAAGACGGCGAATATATTGGGTTCACACAACTATATCCATCATTTTCTTCCATTTCAATGAAAGAATTATGGATTTTAAATGATTTATTTGTACAAGCGGCGAAGCGTGGAGCCGGAACAGGTAAAAAATTATTAGAAGCTGCTAAAGAATACGCATTAGAGAATGGAGCAAAAGGTGTAAAATTGCAAACAGAGATTGATAATTTATCAGCACAACGATTATATGCTGAAAATGGTTATTTGAGAGATAATCGTTATTTCCACTACGAATTAACGTTTTAAAAAATTAAGTTGAAAGAGACATTTTCAAGAAAAAGAATTTCTTTGTAATGAGAAATTCTTTTTTATTTTTGCCTAAATTAAACATGAAGAAAACGATATTTATTTATTGTTAAACGATAAATAATATGATAAAATTATGTTATCATTAAATAAATGAGGTATTGTAAATGAATCTTAACCGAAGTTCAACAACGTTCTTAAAAGTAATTATTTTTCTTGCTGGAATTTCAGTACTTGCTTTATGCATATTTTTAGTGCCGGAAATGGCGGATTTCACAGAGAATTTGTATCCTAATATTGCTTCGATAAAATATCTTGTTTTCATTGTGATGTATGGAGCAGCTGTGCCTTTTTACGTTGCTCTTTATCAGGCTTTCAATCTTTTACAGTATATTGACGAGAACACAGCGTTCTCGGAATTATCTGTAAAAGCGTTAAAGAATATAAAGCACTGTGCAGTTACAATCAGTGGTTTGTATGTATTGGGTTTGCCACTTTTTCATTTTATAGCGAAAAAAATGGACCCTCCTATTGGGTTAGTGGGACTTATTATCGTTTTTGCTTCGCTCGTTATCGCCGTTTTTGCCGCTATCCTTCAACGCCTTCTACAAGAAGCAATTAACATAAAATCAGAAAATGATTTGACAGTCTGAGGTGGTTGATATGACAATTATTATTAATATTGACGTCATGTTAGCAAAACGAAAGATGAGTGTAACGGAGCTTTCGGAGAAGGTTGGAATTACGATGGCGAATCTTTCTATTTTGAAAAATGGGAAAGCAAAAGCGGTTCGTTTTTCAACATTAGAAGCGATATGTAAAGCTTTGGAGTGTCAGCCAGGGGATATTTTGGAGTATAAAAACGATGAGAATACTCAATAAAAAAAGATAACAAATGTAAATAATAGAAGTCAATAAAGAAGGGATAGCCACTAAGCTATTCCTTCTTTACGTTAATTGCTGTTACTAATAAAAAATAAAATTTGAATTGCAATGTTTGCGTATCAAAAGGGAACTTGCTACCTTTTGAGGTGATCCGTTTTATGGAAGACAATTATTTTCCAAAAAGGCTATTTTAACTATGTTTTAAATTATTTTGAGTGAATCAAAATCTTCATTTGTATTATAGTTGATTTAAAACCCAGTTTGTTGCATCTTCAAAGTTATCTGCAATGTAGTTTGGTTCAATATGTGCCCATTTGTCTCGGTACGTATGCAAAGCATCATACCCAGCGCCTGTTCGGACTAGAATCGTTGTTGCATTTACTTTTGCTCCTGCAACAATATCAGTCCAGCGATCACCAACTACAGCACATTGTGTTAAATCAAGCCCATGTTTTTTTGCTGCTTTAAGCAGCATGCCTGTACTTGGTTTACGGCATTCACAACCATCACCGTGTTTATGAGGACATACATAAATATCATCAAAACCGAAGCCTTCTAATTCTTGTACAAAATCGGCTACAGTTGCTATTCCATCTGCGATACCAGGTTGATTTGTGAAAGAGAAAATTTTTATATTTTTAGCTTTTAGTTTTTGCAAGGATGTTTTTGTGAATGGAAATAATGTAAAAGATCCCGGATAATGTATTGTAGTGTCACCACCAATTGTACCGTCATGATCAATGAAAATTGCTTTAATGTTTGTCATAGTTATAGTCCCTTCAATTATAAGTAGTTTAAAAATGTTTTACAAATCGGTAGCCATTTACTTCATACCCTAATTTTTTGTAAAAAGGATGAGCTTCTACTCTTTTTGTTCCACTAACTAGCCATGTGCCAATGCAATTATGTTTCTTTGCTAATTGCTCTGCATAATCCATCAACACTTGTCCAATGCCTTTCCGTCGTATGTTAGAATCGACGCTAATAATTGAAATCTCTCCATAACGTGTTACATCTTCTAAATTTTCACGTATACGAAATCCAAGTAATCCAAATATAGCTTCTTCTTCTTCTTCGTAAACATATAAAAAATCAAACGGACTCATTTGTACGAATTGTAATCGATTGTTCATATCTTCATAGGAAATAGAGGAACCTTTTAATTCTTTCGTTAAAGAACAAAGTGCGTCTATATCATCTATCGTTGCTTCACGAATTTGAAAAGACATATTATCCACTCCAATAAAATGTAATCAAACATTTAATATTCTGTTAAAAAATGTTTTTTCCTGCTATGAAAATAAATATTTTATAATGATATATAGATAGTTATATGTTATTCTTTTCCTTGATTGTATTGGAAATGGAAAGAGGGGAAATACATGTTAGAAGTAAATATCCGCTCAGCTGGATATGAAATAGGCGAAGAAACAATTCATAATATAGCTTTTTCTATCGAAAAAGGTGAACTAGTTGCTCTTATTGGAGCAAATGGTGCTGGGAAGAGTACGACGATAAAAACGATGCTCGGATTACTTGTAAATATGGACGGTGAAATATCATTCGGTGAAAAGAAAAATCCGTATGCATACGTGCCAGAACATCCAACATACTATGATTACTTGACGCTCTGGGAACATATTGAATTATTAATGGCTGCTCGTGGAAGTGAAATGGGAAGCTGGGAAGAACGAGCGGAACAATTATTACATACTTTTCGAATGGATAAGCATAAACATGAGTATTTATCAAAGTTTTCAAAAGGTATGAAACAAAAATCGATGCTAATATTGGCGTTTTTAACTGAGCCAGATTTTTATATCATTGATGAACCCTTTATCGGTTTAGATCCAGTAGCTACGAAAGAGTTTTTAAGTTATTTATATAAAGAAAAAGAGCGCAGAGCAGGAATTTTACTTTGTACGCACGTATTGGATACTGCTGAAAAAATTTGTGAAAGATTTTTACTCATTTCACAAGGTACATTAGTCGCAGATGGACATTTAGAATCTATTCAAATGTTAGCGGAAATGCCGGGTAGCTCATTACTAGACTGCTTTGATGTAATCGTAAGGCGTGAACAACATGATTAAACAACAATTTTATAAAAGATTACGCCATGAGCTTCAGCGGAAGTGGAAGTCTATACGTTCGGTAACAGATTGGACAGTCGCATTATATATTATTATACCAGCACTTATATTTATGGGAATCTATTATAGGTCACTATGGATAAATGAATTATCAACGGAAGAGACGATTTATTTCGGATTAGGATTACTCGCATTTTATCTAGTAACATATCCGAGAGGAGTTCGTTCATTTTTTGAGCAAGCGGATAGTTTATTTTTAATTTCGTATGCAACACATATGCAAAAATTAGTCCAGTATGGCATGATGTACACATTTGTTCGAATAGCGATAACGAATATAATATTAGTCGTTATTATGTTACCGGTGTTGATGAAAAGTATCGGAGTAACAGAGATACAAGTCCTATTATTTTGGGTATTCTTTACTATATTTCGATTTATGATGTCGTTGTTAACGAGATTTATTCATGTACATGCGGAGAAACGATGGGTTTTATGGATTGTAAAAAATGTAGTATTTTCTATGAGCGTGTCCTTTTTTGGAATTAGTTTATTTTTTATTTATAAAAATCCATTTTATTCAATTCTATTTATCGGTTTAGTAATTTTCTTAAGTAGTGTATTAGTAAAAGCGAAAATGAATTATAAAAAGTTCTTTTTTAAAGAAATTGAGAAAGAAAAGGAGGAAAGCATGCGCTGGACGAGCGGAATTATGCAAGTTGGTGGTCATGCGGCTAAACCGAGTAGTTCGAATAAAAAACCGTGGATGTTTCCGTACTCTAAAAGACTTTTAGGAAAAAAAGCTGATTCTCGTATTGTCGAATCTTTTTTGAAAGAATTTTTCCGTACAAGTACTGCACGAATATTTTATATTCAAATTGTATGTATCAGTACTGCAAGTATAATTATGACTCCTAGGTGGATTGCAGCTATTGTTCTCGTATTTGCTGTAGTTGCAATTTCTCGCTATGCACGTGATTATTGGAATGAATTTACGAATAAGATGTTTCTTCATTTATATTGTGATGAAGGGAACTTACTTTTGTTAAGATGGAAGGCAAATCGTTATTTACTACTACCAGCAATACTTTTGTATGGAATAGTTATACTTGCCCAGTTTTATTTATTGCCAGCTGTGATTGGTGGCATTATTTTTATTTTATTAATTGTATGGATTGTATTTTTACCATTAAAAAAGAGCCATTGACGGCTCTTTTTCTAGTCTGTAACACATTGATAAATAAAATATACTAAAACGAGTATGCTTGCGGCGGAATACATGACATCTAAAGTCATCTGATCGCCTCCTTATTATTGTTGTATTTTTATTGTATGAAACCTTACAATTTCATATTCAAGTGAAAAATATGTGAACGTTAACAAAATTGTAAAGTGCAAAAATTACAATCATTTTGTATAATAGAAGAAACCACCGTTATATAAAAAAATAATGAGTGAAAGGGGAGGGAACATAAATGCCAAATTGGTTTAGAAAAACCTTAGTCGCATTAATTACCGTATTTACATTTGGTTTAGTGACGCCTCCTTCCATATTACTTGATAATGCCAAAGCTGCGGACAAGCCTACGAGCACAGCTGGGCAACAAAGTTTGGAGAGCACGTCCTATACATATGAAGAAACGAATGACAGGTTAACCACCGATACTTTTATTACTTATGCAATGCAAGAAGCAGAAAAGCAGTCGATGCAAAAGTTTGGTACTAAAATTGGTCCAGTAATTGAAGATGAGTTTAAAGATGTAATATTACCGAAAATTGAAGAGGCAATTGCTGAGCTTGCTAGTGATGTACCAGAAGATTCACTACAATCATTAGCGATTTCTCAAAAACCAGCTGGTGGAAATAATGAAAAGATTTTTCACGTCTACGATACGAAATCAGGAAATGATTTATTGCGTTTCCATGTAAGAAGAGATCATCCGCCGCAAGATGGTTATTATTTTAATTTCCATTATCACCGTTTTGATGATGGATACTCTGGACATCATGAGTTAGGAAATATTTATTGGAATACGAATGTACCGCCGAAATGGTTGTCTTAAAAAGAACAAGAGAAAATCTTGTTCTTTTTTATTTTTATAGAAGGGACAGACAACTATGTTGTTGAATAACATAGGTTTAGAAAAAAGAAGCAAAAGGAGTATGGAGATGCAAAAATATATTGTTTTTGACTTTGATGGCACATTAGTAGATTCACAAAATATATTTGTACCGATTTATAATCAACTTGCTGAAAAACATGGATATAAAGCAGTAAAGGAAGACGAAATTGAACATTTACGTAAATTAACGATGACAGAGAGATGTAAACAACTCGATGTACCACTGTATAAATTACCGATATTAGCTTTGGAATTTTATAAATTGTATCAGCCTGCTATAAAAAATCTTGTTTTATTTCATGGGATGAAGGATGTATTAGATGAACTACATAAAACAGGATACGGTATTGCGGTCATATCATCTAACTCAGAAGAGCATATTCGGGCGTTTTTGCACAATAATGGTATCGAAAATATTCAAGAAGTGTATTGTTCTAAAAATTTGTTTGGTAAAGATAAAATGATAAAAAGATTTTTAAAATCGAAAAAGATAACAGAGCAAGATATGTTATACATTGGTGATGAACAGCGAGATGTAGCAGCTTGTAAAAAGGCTGGGGTGAATGTAATTTGGGTATCTTGGGGATATGATGTTATTGAAACAGTGAAAAAAGACGCACCCGATTATATGGTTCATAAGCCGATGGAAATTGTGCAAGTAGTACAAGGAGTGTATTCATCATATTGAATTTTGAGTAGCAAATTTAGAGGAATCCATTTCTTATTATGATAAGTTGTTTCCGATAATTGGATGGAGAAAGTTAAATGAAGTAGCATATAGCACGGGAGAAAGTGAAATATACTTTAAAGAAGTAGATGAGGAAATCGTAAGGACGTTAGGTCCTAGACATATTTGTTATCAAGCTATTCATAGAGAAGTAGTTGATGAAGTAGCAGATTTTCTTTCTAGTACGAAAGTGAAGGTAATACGTGGTCCAATTGAAATGAATCATTATTCAAAAAGGTACTATACGATTGATTTTTACGATTCGAATGGATTTATTGTAGAAGTAGCCTATACACCAAATGCAGAAATGTGAGGGGAATAGATATGAAGATAATTACAGCACGGCAAAACAATATACAAATTGTAAAAGATGCAGCGAATATTGAAGAAATTTCTAAAGGTTTCTCTCCAGATAAGAAATATGTAATTACGAATGCAAATAATGAAAAATATTTATTTCGGACAGGAGATATAAAAGAGTATGAAAGAAAGAAAATAGAGTTTCAAATTTTAAATGAAATGGTAAAACGTAACGTACAGGCACAAAGGCCAATTGAAATAGGTATATTGGAAGAAGAAGGTGTATGCTATAGTATTTTTTCATATTTAGAAGGGGAAGATGCGAAGAAGCTATTGCCTACGTATTCACCAAAAGAACAATATGATATTGGCATAGAGGCAGGAAAAGATTTAGCAAAAATGCATACATATGAAGCTCCTAATGATATACTTCCATGGCATGAAAGAGCAATGAAAAAACATAGTAAATATTTAGAAGCATACAAAACATGCGGAATAAAAATAAAAAATGATGATAAGATTATTAAGTTTATAGATGAAAATGAAATGTATGTAAAGGATCGCCCAAATCGATTTCAACACGATGATTTTCATTTAGAAAATATAATTGTACGGGATGGGAAATATGTAGGTGTAGTTGATTTTAATGGTTATGACTGGGGCGATCCACTGCATGATTTCGTGAAAATTGCACTATTTGCAAGGGACATTAGTATTCCGTATTCAATCGGACAAATAGAAGGATACTTTAATAGGAGAATACCAGAGGAGTTCTGGAAATTATATGCGGTGTACGTTGGTATGACAGTTTTCTCATCAGTTGTCTGGACATTAAGAGCAGCACCACATATGTTGGATGATACGTTAGAGCGTCTTACTATTGTATTGGAAGATCATAAAAACTTTGAGTTATCAAAACCAAGTTGGTTTCAACCAGATAAGATTGATATGAAATAGAAAAGGTAGGTGTGATTTGCACCTACCTTTATTTTTTACCATCAAAATAATTATTTAATTTTCTTAAATGTAAGCGGCTGTGTACTTAACATAGCAGGTACATGTAACTGAAGGGATGGGAATTCACCACTTACATTCATTTCATAAGCGAATAATAAGCTCATTTTCATTTGGAATAAGTCAACTTTTGTAGAGAAGATGTCGTAATGATGATGCCCTAATTGAATATCCATTTCCATAAATTGTACATATAACGAATCATCTCGTTTGTATACTTGTAATGTTCCGTATGCAGGATGTTCAAAAGTACCAGTATAATCCTCTAACTTGTGCGAAGGTGTAGTCCCTTTAATTTGTTCAGGGAGGGATTCAGTTGCTTCTTTCATCATTTCCTTCATTTTTTTAGTATCTTCTACAGCACGTTTATGCCAATCAATGGATTCTAATTCAAGTAGTTCGTCATAAATTTGATTAGCGAGATAAGTAGGAAGTAATGTTCCTCCAGCATTCGTTAAAATGACAAGGCCTATGTTTTCTGTTGGTATAAATGAAACAAGCGCTGAAAATCCATCGATATTACCGCCATGATGAATCACTTTTTTACCACGATAAGCGCTAATAAACCAACCAAGACCGTAACTATTTAATGGAGATTCAGGGAGTGATAAAACCGGTTGGTCTGGAATTGAATTGTGTGGTGTATACATTTGTTGTAATAATTCAGAGGAGATTAATTCATGATCTCCAAATTTTCCTTCATTTAAGTGGAGAAGTACCCAATTTGCCATATCTTCAATTGTGGAATTAATACACCCAGCAGCGCCAACTGTATCGATGTTACGGAATGGAACTGCTTTTATTTCACCGTCATTTTCAATGTAAGGTAAAGCATAATCATCTGTAGTTTGTGAATCGTTAACAGAGAAGTTTGTATGTCTCATATTTAAAGGTTCTAAAATATGTTCTGTAGTGTATTGCTCCCACGTTTGATTTGTAATGTTTTCAACAATGTAGCTAATTGTTGCATACATTAAGTTGTTATATAGAAATGCAGTCCGGAACGGTGCATCAAGTGGTAAATGTTTTATTTTTTCAACGAGATCTTTTCGAGATAAGGAAGAACTATACCAAAGAGCCTCATGACGACTCACTCCAGTTCGATGAGAAGCTAAATCCCGTCCTGTAACTTGTGAGCTAGCAAGTAGTTCAGATAAAGTAAAGTTAGGTATATAAGACTGGATAGGGGTATCCCAATTAAACTTTTTTTGCTGTGCTAACAAGCTTAATGAAAGTGTGCCAAATGCTTTCGTTGAGGAACCGATTGCGAATCGAGTATTCGGTGTAACAGCTTCTTTTGTTTCTATATTACGATAGCCGAAACCTTCTGAAATAATAACTTCACCGTCTTTTATAACAGCGACAGCAGCACCAGGAACATTTAAATCCTTCATCATTTTTTCAACCGCTGTTTGTAAAGAAGTCATAACAGGCGTTTCAATTTTAGACATACTTCTAACCTCCAAATATAAATTTTGTTCTACCGCACTATACTTTCGGTAATAGAAAATGAAAACCTTTTTAAATTTGGAAAGTTAATAATTTTGTAAGAATTAGCGGAAGAAATTTTATTAATTAGGATTATTAAATTTACCATTTTTCATGTTATGATAAATTGCATATACGATTGAAAGAAGGTTTTCCTACATATGAAACATGCTGAAAATGAATACTTAAATTTATGCCGCCATGTAATGGAACATGGTACGAAGAAAGAAGATCGTACAGGGACAGGAACTGTATCTGTATTTGGATATCAAATGCGTTTTGATTTGAGTAAAGGATTTCCTTTATTAACGACAAAAAGAGTACCATTTCGCCTTGTAGCAAGTGAACTACTTTGGTTTATGAAAGGTGATACAAATATTCGCTATTTATTGCAGCATAATAATAATATTTGGAATGAATGGGCGTTTAAGAGCTGGGTAGAAAGTGATGAGTATACTGGTCCTGACATGACGGATTTTGGTCTTCGCTCACAACAAGATGAAGAATTTAAAGTACAGTACGATGAGCAGATGGAATTGTTTAAAAAGAACGTTTTAGAAGATGATGATTTCTCAAATAAATATGGTTATTTAGGAGACGTTTACGGTAAACAGTGGCGAGCTTGGAAAACGACAGCTGGTGAGACACTTGATCAATTAAAAGATGTAATTGAAATGATTAAAAAAACACCAGACTCACGTCGTTTAATCGTTTCTGCTTGGAATCCTGAAGACGTACCAAGTATGGCATTACCCCCTTGTCATACATTATTCCAGTTTTATGTAGCGGACGGAAAGCTTTCTTGTCAGCTATATCAAAGAAGTGGTGACATATTCCTTGGAATACCATTTAACATCGCAAGTTATTCACTACTAACACATTTAATTGCACACGAATGTGGTCTTGAAGTAGGGGAATTTGTTCATACAATTGGTGATGCACACATTTATACAAATCATTTTGAACAAGTAGAAAAGCAATTGGCACGTGAACCACGTCCGTTCCCGAAACTTACATTAAATCCAGATGTGAAATCTGTTTTCGATTTTGAAATGGAAGATTTAACGATTGAAGGATACGATCCGCATCCAGCAATTAAAGCACCGGTTGCAGTATAATTGTAGAGGAGATGAAAAAATGATTGTTTCATTTATGGTCGCAATGGACGAAAATAGAGTAATTGGTAAAGATAATAATTTACCTTGGCGTTTACCGAGTGAATTACAATACGTGAAGAAAACAACGATGGGTCACCCGCTTATTATGGGAAGAAAGAACTATGAAGCGATTGGTAGACCGCTGCCTGGAAGACGTAATATTATTGTAACTCGTAATGAAGGATATCACGTTGAAGGATGTGAAGTTGTTCATTCTGTAGAAGAAGTATTCGAACTATGTAAAAATGAAGAAGAGATTTTTATTTTTGGCGGAGCGCAAATTTACGATCTCTTTTTACCATACGTAGACAAGTTGTATATAACAAAAATTCATTATGCATTTGAAGGAGATACATTCTTCCCAGAAATGGATATGACAAATTGGAAAGAGATTTTTGTAGAAAAAGGTTTAACAGATGAAAAAAACCCGTATACGTATTATTACCACGTATATGAGAAACAACAATAATAAAGAAGATTGATGTGAGAATTCGCATCAATCTTTTTATTTATATTCACCAATATAAGTTTATAGATGAGATTCGATAGTGCTATAATGATAGGTAGCATGTAAAAATGCTAAAATTTTCAAAAGTACTAATATAGAAAGAGGAGGAGAATCGATTGAGAAAGATATGGGGGATTCTTTTTCTTTGCTTAACATTCATGTTAGTTGGATGTGGTAAAGAAGAAAAACCACAAGAAGCGTTTGATACATATGTAAAAGCGTGGAATAAACAAAAATTTGCAGATATGTATGATCAACTATCAAAAAATGCAAAAAAAGATATTTCAAAGAAAGAGTTTACTGAGAAATATGAAAAAATTTATTCTGGTATCGAAGTGAAAGACTTAAAGGTAGAAACAGGGGAAGTAAAAGAAGATAAAAAAGATGAAGGCCCTGTTCCTTTTAAAGTAAGCATGGATACAGTTGGTGGTAAAATTACTTTTGGCCATGAAGCAAAAATGGTGAAAGAAAAAGATGGAGATAAAGAATCTTGGAAAATAGATTGGACTCCTGATTTTATTTTCCCTGGCATGACGAAAGATAGTAAAGTGCGTATGCAGACAACACAGCCAAAACGTGGTGAAATATACGATCGTAATGGAAAAGGTCTTGCAACGAATGGGAAAGCTTCTGAAATCGGATTGATTCCTGAAAAGTTAGGCGATACTGCTCCGCAAACGAAAGAAACAGTAGCGAAGTTATTAAATATGTCTGTAGAAGAAATTGATCAAAAATTAGCTGCTAAATGGGTAAAACCAGGGTATCTCGTACCAATTGGAATTTTGCCTGAAGGGGCAACGCAAAATACGTACATTGATTTACCAGGTGTTTCAACAAAACCTGTAAATGTTCGTACATATCCGTTAGGGGAAGCGGCAGCTCATCTGACTGGTTATATTGGAAAGGTAAATGCTGAAGATTTAAAAACGCTACAAAAGAAAGGCTATCAAGCTGATGACCCAGTTGGTAAAGCTGGTTTAGAGCAAGTATTAGAGGAAAAGCTACGCGGTAAAAAAGGTGGCCGTGTCTTTGTAGAAGATGCGCAAGGAAAAGAAATTAAAAACTTGGCAAAAACAGATGCTGTTGATGGAGAAAATGTAACTTTAACTATTGATAGTGCTGTTCAAGAAAAAACGTATAATGAAATGAAGGGCGAAGCTGGTTCAAGTGCAGCAATCAATCCGAAAAGTGGAGAAACAATTGTACTAGTAAGTAGTCCAGCATATGATCCTAATTTAATTGCACGAGGAACATCGAAAACGCAACGCGAAGCTTGGAATAATGATCCGAAAAAACCGATGACGAATCGCTTTACACAATTATCGGTACCGGGTTCTGTATTTAAACCAATTACAGCTGCAATTGGTCTTGAAACGAAAACAATCGATCCAAAAGAAGAGTTGAAAATTGAAGGATTAAAATGGACAAAAGATTCTTCTTGGGGTAATTATTATGTAACGCGTGTGAAAGATGCAAATCCGATTGATTTTGATAAGGCGATGAAATACTCGGATAATATTTACTTCGCACAAGAAGCTTTGAAAATCGGAAAAGACAAGTTTATGAGTGAAGCGAAAAAATTCGGATTCGATGAGAAACTACCAATTGAATATGGATTCCCTGCTTCTAAAATTGCAAATGACGGCATTAAAAATGATATTCAAATGGCTGATACAGGATATGGACAAGGTCAAGTATTAATGACTCCTCTTCATTTAGCTTTAACGTATGCGCCAATTGTAAATGATGGAACGATTCCATCACCGTATATTATTAAAACAGATAAACAACCAAAAGCTTGGAAAGAAAATGTAATTTCTAAAGGAAATCAGGATATATTAAAAACTGCTATGACGAAAGTAATTAATGATCCGGATGGTACAGGGAAAATTGCTAAAATTGATGGAATGACTCTTGCTGGAAAAACAGGTACAGCGGAATTAAAAGTATCAAAAGAGGCCGAAGGAAAAGAACTAGGCTGGTTCGCTGCATTTGATTTGAATGCGCCAGATATGGTCATTACAATGATGATTGAAGATGTAAAAGGTAGAGGTGGAAGTAACATTCCAGCTGAAAAAGTAAAACATGTTTTTCAAAAATAATATGTAATAAAAGGCTATCTCTATAATTTATAGAGGTAGCCTTTTTGTATGAGAAGTCTTAATATCTGTATACTAAATTTTAGAGAAACAAAATAAATCATTAACTTACGAAAAAAAAGTAGCTATTTTTTATTGACATTGAATAAAACTTTTTGTATTATACTTACATAAGGTAAGTTATTAACTTTTAAAAAACAAATCTTGAATTGAAGATAAAGAGAAAAAAGGGAGAGAATACAATGACAAAAGTACTATTTATCACAGCAAATCCAAATTCAGCAGAAGGTTCTTTCGGAATGGCAGTAGGGGAAGCTTTCATCGAGGCTTATAAAAACGAGCATCCACAAGACGAAGTTGTAACAATTGATCTATTCAATACTACTGTACCAGCAATCGATGCAGATGTATTTGCTGCTTGGGGTAAATTTGCAGCAGGTGAAGGCTTTGAAACTTTAACGGAAGCTCAACAACAAAAAGTAGCAGCAATGAACACAAACTTAGAAACATTTATGCATGCAGATCGTTATGTATTCGTAACTCCAATGTGGAACTTTAGCTATCCACCAGTAGTAAAAGCATACTTAGATAACGTAGCAATCGCAGGTAAAACATTCAAATATACTGAAAATGGTCCAGTCGGCTTATTAGAAGGTAAAAAAGCACTTCACATTCAAGCAACAGGTGGCGTATATTCTGAAGGAGCATACGCAGCTGTAGACTTCGGACGCAATCATTTAAAAACTGTATTAGGATTTGTCGGTGTAAATGATACTGATTATATTGCAGTTGAGGGTATGAATGCAAACCCTGAAAAAGCACAAGAAATTAAAGAAGCGGCAATTGCTAATGCTCGTGAATTAGCAAAACGTTTTTAATATAGAATGCTTAAAAAGTCCAAACACTTGCTGTTTGGACTTTTTTTCTTCTTTTTCCTTCGTTTGTCTAGTATAATGAAGGTCGGAATGATAATAGGTGGGGGTTCTGTATGATTCAAACGTTTTTTAAAATCTTTTATTTAATTTTAATTGTAATTGCGATTACACCGAGAATGTGGCGTCTTAAAAGACAAGTAAATACGATGGCGCCAAAAGAAAAAGATAATGCTGTGTATAAAACGACAAATTGGTTTGGTAAGAAAATGGTACGTGTAGCTGGAGGGACAGTAGAAGTGAAAGGGCTTGAAAATGTTCCGAAAGACAAGCCGGTACTAGTTGTAAGTAATCACCAAAGTAATATGGATATCCCTGTTTTACTAGGTTACTTAAATAAACCAATTGGATTCGTGTCAAAGGCAGAGATTAAAAAGTTCCCAGTTGTACCAACTTGGATGGAACTTATGAATTGTGTATTTATGGATCGTAGCGATCGTCGTCAATCTCTTAAAGCAATTAAAGATGGAATCGAACTATTAAAGAATGGACATTCTATCGTAATTTTCCCAGAAGGAACGAGAAGTAAAGGTGGCGAAGTTGGAGAGTTTAAGGCTGGTAGTTTCCATCTTGCAGTAAAATCAGGTGTAGCAATTTTACCTGTAACGTTAGATGGTACATATAAGATGTTTGAAGCGAATGGAAATCGTATGAAGTCAGCTCATGCAACAGTAACAATTTCTAAGCCGATTACACCTGAAGAGTATGCGAATATGGATATTAAAGAATTAACGAAGCATACACAGGAAGTTATCGCATTACAATTACATAAGTAATAAAAAAGGTTTCAGCTTATAGTAAGCTGAAACCTTTTTTATTATGCTGTAGGTAAGACATAAAAGAGTACACAGAAGAACATCATCGTACTACCACCTAAAACGAACAGGTGCCATATGGCATGGTTGAAAGGTAGCTTTTCCCAAAGGAAGAATATAGCTCCGACAGAATATAAAATTCCACCTGCTAAAAGTAGTGAAAAACCATGTCCAGTTAGATTTTCATAAAGTGGTTTAATGGCAACGATTATGAGCCAGCCCATAATGATGTAACATAAAGTTGATGCCTTTATAAAGCGACGTACAAAGAAGATTTTGAAGACGATACCTCCGATTGCAAGTGTCCAAATTATAGCAAGCAACGTCCATCCTAATGGGCCACGAAGTGTAATAAGTAGAAAAGGAGTATACGTGCCAGCAATCAATAAATAAATGGCTGAATGATCTAAAATAGTAAATATTTTTTCTACTTTAGGATGATGAATGCTATGTAGCAATGTTGAAAACAAGTACAGTAAGAACATGCTTACACCATAAACAGTAAATGCGACTACAGCTGATGCGGTACCGTGCTTAGAAGCATGAATAATCAATATGATTAAGGCAGGGATGCTTAAAATGGCACCGATACCATGTGTAATTGCATTTGCAATTTCTTCTTTTACAAATTGGGTCATTCGTGTCATTTTTTCAGTCATAATGCAAATCCTTTCTACTATCATAAAATAATATGTCATTTCCCTTACCATATCATACACAAGAGCAATAGAAAATGAAATTTGTATAATTGATTATATTTTTGAATTTTTTTGACAAAAGGCAATGGATTTGTTGACGTTTTCAAACTTTTTTGACAAAATAAAATTATGTAATAGTAGGACAAGGAAACTACTAATAAAGGGGATGGGGAAATGTTTTCAAATATTGGCTTTCCAGGGTTAATTTTAATTTTAGTAGCAGTACTCATTTTATTTGGACCTAAAAAATTGCCGGAAATCGGGAAGGCTTTAGGGGAAACGTTAAAAGAGTTTAAAAAATCAACGAAAGAATTGACAGATGACGCATTTCAAGAAAAGGAAAAGAAAGAAAAACTGTAATGTATTTTCCTTGTAATGGATAAATAAAGTGTGGTGAACGAGATGGAAGATCGGGAAATGAGCGTAGTAGAACATATTGTTGAACTTCGAAAAAGAGTAATATATACAGTGTTATCCTTTGTACTATTTTTAATTATTGGATTTACTTTTACAAAGGATATTTATTTTTGGCTTGTAAAAGATTTACCAATGAAATTAACTGTTCTCGGTCCAAGTGATGTATTGTGGATTTTTTTCTCGATTGCTACAGTATTTGCTATCGTTTGTACAATTCCTTTTGCTGCTATACAAATTTGGTTATTTGTAAAACCGGGTTTACATCCAAATGAACAAAAGATGACAATAATGTATATACCGGTATTGTCTATATTATTTATCGCAGGTTTATGTTTTGGATACTTTATTGTAATGCCGTTTCTATTTCACTTTTTAACTACGATAGGTAATGAAATGTTTAATACGATGTTTACGACAGAAAAGTATTTTCATTTTGTACTTAATTTAACAGTTCCATTTGCGGTGATTTTTGAATTGCCAGTTGTTGTAATGTTTTTAACTAGTATTGGAATACTTACGGCGGAATTTTTAATAAAAATAAGAAGGTACGCTTACGTAGCATTAATTATCATTGCATCTTGTATATCACCGCCTGACTTTTTATCTCATAGTTTAGTTGCGGTGCCGCTTATTTGTATTTATGAAGTAAGTATTGCTTTATCAAAGGTTGTAAGTAAGAGGAAAAAGAAAAGAGAAGAAATGCAGTCGAAAAGTGCCTCGTTATAAAGGCACTTTTTTATTTATTTGTTATACTATAGCTATAAACGTATACAATATATAGAAGAAAAAAATTATAGAATCTCCAAAATTTAGACAAACTTTGCGCTTTTATAAGCTTATACTAAATGTATTAAACAATTGATGGATAATGAGATTCCCGTCTCAGAGATATTTAGGACGGGAAGATGGATTAGGTGGAGATGAATAGAGTATAAATCTTCTAGCCATAAGGACTACAGAAATCATATAAGTCTGATTTTACTCCACTTTAAACCACGTCTTACAGCGCAAAGTAGAGGAAGTTCAAAAATCCAATGAAAAAGAGGATTGATATTGTGATTACGAAAAGTTTTTATTTCACTCATTCAACAGGGGATTGTATTAAAATATTCGAAATCCCTGTCCTACAGGCACAGCATCCATTATCGTTTCTAATTCAGTCTCGTCTTCAATTATTTATTGCAAAAATTCAAAAACAAAAACATCCAAGATTTTCATATTCTTTCCGTGAATATTTACAAAATTGTTTGAAGTGGAATGATTATTTAAATGTATATAAAACAAATACTCTTGAAAAAAATGCATGATATAGAGTAGAGACAGGGTTAGGAGCTCTGTCTTTTTCATTTTAGATATAAAAATATAATTAATTTGATGAAATTTCGTTCCAAATTGTTGAAAGCAGTGGGAATACTAGTATAATAACAAGGAGAGCGTATTGGAAAGGGAAGAATATAATATGCAAAAAATTAAAATTGTAACAGATTCAACGGCAGATTTATCACAAGAGGTAATCGAGAAGTATGACATTCATGTTCTACCATTATCAATCTCTGTAAATGGACAAACATATTTAGATCGCGTTGATCTACAACCAGATGAATTTATTGAAGAAATGATTAAATCAGAGGAACTACCAAAAACATCACAACCTGCAATGGGTACATTTGTAGAAATGTACGACAAGTTAGGTGAAGATGGAAGTGAAGTACTTTCCATTCATATGACAAGTGGAATGAGTGGTACTGTAGCAACTGCAAATAGTGCTGCATCAATGACTGATACAAAAGTAACAGTTGTTGATTCTCAATTTATTACACATGCTTTAGCATATCAAGTGATTGAAGCTGCAAAAATGGCAAATGAAGGACGCTTACTAGAAGAAATTTTAAAACGTGTAGATGAAGTAAGAAAGAATACTCGTTTATATGTAGTAGTAGATACATTAGAAAACTTAGTGAAGGGTGGACGTATCGGTAAAGGAAAGGCGTTTATCGGTTCGCTGCTTAATATAAAGCCAATTGCTAGTCTTGAAGATGGTGTTTATAATCCTGTAACGAAAGTTCGTAGCCAAGGCCAAATTGTAAAAACATTAGCTAAGTTATTTGAGCAAGATACAGCTGGAAAAGTTGTAAAGGCTGTTGCAATTCCGCATGCGAAAGCAATTCCTTTAGCTGAAAGTATGAAAGCGGCGGTTGAAAAAGTGAGTGGGTTTGCTCAATCAGAAATTTTCTATACAACGCCTATAATTAGTACTCATACAGGTCCAGGTGCAATCGGATTTATGTATTTAGCAGAGTAATAAAAAAGCTACTTGAAAATATATTTCAAGTAGCTTTTTTATGTAAATAGAAAGTAAGAAATAAGAAGAGCTATACAGGCACTACCGCTAATGATATAGCGAGTCTGTAAATATTCATTCATAGATAACACCCTTTATCCTGCTATTTGTGGACAGTAAAACTCCCACCTCAAAATTTAGCTGGAGCAAAGAGGTTAGGTGGCGGGCTGTCCGTAAAAGCCCGATTGGTGAAGGTTAATAATCAGTGGGGATAAAGAAACTCCCACTGATTAAAATTTCATTATAGGATTTTCTATATTATATGTTGGATATAGAAAATCAGTCGTTACGTTACACATGTAAAGTTTCAATTTTTTCATTTACTTGCTTATCATTTGTTGCGTTACTATAAATAAAAGTTTGGCCTAAAAAGAGCACATGCAGTTGTTCCCATGGTAACATGCGCAAATTCCAATTATTTCGAAGTCTAGTTATTGCTTCACGAGGTGTTTCATCGGCGAGTGCAAAAGCTCCGTAATGCATCGGTATAAAATGCGTAGCGTTTAAATCTAAATAAGCTTGCACAGCTTCTTCAGGTGAAACATGAGATACTTTCATAAACCATTCTGGTTCATAAGCGCCAATGGGCATAAGAGCAATATCAATTAAAAAGCGTTCACCGATTTTTTTGAAACCTTGGAAATAGCCACTGTCGCCACAAAAATATATGGTTTCCATAGTCGTTTCATTATCAATAATCCATCCGCCCCAGTGAGACGTATTCATATCAAATAAGAATCTTCTCGTCCAGTGCTGAGCAGGTACGAAGTGAAAAGAAACTTCGTTAATTATCGTACTTTCCCACCATTTATACTCTTCTACATGTTTAAATTTCTTACGAGTAAATAATTTTTTCAATCCGATAGGTACAAGATATAGAACATCATCATTCAACTGACGAAGAGTTGAAAAATCTAAATGATCATAATGACCATGTGAAATAAGGACAATATCAATTTTAGGCAGTGCTTCTATAGAGAGTCCAGGTTCTGTAAGTCTTGTAACTAGCTTTAATTTATTGGCCCATACTGGATCTGTTAATATATTAAGTCCATTCGTTTGGATAAGAAAAGTAGAATGCCCAATCCATGTGACAGTCGTTTTTTTTACATTACTTTGCAAAAATGCACTTTGTTTAACGGGTGATTGTTCTACTAAGAAAGAAAAATCTTTTTTGTTTTGCTTTCGTTCTTTACGCCAGCGTAAAAAAGAGCGAATTGATTTTTTTGTACTAACATTATCCATATTTTCATAGCGCTTTGCCATGAACATCACCTCATTTACAATCGTTGTATTTGTATTGTACCGAAATGTTGTTAAGGAATACAGTGTAAAACATGGATTAATGTTTAAGGAATTGTTAAAAAATAGGGAGAGGTATTTACAAAAGTAACAATAAAATTAGTTTTATCAATTCTATTTATAGAAATAATAGTAAAAAAATATATTTTGTCTAGTAATTCGCTTGAAATAAAGAAGTAACATACGTAAATTCGTACGATTTCGTGAACAAATGTAGTAAACAATTTTCTCGTAGTGTTAACTTTTGTTATTATAAACATAACCTATTTAAATTTAGGATAGAGAAAAGAGGTTTATAAATGAAGCGTTATCAAAAAATAATTGGTCTTATGGTTGTATTTTGTCTCTTTGTACTTGCTGGATGTAGTGAATCAGGTTCAAAGCTTCGTAAACCATTAAATTGGGATTTAGAAACTTTCCAATTTACAAATCAAGATGGAAAGCAATTTGGTACAAAAGATTTAAAAGGGAAAGTTTGGGTTGCAGATTTTATGTTCACAAATTGTCAAACAGTTTGTCCACCAATGACTGCAAATATGGCCAAGCTGCAAAAGATGGCAAAAGAAGAGAAGATAGACGTTCAGTTTGTTTCATTTAGTGTAGATCCAGACCTTGATAAGCCGGAAAATCTGAAAGCTTTTATTCAAAAGTTTACAGAGGATACTAGTAACTGGAATTTATTAACGGGATATTCGTTAGAAGATATTACGAAGTTTTCAAAAGATAATTTCCAATCACTTGTAGATAAGCCGGAGAATGGTCAGGTCATGCATGGTACATCATTTTATTTAATTGATCAAAACGGAAAAGTAATGAAAAAGTATAGTGGAATTAGTAATACGCCATATGAAGACATTATACGTGATATGAAGCGATTAGTGGATTAAAAATAAGGGTGCTATGCACCCTTATTTTTTTGCATTAGTCTATGGATAAAATGTCATGTTGTTGGGGAAGTTTCGGCGCCCGAATTTCTAATACGCCGTTTTGATAAGAAGCTTTTGCTGCTTTTTTATTAATTGAATACGGCAACTTAATCAATCTTGATGCTTCTGAAATGGAACGTTCCCGGCGATAATAGTTATGGGATGTTTCTTCTTCTTCTTCGAGTATCTCTTCTTTTACAGAGACTTTTAAGTATTCACTTTGTATTTCAATTTGAATTTGCTCTTTTTGTATACCTGGTAGTTCAGCTGTAACAACGAGTTCTTCACCAACTTCATATAAATCTACAGGGAATGTTAATAAACGGTTTCCTTTTTGGAAAAAATGATTTAAATCAGCGATTACATTGCGAAGAGGTGTTTGCTCGAAGAAATCATCAATTTGCTTTAAGTAATTACGAACCGGTGGGCGAGAAGAATCTTTTTTTTCTTCACTCATGGTATTCCCTCCTAGAAATCAATTTGCAATATCATATGACAAAAGCGGAGAAAGGTGAGTGCCTAGTTTTCATGTTTTCATAAAAAATTGTTAAAAATGTGAAATGGAGTGATTTTTTTATAGTTTTTGGTCGCCATATTCAGTTGATTATGCTAGTATAAATAGGGTTGATATAGTAGTATAGAAACAGAATGAAAACCGAAAGAGGGTAAGAAGTATGTGTGGTTTTGTAGGATGTTTATGTGAAAACCCTAGAGAGTTTTCAGAAACAGAAAAACATCAATTTGAAAATATGAACACGATGATTTTCCACCGTGGTCCAGATGACGAAGGATATTTTCGTGATGAACATGTACAATTTGGCTTCCGCCGTTTAAGTATCATTGACTTAGAGGCAGGACATCAGCCGCTAACTTATGAAAATGATCGATATGTAATTATTTTTAATGGTGAAATTTACAACTATGTAGAATTACGTGAAATGTTACTTGAAAAAGGTGCAACGTTTGCAACACAATCTGATACAGAAGTTATCATTGCATTGTATGCACATATGAAAGAAAAATGTGTAGACTATCTTCGTGGTATGTTTGCATTTATGATTTGGGATCGTGAAGAGAAGAAACTTTTCGGTGCACGTGACCACTTCGGTATTAAACCTTTATACGTCGCACAACAAGGTGATACTACATTCTTCGCATCTGAGAAGAAAAGTATTATGCATGTGATGGAAGATAAAGGAGTTAATCCAACGTCACTACAACATTACTTTACGTACCAATATGGTCCAGAGCCAGAAACATTAACAATTGATGTTAATAAAATTGAGCCTGGTCATTATTTCGTAAAAGAAATCGGTAAAGAGATGGAGATCCATCGCTACTGGAAACCTTATTTCAATGCTTCAAGCGCAACGAAAGAGGAGCATATCCAAGCAATTCGTGATGTGTTATACGATTCAGTAAAAGTGCATATGCGCAGTGATGTACCAGTAGGTTCATTCTTATCTGGTGGTATCGATTCATCTATTATCGCTTCTATCGCAAGAGAAATGAATCCAAATCTTTTAACATTCTCTATTGGTTTTGAACAACGTGGTTTCAGTGAAGTTGATGTTGCCAAAGAAACTGCTGAGAAATTAGGCGTTAAAAACCATAACGTATTCATTTCAGCGAAAGAGTTTATGGATGAGTTCCCAAAAATCATTTGGCATATGGATGATCCTTTAGCAGATCCAGCAGCTGTACCATTGTACTTCGTTGCAAAAGAAGCACGTAAGCATGTAACAGTTGTTCTTTCAGGTGAAGGTGCAGACGAGCTATTTGGTGGTTATAACATTTATCGTGAGCCAAACTCACTAAAAATGTTCTCTTACATTCCTAGCCCAGGTAAGAGCGTTCTAAAAGCATTAAGTGGTGCTCTTAAAGAAGGATTTAAAGGTAAGAGCTTCCTAGAGCGTGGATGTACGCCAATTGAAGAGCGTTACTATGGAAACGCGAAAATCTTCCGTGAAGAAGAGAAAGTTGAATTAATGAAGTATTACAATGAAAGTGTTAACTATATGGATATCACGAAACCATTGTATAACGAGATTAAAGATTATGATGATGTAAGCAAAATGCAGTACATTGACATGTTCACATGGTTACGTGGTGACATTTTATTAAAAGCTGATAAAATGACAATGGCAAACTCATTAGAACTTCGTGTACCGTTCTTAGATAAAGAAGTATTCGATGTTGCATCTAAAATTCCAACTGAATTTAAGATTGCTAACGGAACTACGAAAGCTATTTTACGTGAAGCAGCACGCGGAATCGTTCCAGATCACGTATTAGATCGTAAAAAACTTGGATTCCCAGTACCAATTCGTCACTGGTTAAAAGACGAAATGCATGATTGGGCTATCAATATTATAAACGAGAGTAAAACAGAGCATTTAATCGACAAACAGTATGTATTAAACTTACTGGAAGCACATTGTGCAGATAAAGGCGATTATAGCCGTAAAATTTGGACTGTCCTTGCGTTTATGGTATGGCACCAAATTTATGTTGAGCATAAATACGATACGAATAAGTTCCATGAAGAAACAAAACGTGCGTATAGCTTAGTTTAATTAGAAAAACCTTAAGATCGCATACGGTCTTAAGGTTTTTTTCATAAATAGGAAATATTATTGATACAATAATAGTAAAAGGATGGACGACATATGATTACGTTTGAGAAAGTTACTGTAGAAAATGAAAGCGTTGTTAAAGAAATGTTTAAATCGCATAGTTTAGGTGAGAAAAAGGTACAGTACTGTGTGAAAGTTGATGATACATATATTGGTGTAATAGATTATAGTGTTCAAGAGGAACGAGCTGTTTTATCACAGCTAATTATTCATTTTGATTACCAAGGTTACGGTTATGGTGCAAATACGTATTTTACATTTGAAGAAATGATGAAACAAAGAAATGTGAAAGAAATAAAAGTGCTACAAGAGGAATTAACAGAAAAGGCGAAGTCTTTCATAGAGAGTTTTGGTTTTACTTCAGAAGATGAAGAGTATGTAAAGAAAATATAACGATGATTACTTATGCGATAAAATAAATATAAGGCAGGTGGATGTATGACGATGACTTCTGGTCTTGTATTAATTGGAGGGTGCTTTATAGTAGCAGAATTATGTCATATACTCATTCGGAAAAGAATGAGTAAGAAAAAAAAGCCGTATGAATTACAATACGTCCCTGTCTTTTTCATTATGTTTTGTATGCTTAGTACATTACAAAATCTAATGAACTTTCCACCACTTGTGAATGTTTTTTTAAAGTTCGGTTTACTTTATAGTGGTGCTGGAATAACACTTTTATTTATTTTATTTTGCATACGTTATGTTCACTATCAATCGTATATATTTATTTTAAATTGGTTAAAGCAAGATGATAGAAAACGCCTTACATAAGGCGTTTTTTTTATTTGAAATTGTAACAGAACTTGTACATTTCACATAAAATAGGACGAGTAGCAATGCAAACATATTACAAGAAAGGGGCGGGGCAATAAAATGAAACTTGTTATAGACGCAGGGCACGGTGGATATGATTCTGGTGCTGTTGGTAATGGTTTAGTAGAAAAAAACTTAACACTTCAAATTGCTAGACGCGTTCGAGACATTTTAACGGTAAATTACCCAATTACAATTAAAATGACACGTGATAGTGATGTGTTTATTTCTTTATCGGAACGTGCTAATATTGCCAATGCTTTTGGTGCGGATTATTTTATTTCATTTCATATTAATAGCGGCGGGGGTACAGGTTTTGAAAGCTATATTTATAATGCGTTATCCAACAGCAGCACTGCATATGCAAAGCAACAAAAGATGCATACAGCAGTAAATCCTGTATTAACAAAATACGGTCTTCGTGATCGAGGAGCAAAAAAAGAAAATTATGCGGTATTAAGAGAAACCGCAATGGATGCAATTTTAACTGAGACTGCCTTTATTGATACAACGTTTGATGCAAATTTATTAAAAAATCCACAATTTATTGAAGATCTAAGTCAAGCGTATGCGAATGGAATAGCGGCTATTTTTGGAGTAGCTCCAAATCCACAACCTCCTAACCCACAACCGACACCTCAAACGAAGGGAATCGCTTATATCCTTGGGAAAAATGTAAATTTAAGAAATGGTCCATCAACTTCTTCCTCAGTTATTCGTCAATTAAATTCTCCAGAATCTTACGTTGTATATCAGGAAAGTAACGGATGGTTAGATTTGGGGAATGGACAATGGGTGTATAATGATCCTTCTTACATTAATTTTGTAAAGACAAGTAATAGTGATGGAAGTCCGATTGGGGTTGCATATATACAAGGGATGAATGTAAATTTAAGAAGTGGTCCATCAACTACATCTGCAGTTATCCGCCAATTAAATTCTCCAGAATCTTATTTAGTATATATAAATGAAAATGGTTGGTTAAACCTTGGTGGAAATCAGTGGGTATATAATGATCCATCGTATATTAAGTATACTCAATATTAGCAATTAAAATGATAATGCAATATGGATGCGTATCTTTGTTATGTATAACAAGGGTACGCATTTTAATAACAACATTTATTTTCATACTTATGCACTATGTTTTAAAAAGAAACATTAGAAAAGCGGATAGAATCTAAATAGTATATATTAAAAAAGTTTTCTGATATACATTGACAATGTATGTAGGATACATTAATCTTTAATTGTTAATGATAATCGATTTCATCTAGGGAGGACATATGATACATACTAAAAAACTAATTATGTTCTGCATTATGACACTCATGGTTGTAATTGCAGGATGTAGTAAAGAAGAGAAAAAGGAAAATGATATATCAGCGAAAGCAAAAGATTCATATACGGTAAAGCATGCAATGGGCGAAACGACAGTAAATGGTACACCTAAAAAAGTTGTTGTTTTAACAAATGAAGGTGCAGAGGCTCTTCTAGCTGTGGGCGTAACGCCAGTGGGGACTACGAAACCACGTGCTGGTGATGAATGGTATCCTCATGTAGCGAAAGAGTTAAAAAATACGGAAGTTGTAGGAACTGAACGTGATATTAATTTAGAAGCAGTAATGAAGCTTAAGCCAGATTTAATTATCGGAAATAAAATGCGTCACGAAAAAATATATAATCAGCTAAAAGAAATCGCACCAACTGTTTATGCAGAAACATTACGCGGTGATTGGAAAGAAAACTTTACGCTTTATACAAAAGCTGTAAATAAAGAAAAAGAAGGGCAAAAAGCTCTTGATGATTATAAAAAACGTATTGAAGGAATGAAAGAGAAGTTAGGCGATAAATTGAATTCTAAAGTTTCTATTATTCGTTTCGTGCCAGGTGATGTTCGTATTTATCAAAAAAACTCATTCTCGGGAGTTGTTTTAAATGATATTGGATTTAAACGACCACCATTACAAGATAAAGATGATTTTGCGATAAAAGGAATTACAAAAGAGCAAATTCCAAATATGGACGGAGACTACTTATTCTATTTCACGTCTGATAAAGATGCAGATAAGAATAATGAAGGAAATTCGTTAGCAAAGGAATGGACAGAAGATCCACTCTTTAAGCAACTACAGGCTTCTAAAAATAATAAAGTATTCCAAGTAGATGAGGTAATCTGGAATACAGCAGGCGGTATTAAAGCTGCGAACCTTATGTTAGATGATATTGAAAAATATTTCCTTAAATAAATGATAAAATACATCACTTTTACGAAGTGATGTATTTTTTGTTTGTGAAAATACAGAAAATTCCTTCTTTCGGGGTGACATAAGTTGTACAATAAAATCAATCATGTGATAAAGGAGTGGGGAAGAATGAAAGCTACTCATAAAGATTGGATCTTGTTTAATGGGAGAATGATTAATACGAAGGAAGAACAGCCGATGGTCGCATTAGAAGAGCGCGGTTTCCAATTTGGTGATGGTATTTATGAAGTATTTAGACTATACGATGGCAAGCCTCATTTATTAGATTTACATTTAGAACGATTCTTTAACTCTATGGCAGAAATAAAACTAATTCCACCATTTACGAAGGAAGAATTAGTAGAAGAGTTATATCAAATGATTGAAAAAAATCAATTTCAAGAAGATGGGAATGTATATTTACAAATATCAAGAGGTGCACAACCGCGCAATCATGTATATGAATCAGATTTACAACCGACATATTTTGCAAATCTTGTTTCGTTCCCAAGACCAGTTGCTTCAATGGAGGCAGGGATTAAGGTAACAGTAGAAGAGGACATCAGGTGGAAGTTTTGCCATATAAAATCTTTAAATTTACTTCCTAATATTATGATCAAAAACAAAATAAATGAACAAGGATATCAAGAAGCAATATTAGTACGGGATGGCATTGTGACTGAAGGGTGTCATTCCAATTTCTTTATTGTGAAAAATAATAAGTTAATTACACATCCAGCGGATCATTTCATTTTACATGGTATTACACGTCACTACGTGATTACATTAGCGAAAGAGTTACATATCGAAGTAGAAGAACGAGAGTTTTCGTTACAAGAAGTATATGAAGCTGATGAGTGCTTCTTTACAGCGACGCCACTTGAAATATTCCCAGTCATTCAGATTGGTGATGAACAGTTTGGAGCTGGTGAAAGAGGACCAATTACGAAAAAATTACAAGCTGCATATGAAGAGAGTATTCGTTTGTTTAAAGTGACAAATTAATCATGAAGAAAAAAGCTGGTATTCTTCCGGCTTTTTTTCATGATATAATTCAAGCATAGGACAAGTTTTGAAAACGCTGTAAAAAGGGGATTTAATATATGAATTATGAAGATTTTAAAGAAGTAATTCACGGAAGACGAAGTGTTAGAAAGTTTAAAGATCAAGAAGTATCTACTAATGATATAAAAGAAATAATTGATTGTGCGCGTTACGCACCGAGTGATACGAATTCACAAACGTGGGAATTCTTAGTTATCATGAATCGAGAGAAGATTAAAGAAATTGAACAAATGACATGGGATGCATTACATAAACTTGCGGCAAAAGCAGCAGAAAATGGAGAAGAGAAAGCAGGGAAATTACTTACACGTTCTTTCGGACCATATGCAACAGCTTTCTCGGAGGCACCAGTATTAATCGTATGTTTGGCAACACCATATGAATCAAAGTTCCGTGAAAAGATATTTGATCCAATTGCTTTTGTTCCAGATTCAGTTTGGGAAGAAGAAGGCATTAAGAGTAGCTGTTTAGCGGCACAAAACTTAATGTTAGCTGCACATGCAAAGGGACTTGGTACTTGTCCAATGACAGGGCCAGTATTGCTAGCTCAAGATGAACTGCGCCAATATTTACAAATTGAGCCTGAAAAACAAATAAATATGGTTATTTCACTAGGATTTCCGAAAGATAAGCCAAAAAAACTTCCAAGAAAAGAAGTAGAAGAAATCACAACATTTGTTTTTTAAAGTGCTACATAGAAAAGACATTGGACATATCAATGTCTTTTTATTTTTGAGGGGGTATTATATCGATTTGTTGGGCTAAAATGATAAATAAGAAGGAATTACTATTTATTTCATAAAAAAAATTAATGTTCTATTAAGGAAAGTATGATACATTAATCGTGAGCAAGCTTCTATATGTTCATAAAAGTTTTAAAAGTTGTCTTAAAATTTAAAAGTTATTTTTGTATAATAAATTATAATCAAATGACAGGGGGGATGAATTTTGAAAAAATTCATAATCACTGGATTGTCTGTATTGTTATTAGTAGGTTGCGGTGCTCCACAGGAAAAAGAGGACGCGCAATCAAAACAGGAAGAACAAGTTGTAAACGCAAGTGATGAGAATATGGTTGTATTTCCTGAAGGTGCAATGTCAATTGGAGAAGGGAAAGTAAAAGTTATTACTCCAGATGGTACTTCTGAAAATGGCAATATACCGACTGTATTCATTAAAAAGGATACTTTAATTCAGCAAGTTGAATTAGAACTTTCTAATTTTCAAAGTGATAAAGAAACCTTCATATTTGTAGATCAAATGTATACAGATAGACATCAAGTAACTAGTACAACGCAGACAACAGTACAATTAAAAGAAAAGACGCTTGAAACAGGTAGTCATACGATTACTGCAGTTCAGTATGAAAACAATGACCCGAAAGGAAAGGTTATTAGTTTTAATCAAGCAACATTTGAGACAAAGCCTGCGTCTTAATAAGAATAAAAAGTACATTACTTAAAAAAGTAGTGTGCTTTTTTATTTGGACTAGAGTGTGCAAGAGTAAATAACTTGTTTCGTTTTCTAATACGATTAAATAGGAAGAAATCACTTGCTACTACTATGACAGAGAAAGAGGTTGAAGATGTAAATCGGTGTATTCGTATCGTCTTGATTAGTATAATGATGGCAGTAATTTGGTTTACGATACAAGAGGTGATTCAAATTACGTTTAATTACCAAATTCATGACTTAGTAATAGGAGCTAGTTGTTTTACCATAGTGTATCTATTATATCCCGCATTAATGGGCAGTAAGACCTCGCCTTAAAAATCGGTATATGTGAGGAGATTAGGTGGGAGATCAACTGTCCGATTGGTTTAACTAATAATCATTGGAGATGAACAAACTCTCCAATGATTAAAGTTTCACTTTACGATAAACTCGAATTAAGGTAAGTTTTACAAGAAAAATGTAGGTATTTCATTTGAAATGTCGAATAGTACATACGATGTCGTAATAACAAATTTTCTATTGTTTACTGTGAAACAGAAGAAGGAGAGATAGTAGTTATGAAACGAGCTCTTATTAATATTGATTATACATATGATTTTGTAGCGGAAAAAGGTGCTTTAACTTGCGGAAAACCAGGTCAAGAAATTGAGAAGGAAATTGTACATATAACGACGCAATATATTGAAAATGGAGATTACGTTGTCTTTGCGATTGATAAACATGAAAAAAATGATGTATATCATCCAGAATCAAAATTATTCCCACCCCATAATATAGCTGGTACAAGTGGAAGAGATTTGTTTGGGGAATTACAAGATGTATACGAAACATATAAAAATGCTGAAAATGTATATTACATGGATAAAACACGATATAGTGCATTTGCAGGAACCGACTTAGAAATGAAGTTAAGAGAAAGAGGAATAGAAGAAGTTCATCTTGTAGGTGTTTGTACTGATATTTGTGTTCTTCACACAGCAGTAGACGCTTATAATAAAGGATTTAAAATTGTTGTTTATGAAAAGGCAGTTGCATCTTTTAATGCGCAAGGGCATGAATTTGCACTTGGACATTTTAAATCTTGTTTACATGCAGAAGTGAAATGAAAAAGAGGCCTTTAAAAAGGTCTCTTTTTTGCGTTTAAACTGAGACGACATTTTGTTCAATTAATTTTTTTATGAATGGGCTAATATTTTGTGGTAGCTCATTTAAATTAAAAAATTGTACATGTAATGATTCGACTCCATCAGCTTTTAGCAAGCCACCTGTAATATCTTTGCAAAGGTAAGCAATTGTTATAAGGTAAAATTCATCTCCGTTCGTTAATTTCACAAAAAATTATTTACCTGAAAATACAGTTGCTAGCTGAAGTGTACCAATTTCGATTCCGGTTTCTTCAAGTACTTCTCGTTTTCCAGCTGCTTCTATAGATTCACCAAGTTCTACAAAACCTCCTGGAACGCCCCACATGCCATTTCGCCTTTGTTGTAGTAGTATTTGTCCTTGTTCATTGAAAACAGCTACCGCAACGCCTGCTAAATTAAGCGGTCTTGATCCAACAACGTCTCTTAGTTCTTCAATATATCCCATTGCTTGCAACCTCCGTGAGTAATAATATTTTCAAATGAACTATTCGATATTATGTAAATCTTTTCCTTTTATTTGGATGGGTAGTGTAGTCTTAAAGTAAAGTCATAAAAAAATTCAATTGTCAGCTCCCTTTAGGTTATGAAAAAGGGTATATTTATAGAAGAATGTCTAATGAATTTTAAAAATATAGCAGCTTTGTATAGAATTTTTATTAGTTAAGGAAGTGGATGGATGAGTTTATTAACGTATACTGAAGAATTTTTTAATTATGTAAGGGAGTTTTTACTTTTAAGATTTTTACTATTTGCTTTAGTTTTAATCATTATTTCGTTTGTAATAAACCGTATTATTGATTGGTTTTTTAGGAAATCAAGCTTTTTTGATGAAGAGGTAGAGCAGACGATTCAAAGTGTAATTCGATCTATTTTTAGATATATCATTATCATCAGTCTTATCATATATTTAATTAGCCAATTTGTAGATATAAAAAGTATTATTGCAGGTGCAGGGATAGCTGGAGTTGTCATCGGTTTTGCAGCACAACAGATGCTAAAAGATGTTATATTAGGCTTTGCAAGATTAGCGGACAAAGAGTTTCGAGTTGGTGATTTTGTAACTTTTAACGGAACAAATTCAGGAACTATTGAAGAGATTAGTATTCGTTTTATGCAAATACGTGAATGGTCAGGAAAACTACTTACCATCCCGCACGGAGAGATTAGAACGATACAAAATTTTAATAAAGGATGGATGCGTGTAATTGAACGCATCACGGTAAGTTATCAGGAAGATCCAACAAGAGTGAAGGGATTGTTAGAAGAAGTATGTGTTATATGCAATGAAAAATTGAATCAAACTCTTTATAGAGTAGAGGATGACGCTGTTGAACCATTTAAATACGTCGGTGTTACAGACTTAAATCCTAACTTGAAATATGTTGGCTATGAATTTTGTATTACAGGTTTAATAAAGCCAGAAGATTATTTTGAAACTTCTAGACAGGTAAGATTTGAATTAATGTCTATGTTTCATAAGAATCAAGTGCAAATGCCAGCAGCGAATATGGTTGTTACTACTGAAGGTTTACAGCATATCCATGGTGGAAAATCTTTATCGGACAGCTAAAGTAGAATCGTTTGTTAACAAAAATTCTGATTCCAACATTGGATAGAATAACAATAATAAAATGATTGATATAAAGAAAGGGCTGAAGAGATTCGGTTCTTTTTTTATTTATAGAATTTAGAAATTTCTTAATGTTATAATTGTAGTTGGTGATGAGAATGAACTTTGAAGAAAAAGAGATGCATCGTTTAGAAGCATTAAAAGAAATTGCTGAATTATTAAATGAAGCAACAAACTTACAGGATATGTTAGAAAAAGTGTTGCATACATTGTTACAAGTAATGAATTTACAAACAGGGTGGATATTCTTTATTGATGAAAGTGGAAAGCATAGCATGCTTGTAGACGAAAATTTACCAGAGGCTCTTACGTGGCAAGAGAAGAAGCCGATGTGTGAAGGAAACTGTTGGTGTGTAGAACGTTTTGTGAATGGGAGATTAGAAAAAGCGACTAATATTATTGAATGTAAGCGAATAGAAGATGCAATTGAATGTAATTGGGGAGAGACAGAAGATGTTACACATCATGCGACAATTCCGCTTAGGTCTGGATCAGAAAAATTTGGTCTACTAAATGTGGCTGCGCCTCATAAGACTCATTTTTCAGAGGAAGAGTTAGCATTATTAGAATCAATTGCATTTCAAATTGGAACGACAATACAACGTATTCAGTTAGTTGAGAAAGAACGTAAATATGTAGTGGTAGCGGAAAGAAATCGACTTGCACGTGATTTACATGATTCAGTAAAACAATTGTTATTTTCTATTATGCTAACAGCGAAAGGTACTCTGAATATGACGCAAGATAGAGAATTGCAAGAGATGTTAAGTTATATTGGAGAATTATCACAAGAAGCATTACAAGAGATGACTCTATTAATTTGGCAATTAAGACCTGAAGGATTAGAGAAAGGGTTAGCAGAAGCAATTCAAAATTACGGGAAGTTATTAGGAGTTCAAGTGGAAGTTCGAATTGATGGGATGGTTTCAATTGGGGATGAAATAGAAGAAGTTTTATGGCGTATTAGCCAAGAGGCGCTACATAATTGTAAAAAGCATGCTTCGTGTGAAAAGGTACATGTTCTTTTGAAAATAGAAAATAACCAGTTACATTTTTACATAGAAGATAATGGAATAGGATTTATTCAAGAGCAAGTAAGGGAGTCAGCACCTGGCCTGAAAAGTATGAAGGAACGTATTCAGTTAATGAAGGGGTCGTTTCAAATTATAACAGAGCTGAGAAAGGGTACAAAAATAGAAATTCAATTGCCGATTTGAAGGGGAGAATAAGATTGAAGATTAAATTGCTACTAGTTGAGGATCATCATATCGTTCGAAGAGGACTTGTATTCTTTTTGAAAACGAGAGAAGAATTTGAAATTATTGGGGAAGCAGAAAATGGCGAAGAGGCATTACATTTCGTGCAAAAAGAAAGACCGGATGTCGTACTAATGGATGTATCGATGCCGAAAATGGATGGAATTGAGGCAACAAAACGTCTAAAGCAATACGATGAGACGATAAAGGTACTTATATTAAGTAGTTTTTCAGAGCAAGATTATGTTATACCAGCACTTGAAGCTGGAGCAGATGGTTATCAATTAAAAGAAGTACAACCTGAGCAACTTGTCGCTTCTATTATTGCAGTACATCAAGGAAATGCGAATTTTCACCCGAAAGTAACACCTGCATTAATGGGGCGTACCGCAGTAAAGAAGGAAATAGAAAATCCTTTTTCAATGTTAACGAAAAGAGAGCAAGAGGTACTTCGCGAAATTGCGAAAGGAAGAAGCAACAAGGAGATTGCAGCAGAACTTCATATTACAGAACAAACTGTGAAAACACACGTTTCAAACGTTTTAGCTAAATTGGAAGTGGATGATCGTACGCAAGCCGCATTATACGCAGTGAAACATGGGGAGGATTATTCATAAGCATGAATAATTCTGTTATATCGTATGACAGAATACATAGGAGCAATTAAAATTTATAGTAATCCCTAATATAGGTTTTTCTTCTTTCAATAATTAGGTACAATAAAGTTAAACTAATCGGTTTTTACAGGATAAAGCTACGATAGAAGAGGAGGATATGCTATGCCTGGTACAAGGAGTGGGATTGGAAAGATTCAGGCTTCGTTAAATGGTTTATCACCGAAATTGCGAAGTATTGCCGAACATATTTTGAAACATCCACAAGATGTTGTACATAAATCTATTACAGAATTAGCTGAAGTTACGAGTAGTTCCGAAGCGACGATATTCCGCTTATGTAAACACCTTGGTTTGCAAGGTTTTCAAGATTTAAAGATTACATTAGCTCGTGAAATTGTACATACACCGATGCAAAATATTCATGAAGAGGTATCAGCAGAAGATAGTATGGTAACTGTTGCTAAAAAAGTTTTTCATTCGCATATTACAGGACTGCAAGATACTTTACATTTGCTAAATGAAACAGCACTTGAGCAGGCTGTACGAGCTTTGCAAGAAGCAAGTCGAATTGAGTTTTATGGAAATGGTGGCTCTGGTATTATTGCGATGGATGCGTATCATAAGTTTATGAGAACGGGTATTTCTTGTATCGCTCATACTGATTCGCATTTTCAAATTATGGGAGCAGGTTTACTCTCGGAAAATTCAGTTGTTATTGGCATTTCTCATTCTGGTAGCAATAAAGGATTACTTGAAGCGTTAGAAGTAGCGAAAGCAAGAGGGGCCAAAATTATTGCGATTACGAGCTATAAGAAATCAGCATTAAGTCAACTTGCTGATATTACGTTATATACATCAACACGTGAGACTGAGTTCCGCACAGAAGCAAGTTCATCACGATTAGCACAGTTAAGCTTATTAGATACTTTGTATGTAGGGTTGTCGTTGCAGCGACAAGAGGAAACGCTAAAAAATTTACAAAGTATACGTGAAACGATTTCGATGAAACGAATATAAAAAAAGCTCTTCAAATGAAGAGCTTGTAGACTGTAGACAAACTATTTTTGGAGAGTTCAAATGCTAAAAAAAATAGTTTGTCTCTTGTTTTATTGATAATTTATCCGATTATATTTATATATATTGATTATTATATTGGAATTTACTATAGGCGAGGAAGGTGTCTTATGAAAATATCTGTTTATGTTGCAAGTGCATTTAGCAAGGATCATAAAGGCGGAAATAAAGCAGGAGTGGTATTTATTGAGAATACAAATACATTGACCACTACTCAAAAAATGACAATAGCGAAACAACTGGGTTATGCGGAAACCGCATTTATATCAGAATCTGAAATTGCTGATTATAAATTTGAGTATTTTACTCCAAAAGAAGAAGTTGATTTATGTGGTCATGCCACAATTGGCTCTTTCGCGATACTGATGCATTTAAATAAAATTTTCAAGAATCGCTATACGATTGAAACGAACAGCGGTGTTCTTACTATTACCATAACAGATGACATCATATTCATGGAACAAAATAAGCCGATATTCTATGATGTTGTATCTCCAAATGAGTTCACCGACTGTTTTGACATTAAAGATATAGACAATAAATACCCAATCCAAATTGTCTCTACGGGCTTAAAAGATATTTTAATTCCTATAAAAAGCGAAACACAATTACATGCACTGCAACCTAATTTTGAAAAAATTAAAGAAATCAGCAAGTATTATAATGTTGTCGGGATGCATCTATATACTTTTAATGACAATCGAATTATATGCAGAAATTTTGCTCCACTATACGACATTAATGAAGAAGCAGCGACTGGAACTTCAAACGGTGCATTAGCTTGCTACCTTTATGAACAGCAGTATTTGCAAAAAGAAGTCTATGTATTTGAACAAGGTTATTCTTTATACTCGCCTTCTGAAATATTAGTTAAATTAGCAACCAATAGCAAAAATAAAATAGAAAAAGTTTATGTTGGCGGTAAAGGCTATTACTGTGAAACTAAGTGTTTAAATATAGAAAATATTGAGTGAAGAGCTTTTTATCGATGAGAAGTTTGTTACTTTATTTTCTTTTAGAAATGTATGACTTACTTATAGTCAGTGATAAACTCTCATTTTTAAAAATTTAAAATAAAGACCGATTTGTGTAATGATTCAAATATTGTTCATAATTTCACAATTTGTTTATGAAGTGTCATGTTATGATGAAGATGTAATGATGATTGAACACTTAAATTTGGTACAATAACTAGCCAAAGTAGTGAGGAAAGTAGTTGTGAGATAAACTCATTAAAACGCTAATACACTAAAGGGGAGATCACATATGAAAGCAGTAGTGGTTAATAAAAACAGCAAAGCAAACATCGAAGTGATTGAAAAAGAATTACGTCCGTTACGCTCAGGCGAAGCGTTAGTAGATGTAGAGTATTGTGGAGTTTGCCACACTGATTTACACGTTGCGAATCATGATTTTGGTAACACTGATGGCCGTATTCTTGGTCATGAGGGTGTAGGTATTGTTACGAAAATAGCTGATGATGTTAATTCGCTAAAGATAGGTGACCGTGTAAGTATTGCATGGATGTTCCAATCTTGTGGACGTTGTGAATATTGCGTAACTGGTAGAGAAACATTTTGCCGTGAAGTTAAAAACGCAGGTTATTCAGTAGATGGTGGTATGGCTGAACAATGTATCGTTACAGCTGATTATGCGGTAAAAGTACCAGAAGGATTAGATCCTGCTCAAGCATCATCAATTACATGTGCTGGTGTAACTACATATAAAGCTATTAAAGTATCAGATATTAAACCTGGTCAACCTATTGTAATCTATGGCTGCGGTGGATTAGGTAACTTAGCTATCCAATATGCTAAAAATGTATTTGGTGCAAAGGTAATCGCAGTAGACATTAATGACGACAAATTAGCCTTAGCGAAAGAAGTTGGTGCTGATATGACTATCAATCCAATTTCTCAAGGTCCTGCTGATAAAATTGTTCAAGAGGAGCTTGGTGGCGCTTATGCTGCGGTAGTAACAGCAGTCTCTAAAGTAGCCTTTAACTCAGCAGTTGATGCAGTACGTGCTTGCGGTAAAGTAGTTGCAGTAGGGCTACCAGTAGAAACAATGGACTTAAACATCCCGCGACTTGTACTGGATGGAATTGAAGTAGTTGGTTCTCTAGTGGGTACTCGTAAAGATTTGGAAGAGGCGTTTATGTTTGGGGCAGAAGGAAAAGTAGTGCCGGTTGTTCAAACTTGTTCGCTAGATAAAGTACAAAATGTATTCGAAGAAATGGAACAAGGTAGAATTCAAGGGCGTATGGTAATTGATTTTAAAAAACATAATTGTGATTGCAAATAATTCACTTTAAATATAAAAAGCATGAGTCTAGCAAAGGACATGTAAAAAAGTTAGACAGCATAAGAAGATGATCCCTGTATTTAATAGGGATCATCTTCTTTATTTTCTACTAATATCGATGCCAATTAATACTTGATTAATGAGAAATGATTAAAGGTTTACTTTATTTGCAAACGAAAAGGAATCTTTATGTTTAACAAATTTTTTATGATCTGGAACGTTTTGAATTGCTACAATTTGCGAATCTCTTGCTTTCAGTGCATCTTGAATCCCGATGGTCATAAGCTTAATAAATAGAATCGTAATAAAGAATGAAGCGAGAGTATAAAAAATAATCCACCATGAAAGATTCATTTCATTACGATTTAATCCAATAAGACCTGCCCAATCATTAGATAGAGAAACAGGTTTGAGCACTCCGTCATAGAGTTCACGCATTTGTATGCCGCCAATTACAATGTTAAGCAATGCTAAATGGATAACGAGTATGAGTGTTTGGACGATATGTTCCATAAATAATACAAATAAGCGGTCAAGTAATAAGACTCGTAAGTGTTTTTTAATAATATGAAAACGACTAGCCCCCAGTAATTGTGAACTTAAGATGTAATCTTGTTTCATAAATTCATCAACCTCTGAGGATATGTATAAAGAAAGTGTAGGCAGAGCGACGAAAATAAGTACGAGTACTTGATAAAACGTAAATGAAATATTTGGATCTACCCCATCAGCATTTGATGTGATTATAATATTAACGGGCGTGATGAGTATGAATGCGATAAATAGAGTTGGAATATAATAAAAAACTTCTGAGCATGACTGGAAAAATCTCTTGAGTTTTGGAGCAAATAAACTTAAGAGGATTCCTATACATGTTCCGCATAAAATTCGAAAGAAGCTAATTGCCACGGCTAATAAAATAGTGAATTTTGCTCCTTCTACAATTTGTAAGAAAACAGACTCTCCAAAACGATCAGATCCAAAAGGTGGAATTAACGAAGGCGGAAAGGGGGCCTTTCCAAGTAATTCGTTATTGTCATTGTAAAGTAACTGAGGAGGTTTTGGGATGTTATCTTTAAAGAACCAACTATAAATAAAACTAGCTGAAATAAGTATGAATAGATAAGTAAAGCCGATTAAAAATCGTTTTGATTTCCAAATAGATTTCATAATGATACTCCTTTCAATTGCTTTTTCCATCTATTCATCATGAATGAGACTATGTGGAAAAGGGCATAAAACGGTAAAATAATCATAACAAGTATGATAAATGCAGCGGGAGGTGAAACAAACGCCTTATTAAATAGAAATTGAATAATGCCTTCCATATTAAAAACAAATTCTAAAATGAATAAATTAGAAAGTAAGAAAACAAAAATCGTTTTTAAATGGTGAAAGAAGTGGATAGATATATTTTTGAATAAATGAATGCAGAGTATATAACTTGATGAAAGGCCTTTTCCATATGCAACCTCTACGTAATGTTTTCCTTCTTCTTCTTTTATGTATAACACCATCATCCGAAACATTTGTAATGTAGGTAAGACAGCTAATGATAAAATAGGGAGTAAATAAGCTCGATTTTCATTAAAAGAAATAATAGTGACAGGAGATTCCCCGAATTTTTGAAGTACCCATATGAAGAATATTTGCAAACAAATCATCATCATCATATCAGGGACAGCTTCTAATATGAACACAATTCGGTTTATCCATTTTTTTATATAATCTTTCGCTAAAAAATAAAAAAATGCCATGCTAGATGATAGAAAGAGAGCAAGAAAAAAGGCTAAAAATAATATAGTAAATGAATATAGGTAAGGTTCTAAAACAGTTGGAAATAATGGTGTTTTTTTGAAATGGCCAAACTTCGGGTCTGATCCTATAATCACTAATGATTCAGGGGAGAAGACCTGTTTTAACATGGTAACGATCTGATTAAAAAAATAAATTGGTTGAAAGGTAAACCCTTGTTGAGTGATAAATAAATAAGGTAAATTTAATAATAGTAAGAGTGATAAAAGAATTGATGAAAGCTTAATTGTGAATTGAGATATTTTATTTAACATTAAATCCCTCCGACATCTTTTTACAACATTATACAATAAATTCTATATTATTGTTTTATTTTTCTGAAAAATAAAAATACTATTAAATTTTATAGTATGTAAGATATATTTACAAGATAAAAAAGTGATAGCAGGGGGGCCGCGCTCTATGTTTATCAAGATAAAAGGACTAGTGAATCTAAAACAATAAACAAGAGCAAAATGCACAGAATTCTCATTCTGCGGGTAGTTACTTTTCTTGGCTTGATGGTTATGTAACGTGATCCCTAAAAATGAATATTGCTTTTCAACGCTTTTTCATGCAAATGAGTAGAACGTATGGAGGACTATGTATGTGTTGTTAATGAGAGGAAAGAGTGTATTGCGTAAAGAAGATAACGTAATTTTACCGCACGGAAAAGCTAAATTTAGTATATAAGTGAAATGGAATGAGGGGATTTACTTTTTGTTGTGAAAAAAATTTTCTTTTTATAACTTGATAAATGAAAAAATATTTTATATACTAATTCATGTAAACGGTTTACTAAATCGTATTTTGCTAGAAATGAAGGGAAGATTCGCATGGAAACAAGGGGGAGAGTAATCGGGATTGATATCGGTACCACAAGTACAAAAACGGTTGTGTTCACAGAAAAAGGAAAAGTCATTGCATCACATGCAATCGATTACCCAATTATTCAACCGAATGTAGGATGGGCTGAGCAAGATCCTGATGTAATATGTGCCGCTGTATACAAAAGTGTAAGCGTTGCCATTGAAAAAGGTAATGTATTACCAGAAGATATTTCTTCAATCGGTATTAGTACAGCTATGCACGCATTAATTGCAGTAGATGAAAATGGTGCGCCATTAACGCGTTCTATCATTTGGGCAGATAATCGAAGTACGAAGCAATCAGAAAAATTATTACAACAAATGAATGGGCATGAAATTTATAGACGTACAGGTACACCGATTCATCCGATGTCACCACTTTCTAAATTGTTATGGATGAAAGAAGAGGAACCAGAGTTATATACAAGTGCCTATAAATTTATTTCCATTAAAGAGTATGTGATTTACCAATTATTTTCACGCTACGTAGTTGATTATTCGATTGCTTCTGCTACAGGGTTATTTAATTTAGAAACATTAAACTGGGATGAAGATGTTTTGACTATGTTACATATGTCACCAGAACAATTATCAACCCCTGTACCCACTACATATATTTTATCAGGTATGAAGCCAGAATTAGCACAGAAGATGGGGATAAGTGCAGAAACACCAATTGTCATCGGAGCAAGTGATGGGGTTCTTGCAAATGTAGGAGTTGGTGCGATATCACCGGGTGCGGCTGCAATTACGATTGGAACGAGTGGTGCGGTTCGAACAATCTCATCAAATATAAATACAGATGAGAAAGGGAGAACGTTTTGTTACGCATTAACAGATGAGCACTGGGTAATCGGTGGTCCAACGAATAACGGCGGAATATTACTGAGATGGTTACGTGATGAATTTGGTAGTCCAGAGCAAGAAGTAGCAAGAAAGCTCGGCATTGATCCTTATGATTTATTAATTAAATATGCAGAAAGCGTACCAGCTGGAGCGGATGGGCTATTGTTTTTACCTTTCTTATCTGGAGAACGCGCACCTTACTGGAATGCCAACGCTCGTGGTACATTCTTTGGAATCAATCTTCAACATAAACGAGAACATTTTATACGTGCAGTGATGGAAGGTGTTTGTATGAGTGTATATTCAGTAGCACTCGCAATCAGGGATTGTACAGGGCCACTTACTGAAATACGAGTTTCAGGAGGGTTTGCAAAATCTTCATTTTGGAGACAAATGTTGTCCGATATGATGGGAAAAGAATTGTTTGTACCTGAAAGTCATGAAGCATCTGCGCTTGGGGCAGCGGCAGTTGCTTTATATGCTGTAGGAAAAATTGATTCTCTTGAAGAGGTAAAGGATTGGATTGATATTGTCCATCATCATGTACCGAATAAAGAAAATACGGCTATATATTTAGAAATGTTTTATATGTATGAACGACTTTACAATCGCTTGAAAGAAGAATTTGATTGTATAGCTGCTTTCCAACGTAAACAATAGGGGGATTGGGAGAAATGGTAGTTGGGATCGTACTAGCGGCAGTTGTCATACTACTTTTACTTATTACGGTAGTAAAATGGCATCCATTTGTCGCATTAATTTTAACAGCAATTGGTGTAGGTTTAGCAATGGGAATGCCTTTAATTGGAACTTCACCAAAAGATCCAGGGATTATTGATTCTATTAAACTAGGGCTTGGTAATACGTTAGGCTTTTTAGCGATAGTTTTAGCACTAGGAACGATGCTTGGAAAAATGATGGCCGAATCTGGCGGTGCTGAACGTATCGCTAACACATTAATTAATCGTTTTGGGAAGAAACGAGTTCACTGGGCGATGATGTTCGTTGCATTTTTAGTAGGGATTCCGGTATTTTTCCAAGTTGGATTTGTCCTATTAATTCCGTTAGTATTTACAATTGCGTTAGAAACTGGGGTATCACTTATTACAATCGGTATTCCGCTAGTAGCAGGACTGTCAGTCGTACACGGACTTGTTCCACCGCATCCAGCGGCAATGGCGGCAGTTGGTATTTTTAAAGCAGATGTAGGGAAGACAATTTTATATGCGTTAATTGTCGGACTTCCAACTGCAATTATTTCAGGTCCACTTTACGGGAAATGGATTGGTGCTCGTATACATAAGGAAGTACCATTAGATATAGCGGAGCAATTTGTTGAAAAAGATAAGAAGAAAGAACTTCCTAGCTTCGGAAATACATTGTTTACTATTTTACTTCCAGTATTTCTTATGCTTGGTGCATCCATTGCTGAAGTAGCATTAAATAAAACGAGTCAACTTGCACAAGTGTTACACTTTATTGGAGATCCAATAGTCGCTTTATTAATTGCAACGATTTATTCTTTCTTTAGCCTTGGTTATGCAAAAGGATTTTCTAAAGATAAAGTATTACAATTTACAAATGATTGCCTTGGACCAATTGCAAACATATTGTTAGTAATTGGTGCAGGTGGCGCATTTAATAAAGTATTATTAGATTCTGGAATTGGTACTACAATTGCTGAAATGGCGAAAGAATCACATATTTCACCAATATTACTTGGATGGGGAATTGCTGCACTTATCCGAGTTGCGACAGGATCGGCAACTGTTTCTATGATGACAGCAGCTGGTATTGTTGCGCCGATTGCAGCAAGTACACCAGGTGTAAATGTTGAATTATTAGCACTTGCAACAGGTGCAGGGTCATTAATTTTATCACACGTGAATGATTCAGGATTTTGGATGATTAAAGAGTATTTCGGAATGACTGTGAAAGAAACGTTATTAACATGGACTGCAATGGAGACTATATTATCTGTAGTAGCACTTGGGCTAATTTCGATATTAAATATATTTGTATAGAATAGGAGATTGATTAATATGAAACTAGGATTAATTGGATTAGGAAAAATGGGATTCCCATTAGCTGAACACTTACATGAAGACAAGCATGAAGTAGTTGTATACGATGTAAATAAAGAGCTTGTAGAAAAGGCAGGAAAACTAGGAATTACTGCACGTCATACATTAAAAGAAATGATCGCTGAATTAGAAGCTCCTCGTACGATCTGGGTAATGGTGCCTGCAGGAGAAGTTGTAGAGTCAGTATTAAAAGATGTGTATCCGTTATTAGATGAAGGTGATATCGTTATTGAAGGTGGAAATTCATTCTATAAAGATACGTTACGCCGTGCTGAAGAAGCAAAAAGCTTCGGATTACATTATGTAGATATCGGTACATCTGGCGGTGTAGAAGGAGCTAGATACGGTGCTTGTTTAATGGTTGGTGGAGAAAAAGAAATTTACGACCAATTAGAACCTTTATTTAAAGATTTAGCAGTAGAAAATGGCTATTCTTATGCTGGCCGCGTTGGTAGTGGTCATTTCTTAAAAATGGTTCATAACGGTATTGAATACGGCATGATGCAAGCAATTGCTGAAGGATTTGAAGTACTAGATAAGAGTGACTTTGATTTCAATTATGAAGATGTTGCAAAAGTATGGGCGAACGGATCAGTAATCCGCGGTTGGTTAATGGACTTAACTGAAAAAGCATTTGCAGATGATCCTAAACTTGATGGCATTAAAGGTGTAATGAACTCTTCAGGAGAAGGGAAATGGACTGTTGAAACTGCGCTTGAGTTACAAGCAGCGGCACCAGTAATCGCGATGTCATTATTTATGCGCTATCGTTCTCAGGAAGATGATACATTCCATGGAAAAGTAGTTTCAGCACTACGTAATCAGTTCGGTGGACATGAAGTTGTAAAAAAATAAGGATGTTTTTGAAAAGAAACTTGTGCATAAGCGCAAGTTTCTTTTTTATAGTTTAAGAAATTACTAATTTAAAAATACCAATCAATCATCGTTTTTTTGTCACAAATGACAGCTTCAACATTCATTGATTGAACAATATATTCTATATTTTCTTCTTTAGCTAATAATAAGGTTGTAAAGGAATCGTATATACTCATAAACGCATACTCATTGTCTTCCCCAGTAATAATTAACTCATTATTGCTAATGTCCCAAATATCTAATGGAGTAGTATTATTTACCTGTAATAATCCGTTTGTATCAAGAATTGGTTCAGAGAAATATAGATTTTTTGCACCTTTAGAACCGAGGAGTTTAAGTAATTTGTGTAATAAAAATATAGACGTATAATCTTCTGTTGGATAATAAAGATCTTTTTTTAAGTTTGAATGTAGCTTTTCAGCTAAATCCTCTCTTTTATATTCTTCTGAAAAGGCACTAATGGAAGTCAACATGGCCATTGCTAGGTCTGCGTATGAATGTAATCCACTACAAGACATCATTTCCTTCCAAGAAACGGATTTCCCATTGTGAATGATTTCTTCAGCGCTAGGATAGATGTGCTCATATGGTCTTTTTCTCACAGACTTTTCCCATCCTAAAGGCATTTGGACAAATGGATGTAGCAATATAGCTGCAGATTTAAAATTACTTGGTAGTTGTTCTAAAATTGGTGATTTGTCATCTAGCCAAATGTAATCCAACAAAACATAACCTCCTCTTAGACTTTGAAATGTACGGATTCCCGTATTATGTTTTTTTGTATTGATTGTATCAAATATAAAGCGAAGCATGAAATATGTCCCAACATAAAAGTAAGAATAAATAAAATGAAGTTTTCATAAATAGTAAAAGGGTGCTTATGTCATCAGTATAGCTAAAAAATGTTGTTACATATGAGAAGAGCGTGTTAATAAAATATGAGGTGGTTAAATGGGAAATGAGCAAGTGAAGTCTGTAAAGGAAGAAAAAAAGTTATGTCTTTGTATGATTGTCAAAAATGAGTCTAGAATTATGGAAAGATGTTTAAATGCAACAAAATCAATTGTAGATTATGTTTCTATTTGTGATACTGGATCGACGGATAATACGCCTGAAATTATAGAAAATTGGTGTAAGGAAAATGAGATACCTGGGACAGTTCATCATGAGCCGTTTAAAAACTTTGGTTATAACAGAAGCTTAGCAGTTTCATTAGCGCAAAAAACATATCCAGAAGCGGATTATTTATTAATATTAGATGCGGATATGATTTTAGAGGTTGATCCGAATTTCGATAAAACGAGCTTAACGGAAGATCATTATCTTACATTGCAATATGATGTTCATATTAAATATTGGCTTACACGTCTATTAAAAGCTTCTTTACCATGGAAATCTGTCGGTGTTACTCATGAGTATTGGGATATAGATCGCTCAAAAGTTGGAGCGAATTACAATACGAGGGTAGATCGGTTAGAGACTCTTGTCGTGAATGATCCCGGAGATGGCGGGAGTAAAGCTGATAAATTTGAAAGAGATGAGAGGTTGTTGTTACAAGGAATAAACGACCCAGAAACAACGCCAGATTTGCATATAAGATATTTATTTTATTTAGCCCAAACTTATTTTCATTTAAGTCAATTTGAAGATTCGATTAAATGGTATAAAAAACGAGTGGAAGCAGGGGGGTGGGTTGAAGAGGTATTCTATTCGTTATTGCGAATAGGATTTTGTTATGAGCAGTTAGCAAATCGTTCAGCAAATAAACAAAATGAAGTGACAGATGCTGATGAAAAAGAAACTGTTAAAGGGCAAGAAGAGAAATATTTAGCATTAGCTGTTTTTTATTTTCAAAAAGCGTGGGAATATAGACCAACTCGGGCTGAACCATTATACCAACTTGCAAGGTTGTATCGATTACGATCTCAAAACAATATTGCTTTGATGTATGCTCTGCAAGGCAAGGAAATTCCTTTTCCAAAGGATGATCTTTTATTTGTAGATTATCATGTGTATGATTACTTATTTGACTATGAAATTTCTATTAGTGCTTTCTATATACCTCATAAAAAACATTTAGGGGCCGTGTCGCAAAAGTATTTGGAATCGATTAAAGAAGAGATTCCATTTCATATAGCAAATGTAGTAGAGAATAATGCGAAATTTTATTAAATACATTTTCGGTTAAAGGAGTAGTGGAGTAATCATGGAATTAATGCGATGGGCGATTGAACTAGGAGAATCGGTGCATGGAAATACGTATGAAGAATTGATGCCACTACTAGACTATTATTATGACCGTGATCATTTAAAAGCGTATTGTATCGCAAATCTTCTTTTAAACATGGATGTATTAGATGAACATCGTGAAAGAATCGAATTAAGAAGATGCATCGCTGCTTATTATGCTGGATTATATAAAGTAGCAAGAAAACATGCAAATGAGTTAGTGCTTAAACATCCGGATGTAGATTTATATAAAAATAATTTAAAATTAATGGAAGCTTATTTGAATAAAGAATATGATTATTGTCTTTTTATATGCCCAAAGACATACGGTAGTTTCATAGATGTTGCGCGAGCTTTAAAGTGGCGGTTGGAGCAGGAGGGAAATACAGTAATTATATCAGAAACAATACTAGAAAATGTAAAGAATACAGTTGTTTTTGGAGCACATACATACGCATATAACCCGAATCTTCTTCCGAAAGATGCAATTATTTATAATTTAGAACAGCTATACGAAGGAAGTCCATATGCGCACCCCCTTTATTTAATATTATTAAAAGATAGAGTGATTTGGGATTATAGTAAACAAAATATAGAATGGCTAAAACAAAAAGGGGTAGGAAAAGAAATAAAACATGTAAAAATGAACTATGCTCCAACTTTGGAAATAAAAAAAGATGCATTTGAAGATGACATTACTGAAGATATTGATATTCTGTTTATAGGTGCTCTTAATCCGAGGCGGCAAGCTATTTTTGATCATCTAAAAGCGATTGTCCCAAATTTAAATATAGTTTTTAAAAATAATGCGTGGGGAATTGTTAGAAATGAATTGATTGCTAGAGCTAAAATTATATTAAATATTCATTTTTACTTATCAGGAATTCTTGAAACACCTCGCGTGTCTTATGCAGTCGCAAATAAGAAATTTATTATTTCTGAAAATAGTAATCCAGAAGATGAGGTAGAGTGGCCGGGAATTGTATTTACTCCGTACGAAAAAATAATTGAAAACGTAATGAAATATATAGAATTACCAGAAGAACGGAAAAAATTAGCGGGAAAAGCATATAATCATTTTGAAGCAAATGAAAGTTTAGGTACATTGAGTCTCAGAGATGAAACGAAGTAATTGTGCGAAACTCATACGAAAGTATGAGTTCTTTTTTGTTTATCATACTATTTTATGAAACAAGTTAACTCTTTATATTGTGTTTTGTATAGAAATTTCTGATAATATATAAGTAGAACTTGAAAACAAAGGGGAGAAATAATCATGAAACTAGTCGTTATTAACGGTACACCAAGAAAATTTGGTAGAACTCGCGTGGTGGCAAAATATATTGCGGATCAATTTGAAGGGGAATTATATGATTTAGCAATTGAGGAGTTACCTTTATACAATGGAGAAGAGTCACAACGTGATTTAGAGGCAGTAAAAAAATTGAAAACGTTAGTGAAAGCTGCGGATGGGGTTGTATTATGTACACCAGAATATCATAATGCGATGAGCGGTGCGCTGAAAAACTCTTTAGATTACTTAAGTAGTAGTGAATTTATTCATAAACCAGTTGCGTTGTTAGCGGTTGCTGGTGGAGGTAAAGGTGGAATAAATGCATTAAACAGCATGCGAACGGTCGCTAGAGGTGTTTATGCAAATGCCATTCCAAAACAAGTTGTGCTTGATGGATTACATGTGCAAGATGGTGAACTTGGGGAAGATGCCAAACCATTAATTCATGATGTAGTTAAAGAATTAAAAGCATATATGAGCGTATATAAAGAGGTGAAAAAGCAACTAGGAGTGGAGTGATATGTCCTCACTTTATCATGATTCTCGCTTGTATTACATTCTAGGGGCCAATAGTCTATCTGCTATTGGTTCCGGAATTGTTATGATAACGATTCCGTGGCTGTTAATTAAAGAGAGTGGAGGAGAGACAACATTTGGTTATGTTTCTATCATTGCAACCCTCATTATGTTTTTATTAACACCATTCATTGGGCAAAGTATTGATCGTTTTTCAAGAAAATCTTTATTGCTATGTAACGAAGGAATCGGAATTGCCGTAATTGGAATAATGGTTATATGGGGATTTGCGGGGCAACCTTATCATTCTATTCACTATATTCTTATTTATATAGCCGGATCATTCTACTATTTATTATTTTATCCTACAATATTTGCGTTCAACCAAGAGATATTTCAAGCGGAACATTATAAAAGTTTAAGTGGAACGATGGAAATACAAGGACAGTTAACACAAGTTATTTCTGGAGCGGCCGCGAGCTTCTTAATTGAAATTGTATCTTTGAAGTGGATTTTGTTAGTAGACATGTTAACTTTTGCTGGAGCATTTTTTCTTTTCTTATGTATACCGTACGTAAAGAAAAAAGAAGTGAAAAGAAAAATAACATTTAAGAAGCAATTGTTTGAAGGAATTCACTTTATGAAAAAACGTCCTAAGCTCTTTTGGTTCTTACTGGCTACTTATATGCCGTTTATAGGTGTCATGATGGCAAATTATTTAATACCCGTGTATATTTCGGATATACTCAAAGCCAATGCCTCTGTATACGCAATAGAGGGCACGATGTACGGTGTCGGAGCGGTTGTTGCAGGAATCTGTATTCCACTCATAATGAAATATGTCAAAACAGAAGTTTCAATCGTTATGACGATGTTCATTTATGTAATTTCAATTACCGCAATGAGTATTGAACCTTCCGTAATTTTCTTATATGGACTTGCAATTTTTCATGCAGTTGGAAATGCGGGTACAAGAGTGGCGAGAAATGTATTGATGATGGAGGAAATTCCAAATGAAGTAATGGGACGTGTAGACAGCTTATTTCGCCTAATTGGTACTGGAATACGAATTTTATTATTAATGTTGTTTACAGCGGGTGTATCTAAAGTCGGAGTCATGCTGCCGTTTTACGTATTAAGCTGCATATTGATCTTCTCATTAGGAATCGCTATTTATTATGTACTATCACAACGTAAAGTAGCGGCGCATGTTTCTAATAAATCAATCGTTTGAAAAAACACTTCTGCCTCCCTTTCTTTTTCTATATAATAACAAGAAAGGGAGTGAATACTTATTTATGAACAAATGGATCTTTCTTATGATTTTATTATTACCGCCACTATACATCATTTATATGACGTTTCGAATGAACAAAGTTGCTCGTGAAAAGTTGAGCTATCACTCTCCGTACGTTCTTATACTGGGTGCAAAGTTATTTGGGGATAGACCGTCTTTATCTCTTCAAAATCGTTTGGATGTAGCGTTGGAGTATTTATTTTCCCATCCTGAAGCGAAAGTAATTGTTTCAGGTGGTCAAGGAGAAGATGAAGATATACCGGAAGCTCATAGCATGAGAAATTATTTAATGGTACACGGTATAGATGAGAGTCGTATTTTAATAGAAGATCAATCTACAAATACGTATGAAAACTTAAAATTTAGTATGGATTTATATAATGTGAAACATGCGGTAGTTGTAAGTAATACATATCATTTATATCGAACGAAAATAATTGCAAAGCGTTTAGGTATGAAGATGGAGGCGCTAGCTGCTGAAACACCAATTCGTTCTAAGAGAAAAATGTATGTTCGCGAATATGCTGCTATTATGAAAACAATATTGTTCGACCGTTAGAGCTCAAATGCGAGCTCTTTTTTAATTTAAAAGCGTATCATTTGAAATGAATGCCATCTTCCATCAAAATAAAGGAAACAACAGTAAAGGAGTTGTGTTTGTGATTCAATTTAATCATGTGTCAAAATCGTATGAAGATGGCACGAAAGCAGTGGATTCATTGCATTTAGAAATTAAAAAGGGAGAATTTTTCGTTCTCATCGGTCCGAGTGGTTGCGGGAAAACAACGACAATGAAGATGATTAATCGTTTAATCGAAACGACTGAAGGATCGATTTTAATCGATGGAAAAGATATTCAACAATATAATATAAACGAATTACGTTGGGATATAGGATACGTGTTGCAGCAAATCGCTTTGTTTCCTCATATGACAATCGCTGAAAATATTGCAGTTGTTCCAGAAATGAGGCAATGGAGCAAAAAGGAAATAAAAGCACGCGTCGATGACTTGTTACATATGGTTGGATTAGATCCGGATATATATCGAGATCGTATGCCTGATGAATTGTCAGGAGGACAAAAACAACGTGTCGGTGTCGTGCGAGCATTAGCCGCAAACCCGAAAATCGTTCTTATGGATGAACCATTTAGTGCGTTAGATCCATTAAGTAGGGAACAGCTTCAGAAGGATATTGTACAGTTGCAAAAAAAGATTCAAAAAACAATCGTGTTCGTAACACATGATATGCAAGAAGCATTATCACTTGGAGATCGCATTTGTATTATGAAAGAAGGAAAAGTTGTTCAACTAGATACACCAGAAGGAATTATACATAATCCGAAAAATGAATTTGTAGAGGAGTTCATTGGAAATCGTGGACGAACTTGGTATGAGGAGAAAAGTGTAGCAGATGTATTGCCACTTGATCAAAGTGTGCAATTAGAAGGGCAGGCACTATCATTACATTCTTCTTTACAAGAAGCGTTAGTTCGTGTGCGTGATGAGGAAATCGTTCCAGTTGAAGAAAACGGTCAATATATTGGAGCGTTAACAAGTCGTCATATCGTCAATTACATTGTTGAACAAATGAAGGAAAGAGGCTAAACAGTGACTAATTTTATACAAACGTTCCAAGAACGAAAAATAGAATTACTAACTGCATTAAGTGAGCATTTACAAATATCGCTTATTTCATTATTTTTTGCAGTAATTATAGCGGTGCCACTTGGCATTTTATTAACAAGAAAAGAACGAATGGCTGAATTTATAATAGGAACTTCTGCAGTAATGCAGACAGTGCCATCACTTGCATTACTCGGACTATTAATTCCGTTAGTAGGAATCGGAAAACTTCCAGCGATTATTGCATTAGTTGTGTATGCACTATTACCTATTTTACGAAATACATATACAGGAATAAGGGAATTAGATGAATCACTAATAGAAGCCGCGAGAGCTATGGGGATGAATAGTTGGAGAAGGCTGTGGAAGGTAGAGCTTCCTCTTGCATTGCCTATCATTATGGCAGGTATTCGTACAGCGATGGTATTAATTGTTGGAACGGCTACATTAGCAGCTCTCATTGGTGCTGGTGGGCTCGGTAAGCTTATATTATTAGGCATAGATCGAAATGATCATGCACTTATCATTTTAGGGGCCGTACCAGCCGCGTTACTCGCTTTATTCTTTGATATAGTACTTCGCATACTTGAACGACCGAAACGCTCTTCTAAGCGTGTTATATTGACGATATGTATAGTTGTAGTAATGATTGCTTCTCCATTTCTTTGGAGTACAGAAAAGAAAGATATTGTTATTGCGGGCAAACTTGGATCAGAACCTGAAATTTTAATTCAAATGTATAAGCAGCTTATTGAACAAGATACCGATTTAAACGTACAATTAAAACCAGGTCTTGGAAAAACAGTATTTGTATTTGAAGCGTTGAAATCCGGGGAAGTAGATATATACCCAGAATTTTCAGGAACAGCTTTATCTACTTTCGTGAAAGAAGAACCAAAGAGCACAAATCGTGATGAAGTATATGATCAGGCTCGCATTGGAATGGAAAAGAAATATAATATGGTTATGTTGAAGCCAATGGAGTATAACAATACATATGCACTAGCCATGCCGAAAAAAATAGCAGATCAAAAGAATATAAATACAATTTCTGATTTAGGGAATGTTGCGCAGGAAGCCAAAGTAGGGTTTACATTGGAATTTGCTGATCGTGAAGATGGTTATAAAGGAATGCAAAAATTATATAACTATAAGTTCTCGAATGTTAAAACGATGGAGCCGAAGCTGCGTTATAGCGCAATTCAATCTGGAGATGTTAACGTAATTGATGCATATTCAACAGATAGTGAATTGGAGCAATACGGACTGAAAGTGCTAAAAGATGATAAAGGGTTATTCCCACCTTATCAAGGAGCACCATTATTAAGAAAAGAAACGTTACAGAAATATCCTGAACTTGAAAAGGTATTAAATAAATTATCTGGAAAGATTACAGATGGAGAAATGCGAAAAATGAATTATGAAGTTAACGTAAATGGTAAAAGTAGTGAAGAAGTCGCAAAACAATTTTTAGAAAAAGAGAATTTACTTCGTTAAATTTACAAGAAATATACAAATTTATATGTTTGAAATGACCGTTCATTACAAAATGAGCGGTTTTTTTGTGCATACTTATACATTTTTTCAAAAAAGTATTCCATTTTTGTTCATTTTCTTTTAGAATAAGTAATGTTTTCCTGAAAAAATATAAGAGAAACGTCTATTAGAGAAAAAGGTGACTTTAATAGTTGAACGAACATAACACCTAGAATGACAGATGGGGTGGTACAAATAGAAAAGAAGTTAGGATTTTTTCCGTTAATCGCATTAGTAGTTGGAACAATGGTTGGTGGCGGTGTTTTTAGTTTACCGCATGATTTAGCAGTAGGAGCAAACAGTGGTGCAATAATAATTGGCTGGTGTATTACAGCGATGGGAATGATTCCACTTGCGCTCGTATATCAAACGTTAGCAAGACAAAAACCGGAACTTGAAGGTGGAATTTATAGTTATGCACGTGCTGGTTTCGGTGAATATATTGGATTTAATAGTGCTTGGGGATATTGGCTAGCAGGAATCTTAGGTAATGTCGCAACAATTATGTTACTGTTTAGTACATTAGGTTATTTCTTTCCAATTTTCAAAGGAGGAAATAATGTTGCATCTATCGTTGGGGCATCACTTTTATTATGGACACTTCATTTTCTAATTTTATTTGGAATCCGTGAAGCTTCTATTATGAATGTTATCGCAACAATAGGGAAGTTAGTTCCAATCGTTTTATTTATTGTTGTAATGGTAACAGCCTTTCGCTGGGACACATTTACACATGACTTTTGGGGAGAAGGAACCTTCTCACTTTCCGCTATACTTGGTCAAGTGAAAAATACAATGCTTGTAACACTTTGGGTTTTCATTGGAGTTGAAGGAGCGGTTGTATTATCCGGAAGAGCGAAGAATAGCCGAGATGTTGGTAAGGCAACAGTAATGGGACTTATTTTAGTAATGTCCATATATATTTTAATTTCTGTTCTGTCAATGGGAGCGATGACAAGAAGCGAACTTTCTGTGCTAGAAACTCCGTCAATGGGACATGTATTAGAGCATGTTGTTGGTCCATGGGGTGCAGTTGCGATTAACATTGGGTTAGTTGCTTCACTTGTCGGTACATTAATTGGCTGGTTTTTACTTGTTTCTGAAATTTCTCATGTAGCCGGAAAAGATGGCGTATTTCCGAAAGTCTTTACGAAAACAAATAAAAAGCAAACACCGCACATGGCATTATGGATTTCAAATGGTGTTGCCCAAATTATATTTATCATCGTTCTGTTTTCAGAATCAACATATCAAATTATGTATTTCATTGCATCAACATCAATTTTATTACCATATTTATTATCAGCGTTATTCCAATTTAAATTAGTCATTACAAACGAGCTAAAAGACGCTAAATTAAAAAATGGAGCGTTAGCTTTAATTGCTTCTATTTACTCTGTATGGCTTCTTTATGCAGCTGGTTTAAAGAATTTACTACTCGTTTCAATTGTATATGGAATTGGAATTATTGTTTACACGTTTGCAAGAAAAGAACAAGGGAACCGTTGCTTTGCAGGTGCAGAGAAATATGTGATGTGGGCAATTATTATTGCGGCTATCACATCACTGTATATGTTATTAACTGGAAATATAAAAATGTAAAAAGTCCTTTTCATTTAAAGGGCTTTTTTCTTTGTTTAGAGAATATTTACTACATAAGATATTCAGGAGGGATGAGAATGGAAGAAAAAGAACAGTTGTCTAGAATAATTGATTTAGCTAGTGAGTTAAGGAAAGTATTAGTGCAAGAATCTTTTTTTAATCATCATCCTGAGCTGAGAGGAGTCATTGAGAATTTAGCAAGTTCTGTTGAAAATTTGGCGGAATTGCAAAAAAGTAAAGATGAAAACGCTGAAGATCGATTACGTTACGTACTTGCTAAAATGAAAATTGCTCATAATGCAATTTTACAAGAGAAAAAAGCATTTCCTTCTCATTAATATACGTTTTAATTTTGAACCTGGCGGATAACGTCAGGTTTTTTATTTCTAGTTTTTCGTTTCTTTCATACACTAAGAATAGTATGAAAAAAGAAGGTGACTAAGGTGAAATTACATAAAGCTCTTCAGCCAAGTTTTATAAAACGAATGTACTATATGAGATTTTTAGGGAAATTTACAAAAGCTGAAAAAGAGAAGAGTGGAGAGAATTTCTTTGTACAATGCTTATCGCCAATACCATTCACTTTACAGGAACAATTTGCAAATGAACCATATGTATTTGAGGGGTTATGTAGTAATAAAAAGAATGAAAAAATCTTTTTGGAATTAAAGAAAAGAAAACTAGAAAAGCAATTAGTGATGTTTCGTCTTTATTATGAAAGAGGAAATGTATACGTGGAGTTAATATGTACAGAAGAACCGAAAGAAATAGCAAGCAGCTATAAAATGATTCCGGCACCTAAAGTTACAAATAATAAAAAAAGAGAATCTTTAGAACGAAAACTTAGCAACGGTTATTTATCATTCCTAATGCCTAAATTTCCGAAGGACTTTGAGCCTCCCGAATTATTGTGGCACGATGGAAGACTGTATGGAAACATATCCTTAAAGTCATCAATTAGCTCAATCGCATATTTTGAACAGAAACGTGAATGTAAATATATAAACTGCAGTGACTGGACGAAGTATGTAGAAATAGCGGTAGAAGATCAATTATATTTTGTAAGTGATCATGTGTATGAGCAATTAAAAAAACGAATGCATGAAGAAGGTAAGCTAGTTGAAGTAGAGGATATAAAAGTGCAAAAAGATGAATGGGAATGGGATGAGCGTGAATCGTCCTTTTTACAGTATGTACAAAGTATGGTGCATAATAAAGGGCTATATTTGGATGCAACGGATATTTATAATTTCCATATAAGTGTAAAAACAAATATGTTAACGATTCTTGGTGGTATACCGGGCGTTGGGAAATCACGTTTTGTGCAAACTTATGCAGAAGCATTAGGATTACAGTATGGGGAAGAATTGGTTTGGATTCCAATTTCACCATCGTATCAAGAACCACATGATTTACTTGGTTACCTTCATCCAAATGGTACTTTTATTGAAAGTGAAACGAAGTTAGTTAGGACGTTAATGAAGGCGAAAGAAAATCCCAATCAACTGTATATTATCGTTTTTGATGAAATGAACATGTCACATATTGAGCATTGGTTTACTCCATTTTTATCTGTTCTTCAACTTGAAACAAAAAATCGTATTTTAAACTTGTATGAGGGTGTTCAGGACATTGAGAATTCAATTCCATCAACAATTGAAATTGGAGAAAATATTATATTTGTAGGTACTGTGAATTTTGATGAAACAACGAAAGAGCTCTCCGATCGATTATTAGACCGAACGAACTTAATAACGTTACAAAAAATTCCGTTTTGTGAGATGGGCATGGAACTGGGGAAAGTCGTATTACACCCACCTTTGAAAGTAACAGCGGGAGAATTTCGGATAAATTGGATGAGAAATAAAGCGATGATTGAAGTGTTTTCTGAAGAAGAATTAGAGCTATTAGATAAGTTGCATGTCGTATTGTCATCACATGATGCGTCTAAGGGAATTTCTTTCCGATGTGCAAACGCAATTGCGACTTATTTGCAAAATATACCGTTCCAAAATAACCATACCTATATGATCAGTAGAGAAGAAGGGTTTGATTTACAAATAAAGCAGCGTGTATTGACGAAAATCAGAGGGACCGAAATGATGGTTGGTTCTTTACTTTCTGAAGAAGCAAAAAGGGGAGCGACCTTAGTACCTCTTTTGCAATCTGCACTTGCAAACAGAGTATCTACATTTGAACACTCTTTATCATATATACGAGAAAAACGTAGGGAACTGGAGCTGTATGGATATGCAAAATGAAGGGCGTTACGAAACAAAAATCGTTGATACGAATGAAACGCTCCCTTTTGTATTAAAGTTAATCATTGGAAATGAGGGAAAAGGAGATTATATTTTATTAAATCGTCTTTGTACATCTACTACAGCATTAGTTCAATGCATTTATAAAGTACAAGAATTAAAACCGATTAGATTGCAGTACAATTATGAAATCCCAATGAATATTACTTTTATATGGAATAAAGTATATGAGGGACAGAAAAATATAAAAGAGGCTCAATATGAAATAAATGAAAAAAAACAAAGAGTATTAATATATGAACATGGGAAAACAGAATTCTTTTATCCATGGCGCTGTGGTTTATACCATTTTGAAGTGCGTATAGAAGATACAACGTATTATGGTGCTTTTCAAATCGTACCGAAAAACTTTTTTGATGATCAATTTGAAATGATTCAAGACTATGTGAAGTCAATTTTAAATGAGTTGATTTTGGATAGAGGTTATTATAAAAAGACTTTCTCTGCACTTAGCGATATTGAGGATTCTTCTTATTTAGTGTTGCTTAGAAAGTTACCCCAAAAAATGAAGATGATAAAGCAAATCTTTAAGAAAATAGAATCAAGCTCAAAATTTATAAATGCATATAAATGGGAAGGAAAAGAGAGAAAGCCAACAAGAAAAGGAACCATAGTGGCAGAAAGAAAACCTTATGCAAAACATTATAATCGTAAGTTTATGGAACAAAAAAATAGTAAGGAAAATGCATTTCTTAAATATAAATCGATGCAATTTTATCATTATTTAATTGAAGCTAAAAGTTTTTTACGTCAAACAATTGAAATATTAGAAAGAGAAAAAAAGAAAAAATCAGAAGAGTTTCAAGCCGTAAAAACAATTATACAAACAATTGAGCGTAATGGATCAGTAACCGATAGAGAGAAGCAAAAATATAAAAATATACATTTACTAAAAGAAGCCGATTTACGAAAGAGCTCAATGAAAATACAAGAATATAAAATATTGGCGCACATTGTTCATGAAAATGTACAATACTTTCAAATGTTAATGCACTCCTCGTTTTGGAGGGAAGTTACTGAAACAAGTAACATGAACTTACATGATTTACCGATACCACATCAACAATTACTACATCATTTAGAAGTACTCCCGCAATATACGGATCAATCTCCATCGTTATTATTTGTTTATAAGCCAACGTTTTTAGTGTATGAATATTACGCTTTTTTTATCGTTATTTCAATTTTAGAGCAAATTGGTTTTGAGGCTAGAAATTCCATTCGTGAACAAATACAAGAACATTTTTATGTAGATGGATTACAAGATGGAACGACAGTAGTTTTACGACGAGATGATTTAAAGGTGCATGTCGCATTTAATGACTTAATTGAAACACATCCCCTTATTGCATTAAGTAAAGGGAGTAATTTTTACAATGGTGAGGATACGAAGAAGCCAGATATTCGCTTAGACTGTTTTGTAAAAGAAGATGGGAAATACGTATATAAATCTTCTATTATTATTGAAGTGAAGTATAGTCCAATGTACAATATTTTTCAGCACGTCGGAAATACGAAAGCAACTGAGCAAATGTATAAGTATTGGTCTATAAAGTATGTAGAAGAACAGGATGGAAAGCGAGTCTATTATCGAAGGTCAATTTATGAAGTCATTTGTGTATATCCAGGAAGCCATATGCATAGTAAAAAAATTGAGTCTGGATGCGGTGTTTTCTTGCAGTTATATCCATATAAGACGAAACAAGGGGAAGAGAAATTAGCTGGAAAACATGGGATGGTACAAATTTTTGAAAAGTGGTTAAAAAGCATTGAGAAGTAAAAGAAATCCTTTTTCATAAAGGATTTTTTTAGATTAAGAAGAATTATATGCTGTATGGAAAGAAACATATTGTAAGTTAGATTTGAAAAGTGATACAAATGTGTTATTAAAAGGAATGTGAGCGCGGGATAAAAGTCGATTAAATTGGAATCTAATTCATTTTGCAGAATATAATAAGTAATAAATATTTTTAGTTGCATACGAAGATTTGTTCTTATATGATAGATAGTGAAAGCGTTATCAAAAACAGAGCGACGATGGGAAAGGCGGTTAAATATGTTCCAGCGTGTTCAAACAAAGGAAGAACATTTTGGGTTCGAGCAACTATGGGGAGATTTTTGTGAAGAAAGAAACTTAATGTTCGTAGAACGTAATTTAAATCCATCACGATTTTTATTAATAGAAGATGAACATCCTATTGGTACAGTAGAATGTATTAAGTATACGGTACCTGAACAATCAAATTCTGAGTTTTTCTATCCGTTTTCTAAAAATGATTTAGTAAAAGATTTGAAGAATGTGTATGAAATAGGCAAGTTAAGTATTTCGAAAACGTCTCGTGGGAGAGGACATTTCAAAAGGCTAACAGCTATTTTATTTATACATGCGTTAGAAACAAAAGCTGAATGGTACATTGCAGCAGTAACAAAAAGAATGTATATGTATTTACTTACACTCGGTTTTCCAATTGAACCGATAGATAATCCATTTCAGTTTCATGATACTTTACAAGGTGTACCAGTAAGAATTCATGCTCGAAAAGGGGTTACGCATTTGTATTCTTTAAAAGAATTTCGCGATGTGATTCAAGGGAATGCTCATGCACAGGCATTAATTGCAGAATACAGTAAAAATATTATGTTAACGAAATAAAACGAAGTGAATATGTATAATAAAGAGAATAATATTTTTATAAGATATAACTCTTCATAAAAAAAGACCCTTATTATTTTAATAAGGGTCTAAAAATTATAATCCAAATATACTAAAAATCATTTTGCGGCGCTTCGGTTTCTTTTCTCGTTCGTATGTTGGTTTTGAATCAGGAGTAATATAAATGGGTTCTTCTTTCGTTAGGGCAGCTTCTAACTTTTGAATTCGTTCTAACATTTCCTCCATTTCACGACGGTGTTGTAAAAGTTGGTACGTGACGACATCATTTGCCTTATCTTGCATTTGTTCTTCCATTCGATCGAGTCTTCTCGTAATAGTGTTTAATTGATCAGCTAATTGTTCAAAATCATTCGATGATATGTTTTGAACAATTGTATTGACTTGAGTTTTTAATTCTTCAACCTCATTTGAGGAAGTCTTTTGAGTAGGTTGAGGATTTTGAGACTGCTCTATTTGAAATAGATGGTGTTCTAACATTTGATCGACATCATCTTGTGTAAAAATAAAGTGGCCATATTTGTTTTTTTCTATCGTAAGATTTAATTGTTGCGCGATCCGGACAACAGCCTTTGGGCTAACACCTAATTTTTTTGCGATAAATGGTGTTTTATATTCCAAAATAATCCCTCCTATATATATCCTGTTAAATGATTTCGAGCTATGAAGTAAGTTCCCTTCTAGTGCGACAAAAGAAGTGTGGAATCGGCAAAGAAAGTGTTTTTTCACGAAATTGAGTTGAGAAGAATAGTTAGTTTAAATAAAAATGTTTTATCGTAACATTTAGAATAATTTGACGAGTGTAAATGAATTAGATTATCATAATGATAAATATCTTTTTTATGTATGCATATAATATATAAAAAGGTGGTTGCTAATGTAGAATTTTGTTAGAGTATTAGAATGCTTACTTCACTTGAATAAAATTAAGTAGGAGGTGGCTTCCTTGCTTACAATGTAAGTAAGGAAAAGTATTTGGACATATATAGTATAAGTATAGTGATTGTTTTAATTGCCTTAACGGCATTTTTCGTTGCAGCAGAATTTGCAATTGTTAAGGTGAGAAGTTCACGAATTGACTATTTAATTGCAGAAGGAAATAATCGTGCAACATCGGTCAAAACAGTCATTACAAACTTAGACGAATATTTATCTGCTTGTCAGTTAGGAATTACTGTTACAGCTTTAGGAATTGGGTGGTTTGGTAAACCTGCGTTAAAGCAAATGTTTGATACGCTTTTTGCAAATTGGAATATCTCTACTCAACTAGCAGACATTTTTGCTGTAACTTTAGTATTTTTGTTAATTACTTTTTTACATGTTGTAATAGGGGAATTGGCCCCAAAAACATTTGCAATTCAAAAATCTGAACAAGTGAGTTTGCTTGTTTCTAAGCCGTTAATTTTCTTTTATCGTATTGCATTCCCATTCATTTGGCTATTAAATGGTTCAGCTCGAATCATTACGAAGCTGCTAGGGCTGAAACCGCCGAAGGGGCATGATGAGGTTCATTCAGAAGAAGAATTACGGTTGTTAGTTTCAGAAAGTTATAAAAATGGTGAGATTAATCAATCTGAATATAAATATGTAAATAAAATTTTTGAATTTGATGATCGGATTGCAAAAGAAATAATGGTACCTCGAACTGAAATGAATATTATAAGTAAAGAAATGCCTGCTGAAGAAGCTTTGCAAAAAATGTCTCGCGAAAAATATACAAGGTATCCAGTTGTTGATGGCGACAAAGACCACGTAATAGGTTTTGTGAATTTTAAAGATATTTTTACTGAGTTTGTACAACATAAAGCTGTTAATAAGAAGACAGTAGAGCAATATATGAGACCAATTATTTTAGTTATCGATTCTATTCCAATTCATGATTTGTTTTTAAAAATGCAAAAAGAAAGAACACATATTGCTATATTGATAGATGAATATGGTGGGACATCTGGACTTGTTACTGTTGAAGATATTTTGGAAGAAATTGTTGGAGATATTCAGGATGAGTTTGATACGGATGAGCAGCCAGAAATTCAAAAGGTTAGTGAAACGAAGACGATACTAGAGGGAAAAGTACTTGTTAGTGAAGTGAATACGTTATTTGGTTTAGGGATTGATGATGATGGTGTTGATACAATCGGTGGTTGGATTTTAACGAAGAATATAGAGATTGCTGAAGAGGATTCCGTTGAAATTGAAAATTATAAGTTTTGTGTGAAAGAATTAGATGGACATTATATAAAAAGATTAGAAGTTACAAAGATAGTAGAATCGATTGTTATTTTAGAAGATGAAAAACAAATTTCGTTACAAGAGCAAATTAGCTCGTAAACTCTGCTATATAGCAGAGTTTTTTTGAGCATAATGTTTTTTGAGGGATAAGGGCTATGATACAATGACATAAGTTGAAACCTTCACTAGGTGAAGTATTGTTGTATACATATATTTGGAAGGAGAAGAAGTATGAAAAAGCATTTATATATAAACGGAAATTGGAAATCTGTAAACACGTATAAACCATTATACGCACCATATTCTGAAGAAACATTAGCGGAAATTGCACAAGGAACGGAAGAAGATGTAAAAGAGGCTGTTACTGCTGCAAAAAATGCAATGATAAAAATGAATAAATTATCTGCATATGATCGTGCGACTATTTTAGAGAAAGTTGCACAAAAAATGGATGAAAGAAGAGAAGAATTTGCAGAGATTATTGCAAAAGAAGCTGCAAAACCAATACGTGCTGCAAGGGGAGAAGTAGATCGTACTGTTCAAACGTACAAATTTGCAGCTGAAGAAGCGAAGCGTATATATGGTGAGACATTGCCATTAGACGCCGCACCTGGTGCGGATGGGCGTATTGCATATACAATCCGAAAGCCGATTGGGGTTATAGGGGCTATTACACCATTTAATTTCCCGTTAAATTTAGTAGCGCATAAAGTTGGACCAGCAATTGCTGCTGGAAATACAGTTGTATTAAAGCCAGCTGATCAAACGCCATTATCATCTTATGCATTAGTTGAGTTATTTGAAGAGGCAGGATTGCCAAATGGAGCTTTAAATATCATTTCTGGCCCTGGCGTCACGGTTGGTGAGGCAATCGTCAAAAATGATTACGTTGCTTCTATTACTTTTACTGGAAGTCCAAAAGTTGGAATCGGAATAAAACAAAAGGCTCGGCTAAAACGAGTTACGTTAGAACTAGGCTCAAATGCTGCTGTTATTATTGATGAAGATGTAGAGTTAACAGATGAAATAATTGAACGTGTAAAATGGGGAGCATTTGTTAATAATGGGCAAGTTTGTATTTCCGTACAACGTGTTTTTGTACATGAAACGAAAATGCATGAATTTCTCTCGAAGCTAAAGAAAGCGATGGAATCAGTTGTTGTTGGTGATCCACTGCTTGAGGAAACGGATGTATCAGCTTTAATTTCAAAAAAAGATGTAGAGCGAATTGATATGTGGGTTCAAGAAGCAATTAAGGAAGGAGCAACTGTTTTATGCGGTGGTAAGAAGCGGGATGCAAGAATTTTTGAACCAACTGTATTAACAAATGTTCCAGATCATGTATCTGTGCAGTGCCAAGAAGTATTCGGTCCACTCATGACAGTAAATACATTTAAAGAATTTGATGAAGCGATTGAGCAAGTAAATAATTCGCGTTACGGCTTACAGGCAGGAGTATTTACAAATAATTTATTTAAAGCAATGCGTGCAATTGATGAGCTAGAGGTTGGTGGTGTCATGATTAATGATATTCCAACGTTCAGAGTAGATCATATGCCTTATGGTGGTGTGAAAGAAAGTGGCACGGGGCGCGAAGGAATTAAATATGCAATAGAAGAAATGACAGAAATGAAATTAGTATGTATTAAAAAATAAAATAGAAAACTTAAAATTTGCGCTAAAAAACGAGTAGGGAATGTTTACGATTCCATACTCGTTTTTTTACGCTTTTAGTAACTATTTAATTAAGTGTAACTTTTACTTCATTTCTTGTTTGAAAATAGTATCTTCTACATAAATTTGTTCTTTATCTACAGCAGTAGCATGAGTTAATACTAAACCGATTGATGTTTCTGTATCTTTATTTTGAACAATTGTAAAAGGAACATTTTTTTCGTTTGCTAATTTAATGTATTTTGATAAATGTGGGTAAGCAATGCTACCATTTAGGAGGAGTTGTAATGATTGAGAAGAGCGCATGCTACCTGCCACTTCAGAGTATACATTACTTTGCATTACTTGACCGATCGTTAAAGCGATTTCTACACGCTCACGTAATGTAGTTAAATACATATTACGTTCTTCTGGTTTGTTTTGCTTTTGGCCGTAAATGCCTTCTTGGAGATAATCTTCCACATTTTTATTTACCATATTTTTCACACCTTTCATTTTCTATTGTACGCAAGAATTAAAAATGATGCAAAAAAAAGTCGTTTTGACTACGGAAATAATGAAAATATGTGAAGGAAAAAGGGAATTTGCATACAATTAGTTAAATAAGAAAGAAAAAATAATTTTATCAACAGAAATTAACAAAATGTGACAAAAATCTATTAACGAATCGTATTTTTTGTGTTAATATTCAAAATATAAAGGGTATTCGTCGTATGGAAATGGAGGGAATGGAGGTTTTTCCAATCGATAAGGATATTAAAGAAATATTTTGTTCACACTTGAAAAACAATAGGCACCAATTCGTAGAGAACTGGAAAAACAAAATGATAATTTCCGAAAAAGATCCATTTAAACTAGAAGTAGTTCAAAATGGAGAGGATTTACTAGAGTTAATTATCGAACTTACTATGGAAGATAAAGATATAAATTATCTTCAACCGTTATGCGAGAAAATTGCTATTGAACGTGCTGGAGCAGATGCGAATATTGGAGATTTTGTTTATAACGCAAACGTGGGAAGAAATGAACTTTTCGAAGCGATGTGTGAATTAGATGTTAGCGCTCGTGAATTGAAACCAATTATGGCAAAAATACATACTTGTTTTGACAAATTAATTTATTATACTGTTTTAAAATACTCGGAAATTATATCGAAGAATTTAGAGGAAAAACAGCAATATATTAACGAAACACATAAAGAAAGGCTGACGATTTTAGGACAAATGTCAGCTAGTTTTGTACATGAATTTCGTAATCCGCTTACTTCCATTATGGGGTTTGTCAAATTATTAAAGGCAGATCATCCGAGTTTATCGTATTTAGATATTATTTCGCATGAATTAGATCAATTAAATTTTCGCATTTCGCAATTTTTACTCGTATCGAAAAAAGAAATGTGGAATGAATCGGAACGGTTTTGGCTTAATGACTTGTTTCAAGACATTATACAATTCTTATATCCGAGTTTGGTCAATGCGAATGTTTTGATTGAAAAGAATTTACCGTATCCAATTCCGCTTGTTGGTTATCGAAGTGAAGTGAGACAAGTATTTTTAAACATATTAATGAATTCAATTGATGCTCTTGAATCAATGAAAGAAGAACGAAAAATTATCATTGATGTATTTGAAGAAGATCAAGCTATTCGAATTGTGATAAAAAATAATGGACCAATGATTCCAGCTGAAAATGTAGAAACGATTTTTGAACCATTTGTAACTACTAAAAAGTTAGGAACTGGTATTGGATTATTTGTATGTAAACAAATTGTGGAAAAACATAATGGATCCATTATGTGTCGATCAGATAACGATTGGACAGAATTTCAAATTGCATTTCAAAAATAAACAGTCTACACCAAATGAATGGTGTAGACTGTTTTAATTTGTAAGTATAACGGCTTCTAATTTAGGATCTTTAGTTGAATAACCTACTATTGAAATTGTATAAATAACATTTGGTTCAACATTGAATTTCGGAATAGTCAATAAAACGTTTTTATTATCTGCGAGTGAAATTTCAATATCTGCTGTACCAGGGCTAACTTGTAAAAAATCTGTTATTTGTTTAAAGAGTACATTTTCAAATAAATGATCTCCATCTTTTAAATCTACATTTACAACAGGGGTATCTGGAGAGAAATGTGCAAAGCGTATTTTAGCTTGACCAGCTGGTAAATGTGTATTATCAAGTATAGGTTGTAATTGTAGGTGATTATCACTATTTATTGCAGCAAGAGTATAAGTATGATTTCCCATTATTGGTACCAATGCTGAAAAGATTGGAGTTTCATTTCCGACAGGGACAATATCTATACGGTATTTACCTTGCACTAATGATAAATAAGGGCTGAATTGCTTAAATGAAATACTTTTAATAACCTTTTGTCCGTTTACTAAAATATCAACCGCTGATATATTTGGATCGGCATGAAAAATTCTTATATGTGACGGTAAAGCAGCTTCTTGTGAATCCCTTTTCTCATGCGCCTGTACAAGTTTTGAAAGTGCATCGCAATATTTCATATATAATTCTATATATTTTTTAGGATTACGAAACTGATAGTAACGTGCGAGCTGTTCGTATTGCGTAACTTCTTGTCCATATTTTTCAATTTCAGATTGAGACATGAACATTCCTCCTTTGTCATCATTAAAACTATATGCGAAGCAAGAAAGCGGTTATGCGAAAAAAATAATTTTATAAAGGGAAAATTAAAAATTGACAACAAATATGTTTTCATAAAGAGGTGCTGGTGCTTACGAGTATTTGGCAGAGTAAAGCAGTACATATGACTGCACGAAAGTAAAATAAATGCCAAATTGAAACTGCATTTCAATTAACATATTGAATACATGTCCAGCAATCGCTAGAAAACTAGAGTTTTTTTTAATTATAGGCAAATACACATACAAAGTGATAATTGTCCTACATAAATTATAAAGGAAAGGTAGTTTGAATCTGAGGAAAGGGGTGCCACTTCGGGATAGGGATATCCCGATAGTAATTGTGAATGAAGTTATGAAAAGGTTTTGTCTTATAGGCTGTAGGATGAATTTGTAAACATGATTTTTCTATTTATTTTAGCAATTGACAGTATTAACCCATAAGAGAGCGTCATGACGAACTGATTAGTGTGGTTAATCGGTTCTTTTTTTATAGTTTAAAAATGAAAAGTTTACATATTAAATATGAATCTGAATTGGTTAGTAAGGTGGGGTGTCGAAATTTGTTTTAAAATATGCAATTTAAAGTAGGATATTAGGAAGGAGTTTAACGGGAGTTCCGTCGAAGTGTACAGAATGTCGGCATTTAAGGGCAGCTGGCATTATGCTATAAAAACATTTGGTGATGTAGTCATTTCATATAAAAGGGAGGGTTATTTGGGCGTATAGAAAAGGATTGGTCTTCACTTTGAGTTCTGAATTTTCTGTTTTATAAATATTTTTAAGCACTCATTTGTATATTTTATAATAGTTTTTTGATAAATTCACTGCTTTTGCAGAGGATTCTTTTTTATGAAAGAAACGTCAATTTTCTTCATATATATATACAAATTGGAGAAATGGGGGAGCGCTATGCGCGATTACTTAATTAAACCACTTGTTGGTCAGCCGTATCCAATGATTTCACATGGAAAAGGTGTTTATTTGTATGATCAAAATGGTAATAAATATTTTGATGGTTCGTCAGGAGCAATTACGGCAGGTATTGGGCATGGCGTAAAGGAGATTGCAGACGTTATTAAAAAGCAAGCTGAGGAGATTGCTTTTGTTTATAGATCACAGTTTACGAGTGAACCAGCTGAAAAATTAGCAAAGAAGTTAAGTGATTTAAGTGTAGGAGATTTGAACTGGAGTTTCTTTGTAAATAGTGGTACGGAAGCAAATGAAACAGCTATGAAAATTGCAATTCAGCATTTTCAAGAGCGAGGTATTCAAGGGAAACATAAAATATTATCAAGATGGATGAGTTATCACGGTATTACGATGGGTGCGTTATCGATGTCTGGCCACCCACTACGTAGACAACGTTTCGTATCTATTTTGGAAGATTATCCGACTATACCAGCTCCATATTGTTTCAGATGCCCTGTTCAAAAGGTATATCCAACTTGTCAGCTGGCATGTGCGACTGAACTAGAAAGATCAATTGAAAGAATTGGTGCAGAGCATATTGCTGCTTTTATTGCTGAGCCGATTATCGGAGCAGCTGGAGGCGCGGTTGTTCCGCCGAAAGACTATTATAAAGTCATTAAAGATATTTGCGACCATTACGATATTTTATTTATTGCGGATGAAGTGATGACTGGGCTTGGTCGTACTGGAGCATGGTTTGCAATGGAGCATTGGGGTGTAGAACCGGATATCATGACACTTGGTAAAGGGTTAGGAGCGGGATATACACCGATGGCAGCGACAGTTGTAAGTGATCGTGTTATGGAACCAATATTACGTGGGTCACGTTCAGTAATGAGCGGTCATACGTTAAGTGCCAATCCATTGTCTGCAGCAACGGCTTTAGCTGTTATTGAATATATGGAGAAACATAATCTCCCTGAAAAAACAGCAGAAAAGGGAGAGTATTTAATAAAAGGCTTACAGAAAGTTCAGCAACAATCGACAATCATTGCTGATGTGCGCGGAAAAGGGTTGCTAATCGGAGTAGAATTGCAACCGTTTACAAAAGCGTCGGAGCTTATTTCAGTTGCAGCTAAAAATGGTCTACTTTTATACCAAGCAGTTTCAGGGCAAGCAGGAAAAGAAGATAGTGCACTGCTTGTAGCACCGCCAATGACAACTACATATTCCGAGTTAGATGAATTACTTTCAATTTTCTCTAAAAGTGTGGAAGAGATGATGCAAAAAGGAGGGCATAGTATCGCATGACAACTATTACAAATACATTCGGTAAATTAAAAGAAATTGAGGAAGTAATTTCTTTGTTCCATGATGATATGACATTAATGTTTGGGGGATTTGGAGGGATTGGATCCCCTCCATCTTTAATACAGGCAATTTTAGAAAAAGGCGTTACAAATTTAAATTTGATTGGAAATGACACTGGATTCCCTGATGTAGGTATCGGTCGTCTTGTTACAAATGAAAGAGTTAAATCACTAATTACTTCTCATATTGGCTCCAACCCAAATGCAGGAAGGCAACTAAACGAGGGAAGATTACAAATTGAGTTTTCTCCGCAGGGAACATTAGCAGAGCGCATTCGCGCTGGTGGCGTTGGTCTTGGTGGTGTTTTAGTTGATGTTGGTGTTGATACGATTGTGGAAGAGGGAAAACGAACAGTTGAAATGAATGGTAAGACCTACTTAGTTGAAACAGCATTAACTGCTGAAGTTTCAATTGTATATGCGAAAAAGGCAGATCCGTTTGGTAACCTTGTATTTGACAAAAGTGCACGAAATATGAATCCTCATGTAGCGATGGCTGGGGATATAACAATTGTAGAAGCAGAAGAAATAGTCCCGCTTGGAAGTTTAGATCCAGAGGAAATTGTCGTTCCAGGTGTTTTCGTAAATTATATTGTACCGTCGGAAGGAGTGAACTGGAAATGGGTATGGGCGTAGAAGTGAGGGATAAGATTGCTAGGCGTGCGGCGAAAGAAATACAAAATGGTATGATTGTAAATTTAGGTATTGGCATACCATCGCTTGTACCAAATCATTTGCCTGACGATATAAATGTTATGTTTCATGCGGAAAATGGAATCGTCGGCATGGGACCAACGCCAAGTAAAGGGAATGAAGACGAAAATTTGTGTAATGCAGCAGGTTTACCAACTTCTCTTATAACAGGAGCGAGTTATTTCGATAGTTGCACAGCGTTTGGTATGATTCGAAAAGGTTTGCTAGATATAACGATTCTTGGTTCATTACAAGTAAGTGAAAATGGTGATTTAGCAAACTGGATTGTACCTGGAAAACGTGTTCCAGGTATTGGTGGAGCAATGGATTTAGCACAAAAAGCGAAGCGGGTCGTTGTTGTGATGAATCATGTTGATAAGTACGGAAATGCAAAAATTGTTTCAGAGTGTACATTGCCATTAACTTCAAAGAAATGTGTAGATTTAATTATTACTGATATGGCAGTCATGGAGGTAACTCCGAGTGGACTTATATTACAAGAATTAATGAGCCCATACACAGTAGAAGATATAAAACGACATACAGAAGCTGATTTTCAAATTAATTCTAACTTACTAGTAATTGAATGAAGGGAGATGTAATATATGGAGCAATTAAAAAAGCAAGTTTGTGATTATATTGAGAGCCATGAAGAGGAAAGTGTGAAATTTTTAAAACGATTAATTCAAGAAAAGAGCGTATCTGGTGATGAAAGCGGTGCGCAGGCGATTGTGATTGAAAAATTACGTGAATTAGGTTTAGACCTCGATATATGGGAGCCTTCTTTTTCTAAAATGAAAGATCATCCTTATTTTGTATCACCCCGTACAAGTTTTTCAGATAGCCCAAATATTGTAGCAACTTTAAAAGGAAGTGGCGACGGGAAATCTATGATATTAAATGGGCATATTGATGTAGTTCCAGAAGGGGATGTGAATCAGTGGGAACATCATCCTTATAGCGGTGAGAAAATAGGAAATCGTATATATGGCCGTGGAACGACGGATATGAAAGGTGGAAATGTCGCACTCATGCTTGCAATGGAAGCGATTATTGAATCTAGCATTGAATTAAAAGGAGACATCTATTTTCAAAGTGTAATAGAAGAGGAAAGTGGCGGAGCAGGGACATTAGCAACTATATTACGAGGATATAAGGCAGATGGTGTCATTATTCCAGAGCCTACTAATATGAAGTTTTTCCCGAAACAACAAGGTTCCATGTGGTTTCGTTTACGTGTAAAAGGGAAAGCTGCACACGGTGGAACGCGTTATGAAGGGGTTAGTGCAATTGAAAAAAGTATGTTTGTTATAGAACATGTAAGAAAGCTAGAGAAGAAAAGAAATAGTCGAATTACAGATCCGTTATTTAAAGGGATTCCGATTCCAATTCCAATTAACATTGGGAAAATTGAAGGAGGGAGTTGGCCAAGTTCTGTTCCAGATGAATTAATTTTAGAAGGAAGATGCGGTGTTGCGCCGAATGAGACTATAGAGGCGGCAAAAGAAGAGTTTGAGAATTGGATTGTTGAATTAAATGATGTGGACAATTGGTTTGTTGAAAATCCAGTAGAAGTAGAGTGGTTTGGAGCGAGATGGGTTCCTGGTGAATTAGAAGAGAATCATGAACTCATTACAACACTTCATCACAACTTTGTTGAAATCGAAGAGAACGAACCAATTATTGAAGCATCTCCGTGGGGGACTGATGGAGGTTTATTTACACAAATTGCAAACGTACCAACAATAGTATTTGGTCCAGGAGAGACGAAAGTAGCACACTATCCAAACGAATATATAGAAGTTGATAAAATGATAGCTGCCGCAAAAATTATTGCATGTACATTACTAGATTGGTGTGAGGTGAAAAAATGAAATACTATGAATCTTTTAGAGAACAGACGAATTGTTATACAGTAGAAGGCGTTTTAGATTATTTTAATAAGCGTATTCGGGTAGATCACTATACAGGAAATGTTGAAAGTATTATACAGACAATTGACGAACTAGCAGAGGAACATTCTTTCACTAAATGTATTATTAAAGGAAAGGGAGAGCATGTTTCAACATGGCTCTCTTTCGGTTTTTTGTTGGAAGCAACGATACCTCATTATTTTCAAGGACACGATGCATACTTTTTGGTGAAATATAATAATGATGAAAGACGAAATAGTATGCATTGGACTGAGGAAGATACTATATTAAGCGGTGTAAAAGGAAAAGAAATAAAAGAAAAAGTAGTTCCAGAGAAATTTTTGCTGAGAAAAGCGACTGAAGAAGATGCAGAAGAATTAGCAACTGTATTCGGAAAAGTATTTGAAGTGTATCCGACACCTTTAAATGAAGCGAGTTATGTATTACAGACGATGAAAGAAGACGATACAATTTACTACGTATATGAATATGAGGGAAAAATTATTAGTACAGCATCTGCAGAAATGAATATAAAAGAAGGGAATGCAGAATTAACGAATTGTGCTACTTTACCTGAATATCGTAAACATGGATTTATGAAAAGTTTACTAATTAAATTAGAGGAAGAGCTTCGAGAAAGATCTATTTTCTGCTCCTATACAATTGCTCGATCGCTTTCTTTCGGAATGAATGCTGCCTTTCATCAATTAGGTTATACGTATACAGGAAGACTGGCGAATAATTGCTACATTTTCGATAAGTTGGAAGATATGAATATATGGGTGAAAGATCTTTCTAGCTATTCGAAAGCAGTAAAACTTCCGCCTCAAAATTCGGCTGTAAAGCAAAACAGTTAGGTGGAGCTGGGTGTTCGAAAAGCTGTACTAATTAGAGTTTCGAGTTATCTAATGAAAATATAAAATTGGTCAAAATTATAGAACGGAATCGTCATGCTTACAATCGCACATAGGTGTGCCGAAAATTCGGCATGTAATTGCTGGATTTTCGGCAAGAGGGGGGATGACATTGCTAGCAGTTTCGACACAAGAAGTCATTGAAGCGATTTTGGGCAGTATTGATGAGGCTATACACGCTGTAGATGAGAATGGAATTACAATATTTTATAATTCTGTAGCTGCAAAACACGATGGATCGAAGATTGAAAAAGTGTTAGGGAAACATCTGTTAGAAGCGTTCCCGTCTTTATCAAGGGAAACGAGTACATTGATGAAAGTACTAGATACAAAAAAACCTATCGTACATCAAGCACAGCATTATCAAAATTTAAATGGTGAAGATGTTTGTACAGTAAATACGACGTTACCTATTTTTATAGATGGGAATATTGCTGGGGCTGTTGAAATTGCAAAGGATTACTCTACAATTCAAAAACTTACTGACACAATTGTTGACTTACAGTCGAAAATAAAGCGATCATCTAGAAAAAAAGTGATTAAAAAGCATGCTGCATTTGAGACGATAGTGACAAATGATACGCGGTTTAAACAGACGAAAGAGTTAGCACAAAAAGTAGCACCAACAGACGCAAATGTTTTAATATATGGTGAAACAGGAACAGGAAAAGAACTGTTCGTACAAGCAATTCATGAAGCTTCTAAAAGAAAAAACAAGCCATTTATTGCACAAAACTGTGCAGCTTTACCAGAGTCGCTATTAGAAAGTTTATTGTTTGGAACGACAAAAGGAAGCTATACAGGAGCGATTGAAAGAGCTGGGCTATTTGAACTTGTTGATGGTGGTACATTATTTTTAGATGAACTGAATTCAATGCCTCTTGATTTGCAGGCAAAAATGTTACGAGTGTTAGAAGATGGAGTCATTAGAAGAATTGGTGATAATAAGACGAGAAAAGTAGATGTTCGTGTTATTACCGCAATGAACCAGCCTCCAGAAATATGTTTACGAGAGAATAAAATTCGCACTGATTTATATTATCGCTTAAACGTATTTTCATTATATATCCCACCGCTTCGTGAAAGAACTGAGGATGTACTATTATTAGCATCTTATTTTTTGAAAGAATATAATAAAAGTTATAAAAAAGGTGTACTTCAAATTGATGAGGAAGCGAAAGATAGACTGCAAGCTTATCAGTGGCCTGGAAATGTCCGAGAGTTAAAACATACGATTGAACATGCTGTTATTATTGCAGAAGGGAATACATTAACAGCCAATTGTTTACCACGTACATTTCGGAAAGAGAATTTTTCGAAGAAGAAGGGTATAATGCCACTTAGAGAAGCACTTCATCAAACAGAAAAAGAATTAATAGATCAAGCGTTGATTGAAACGGAAGGGAATATATTACAAGCCGCAAAAATGTTAGGTATCCCTCGTCAAACGCTTCAATATAAACTGAGCAAGTACGACAAAACCGCCGAATAATCGGCGGTTTTTGTGTGTTTGCACGAATAAAAGAGCGTTTACATATATAAAAAGTAATGAATATGATGTTAAGTATTGATTTCATACAACGCTTAAAAATATTTTTTCGCTTATGTAATAGGGTTCTCCGCACATTTACTTATCAACAATGTAAAGTTGGCATAACTATTGCTTATATAAAGGATGAGCGTATAAAAAGGGGGAATAGCAATGTTACATGATGTATACAAACCAAATCGTCACTGGAAGGATATCGAATTATGGAAAGATGTTACTGAAGAGCAATGGAATGATTGGGTTTGGCAATTAACGAATACGATCAAAACGTTAGATGACTTAAGAAAAGTAATTAACTTAACACCTGAAGAAGAAGAGGGCGTTAAAATTTCAACGAAAACGATCCCGTTAAACATTACACCGTACTATGCTTGGCTAATGAATCCTGATGATCCACGCTGTCCGATTCGGATGCAATCAGTACCGATTTCGGAAGAGTTATATAAAACAAAATATGATTTAGAAGATCCGCTTCACGAAGATGAAGATTCACCAGTTCCAGGGCTAACACATCGTTATCCGGACCGTGTACTATTCTTAGTAACAAATCAATGTTCTATGTATTGTCGTTACTGTACACGCCGTCGTTTTAGTGGACAAATTGGAATGGGTGTACCGAAGAAACAATTAGATGATGCGATTGCTTATATTAGTGAAACACCACAAGTACGAGATGTATTAATCTCCGGTGGTGATGGACTTCTAATTAACGATAAAATTTTAGAATATGTATTAAAAAATTTACGTGAGATTCCGCATGTTGAGATTATTCGTATCGGAACGAGAGCACCAGTAGTATTCCCACAACGTATTACAGAAAATTTATGTAACATTATTAAAAAATACCATCCAGTATGGTTAAATACACATTTCAATACATCTATTGAAATTACTGAAGAATCGAAAAAGGCATGTGAAATGTTAGCGAATGCTGGTGTTCCAGTCGGAAACCAAGCAGTAATTTTAGCTGGTATTAACGACAGCGTTCCAATTATGAAAAAACTTATGCATGACTTAGTAAAAATCCGTGTACGTCCATATTACATTTATCAATGTGATTTATCTGAAGGTATCGGTCACTTCCGTGCACCAGTATCTAAAGGTCTTGAAATTATTGAAGGTTTACGTGGACACACATCTGGTTATGCTGTTCCGACATTCGTTGTTGATGCGCCAGGTGGAGGCGGTAAAATTGCACTTCAACCAAACTATTTAATCTCACAAAGTGCAGATAAAGTTGTACTTCGTAACTTTGAAGGTGTTATTACGACGTATCCAGAGCCAGAGAGCTATATTCCAGGAAGAGCGGAAGGATACTTTAAAGAGATTTATCCGAACTACGAAGAAAAACGTTCAGATGTTGGTATCGCAGGTCTTATGAGCGATAAGAAATTTAACCTCGTTCCAGACGACTTACAGCGTATGAACCGTCGTAAAGACTATGAAGATAATGATACGCATGCATCTTTAAAAGATAAACGTGATAAGCGTGATCAATTAAAAGATAAAAAATATCAAGCACAAATGGCTAAATTAGAAGAAAACGACAAAAAAACTGAGGGTGATGCAGTATGAATTGTATGTGGTGTGACAGTACAGAAGCGAAAGAAAGCTTGAATACTGTATATTGGGAATTACCAGATGGTACGAAAGCCATTGAAATCCAAAAGACACCATGTATTTCTTGTTCCTCGTGCGGGATGGACTATCAATCAGACCATACAGTAAAAGAAATTGAAGATCAATTATTTTTAATTTACACGAAAGATTTACCAAAACAACTAACGTATGAAGAATTAATGGGAAGACCGCGTCTATTAAAAAGAAATTATTTCGACTTTTAACCAGCTTTTATGCTGGTTTTTTTCTTTTTCGCCTTGTATAATGTACCCAAGTTAGAAAGGTAGGGAATATTTTTGAAAAAAACATTTTACCATTATATGATGAAGCATCGTGCAGCTTTATTTAGAAATGAAATTTCAGATTTAGCAGAGGCGATGTATGATGATTTAAGTTTTCCGAAGCAATCTGAAGACTATGATGAAATTAGTTCATACTTAGAGTTGAGCGGAATGCTAGAAAGTATGTCTATATTTGATGAAGCCTGGGATTTATACATACAAGATAGATAAAAACTATTTGAAAACATACAGAATACATTACTTTGTTTAAAGTGAAGTATTCTGTATGTTTTTTTATACGAAATTTGTTGATTTGAAGCTAGTCTAGTTACTAGCTTTTTTTTGAGTGTAACGTAAATTTTATAAGATTATAATTTTTATTGAAAAAATTTATGAATATAAGCTTCTGTGATAAGCGTTTTTATGTAGGTTGCATATACTGATATCAAAATCACGACGTCAAAAAAAGGAGAGATAGAGATGGCAAGAAAAAAACAACCTAAATACAACGTAGGGGACATAGTCGTGATTACGCTATATGGAACCGTTGGGAAAATCACAAATATGAAGGTTTTAGATGGAGTTTATGTATACGAAGTCAATAATCATGATGGATTTTACGTAGAGCAAACATTGCAGCACGTTACAGAGCAAGATATGAAAAAGGGCGATACGGAGTGGATTGAATTAAATTATAATTTCACGTTTGGTGATCTTGTGCAAGTAACTGGATATGATAAAGATGTTTTCCGTATTGTTGGTTTTCGTACAGAAGTATGGAGATATAAGAATGACGCATGGGAAGATACAATTTATGAATTGTCACGGATTACGGATGGTGAATGGTTAGAAGCGGATGAGTCAGATTTAACGTTACTTGCAAATGCTCAAACGGCAAATGCAATTTTGAAGAAACTGAAACAAGATAAAGCAGGTATGAATAAATTGGATTTAGGAAAGTTAAAGTCAATTAACAACTCGAAAAAAGTGAGTGTTAAGACGAATCGTCAAGAAATCATTGATGGATTACTTGATATTTATAACGATTATCAATTATTGTTCGATACATTTAAAGATGAAGAATATAAAATTGTAATGGATGTTGTTCATAATTATTTAGTTAAATTGACAGAGAAAAAATAGTTAACTAGAAAGAGAGAATAAATTGAACAACAACATATGCAGTATAAGGTATGCCTACAACTATTAAAAAAATAAAAAGCCACTTTATAAGAGAGTCTGCCCATTGATCTTCATGCATGAACTCTTCTTTTGTTTGTCCTACTTCATATTGATTTTCCATTATTATTTCCCCCTTTGAATAGCTTGTACTACAATCGTATGCATCTCGTCCAAAGCTTATGACCTATAAAAAAATAAAATCTATTTTTCTAATCTCATATACATAATTTTGAGATTTTTTCATAAAACAGAAATAAAGGAGTGATGCTCATGAAGGAAATTGAAGTCGTGATTGATACGGAAGAGATTGCGGAGTTTTTTTATGAGCAACTAATTGAAAGAGGGTACGTCCCAAAACGAGAAGAAATTGAAGATCTCGCAGATATTACATTTGAGTATTTATTAGAGAAATGCATGATTGATGAAGTTTTTGATGAAGAGGATGAATGAAAGTAACGACGGGCATAACTCGTCGTTTTTTACTCTTTACAAACCTGTCACAAATATAGTCAATAATTATTGGTATAATGAAAAGGAAATTTTACTCAAGAGGTGAAGTAATGTTCAAAAAAATTATTGATTCTTTATTAGGAAAGAAAAAATATCATTCGTATTCAAGTAGTGATTATCGTCGTAGAGGGCGCTCGTATTCAAGTAGCGATTATAAACGACGTTCATCTGGTTATGGACATCAACATTATAAAAGAAAACGTAAAAGCCGTAGCTTCTTTTCAAGTAGCTGATGAAATGGCGTCGTGTACTAGCATTATTTGATAGACCACTGCGAAAAAATACAATTGTTGCAGAGCGTTATAAAATTGAATCAGTAATTGGAATGGGCAGTTATGGGGTTACATATGTTGTTAATGATTTGCAAATAAATAGATATAAAGTCTTAAAACAATTAAGACAAAGTAAACAAAGATATGAGTCTGGTAGAAAATCATTTGAACAAGAGAAAATGATTTTACAAACATTAAATTATCATGCAATTCCTAGTCTATATGATCATTTCATATGGGAGAAAAAGAGCTTCTTTGTGATGGAGTACATGCCTGGTAAAAATTTTGAAGATTATATTTTCATAGATGAGTATGTATATACAGAACGTGAAGTTTTTGAGATTTTATATGAAATATTAGAAATTGTATCGGTGTTTCATAGTGAAGGCATTATTCACCGAGATTTACGCATTCCAAACATATTAATGAAAGAAAATCAAATTAGTATTATTGATTTTGGATTAGCTAAATGGAAAGGTGAGGATGATGAGCGAGCTACAACTTACGAAGGTGAACAAGCTTTGATGCGAGAAGTTCAATTTCGTAGCGACTTTTATGCGCTCGGTCATTTCTCATTATTTTTATTATATGCAGGATATGAATCTAATGAAAAACAGGAAAAACCATGGTACGAAGAATTAACTTTGGAAAATTATAATCGCGAAATGCTTATGCGAATGTTACAAATAAAAACGCCGTACTATGAGAATGTACAAGATTTAAAACAAGATGTAGCTTCTGCTTTAGAAAGGATGGAGACTCCATGTTTCAAAAGTTTTTAGCAAGCGTTGGTATTGGAAGTGCAAAGGTAGATACTGTTCTTGAAAAAGATGAGTATATTGTTGGGGAAGAAATAGTTGGAAAGGTTCATATAACTGGAGGTTCAGTTAGCCAACAAATTGAAAGCATTTACTTAACATTATCGACGTCGTATGTACGAGAAGTGGATGATAAAAAAGTAACAGCAACATATGATTTAGAGCGAGTACGCTTAACAGAACCTTTTTCTGTAGAACCGAATGAAAAAGTTGAAATTCCATTTTCTTTTCCAATGCCAATTGAAGCACCACTTACACTTGGTATGAAAACGGTTTGGATTCATACAGGTCTTGATATTAAACGTAGTATAGACCCAAGTGACCGCGACTACGTTCAAGTGTTACCCAATGCATTATTAAGTAGTGTTTTAGATAGTGTAAATGAATTAGGGTTTAAAGCACGTCATATAGAATGTGAAGAATTACCGCATCGATTACGTAAGCAAGTTCCATTCGCACAAGAATTTGAGTTTATTCCGGTTTCTGGAGAGCATTATGGGAAATTAGATGAATTAGAATTATTAATCTTGCCACGTGCATACGACCGACTAGAAATTATTATGGAAGTAGATAGAAAATCCCGTGGTTTAGCTGGATTATTCGCTGAGGCGCTTGATCTTGATGAGAAGGTGATTCGTTTTACCGTAACAAGAGAAGATATCCCTGAGATGAAGCAAAAAATTAATAATTATATTTTTTAATAAACTATGCATAAAAAAGAAATGGAGAGGAAAACTAAAACAACCGCTCCATTTTTTTGCATAGTGAGGTTATGTATGTGAAACGATATCGACATTTATACTTGCTAAGTTTTACGTTACTCATTTGTTTTGTCGTATTATCACTTTCGTATCATACCGCTTGTATTGAGAATTTTGACAATATAGTCGCACATTTTATTCAAAGCTTTCGAAACGATTATTTGACGACCTATTTTACTTGGGTGTCTTTTATCGGTTCAAAAAGAATATATTTTCCATTACTCATTATTCTTGTAATGTATTTTCTCGTTAGAAAAAAGTTGCTTAGTGCGTTACTTCTAACAATTAATTACTACGGATCTCGTTATTTAAACAGTATGCTTAAACTATGGTACGAACGAGCAAGACCTGATGTCACGCAGCTTGTTACTGCAACTGGATATAGTTTTCCGAGCGGTCATACGATGAATGCTACTGCTTTTTTAGGATTTATTGCATACGTCACAATTACTGAAGATCGTATTTCATTGCATAAAAAATTATTAATTATTCTTATAGCAAGCTTTGTTGTATTATCTATTTCAGTTAGCCGAATATATCTTGGCGTGCACTATCCATCTGACGTATTAGCAGGATGGGCAGCTGGCGGTAGCTGGCTCGTTTTATGTGTTATATTTCATAAAACGTTCATAAAAAAAGAACCTATGTCATAATAGGTTCTTTTTTCATTGGCTCAACATGAATGTGTGCATGGTAAATTCCAAACTTTTTGCGAAGCATAGCCTCGATATTGTCAGTAATACAGTGACTTTCTCCAACATCCATACGAGCATCTACTTCAATTGTAATATCAACGTACGTTTGATTCCCGTACATACGAGCTCGAATATCTACAATGTTTTCCACACCGCCAATATGTTCAATAGCATCAGCGTATTCCTCCATTTTATCAGGATCAATTCCATCTGTTAGCATATGAGAAGATTCTACGAAAATCTCCCATGCAGTTTTACAAATAATAAGACCGACAATTAAAGCGGCAATAGGGTCTAAAATAGGCATTTGGAACTGAGAACCGACAATACCTACTACAGTACCAATACTTACGAGTGCATCTGATAAATTATCCTTTGCAGCGGCTTCTAATGATTTACTTTTTGTTCGTGCTGCAATTTTTTTCGTATACAAATACACGCAGTACATAACGACAGCAGAAAATAGAGCAACCCATGCAGCGAGTACATTAGGTGCTGCTTGTTTCGGATTTAAGAAAGATTGAATGGCACTAATAACAACTTCTAATCCGACTGTTGCCATAATGAAGGACGCAACAAGTGATGCGATTTGTTCGGCCCGCGAATGCCCATACGGATGATCTGGGTCACGAGGTTTACGAGATATTTTTAGACCAATTAATATCGCTAAAGAAGCACCGATATCCGTTAAGTTATTTAAACCGTCAGCACGTAATGCACTAGAGAGGGTAATATAACTGATGATGATTTTCATAGAGGATAAAAATATGTAGGCCATAATGCTGACAATAGCACCTTTATCAGCTTCTTTATGAGAAAGAGTATCCATTTTAATCACTCACCTTTCTTTAAAGGAATTCTTTCTATAAATAGAGTATCAAACGAAAGTCGTGTGGGTCTATACAAACATTGTTGACGTTTTATAGCTTTTTAAGAAGGGGATAACAAAGTTTCGTGAAGGAAAAATATGTTGAAAAGTACAAAGTCAGGGTGTAAACCGAATTGGAGTTTATTTACTAAAGAGATAGGAGGGGAGATGGATGAGGAAACGAATACTTTTCTTACTATGTATTATTCTTATAATGACAAGGTGTAATTCATTAAACGATGAAAAACGTCAAAAGGTAAGTGTGAAAATAGATGAAAGCCCTCTGAAAAATATTTTCCAGAGGGCTTTTATTTTAGTATGCTTCTAAAAACTCAGTAACTTGCTCTTCAGTTTTTGCGTTAGCACTATGTAAGTGGCCTAACTTCTCACCATTTTGGTATACAAGTAAACTTGGAATACCCATTACTTGATACTCTTCAGCGATACTTGGAAACTCATCTTTATTAATAGAATACCATTCAAATTTATTGAACTCTTCCATTACATCTCCGATAAAGTTGTCCATACGTACGCAATCTGGGCACCATGTAGTAAAGAACTTAACAACTACAGGCTCCTCGCTTGCGATGATGTCTTTGAATTCTTGTTCTGTTTTAATTTCTTTCATAAGTAAAACTCCTTTCAATATCACACGAATTTATATGCAAAATTCGTATTTGCAAACATGTTGCAAACTTATTATTTGTTTTTTAGTTTTGTAGTTCGTTCACACTTATAAAATTGTATGTAACATGACTGCGCTACTAAGTGTGAAAATAACGAAACCTCACTTTTCTTTATAAGCTTTTTCCAGGATTGTGTCAAACTTTTGAATTTTATACAAAAATTAAAGAAGCCCACACTTTGATTGAGTATGGGCAGAGGGACTAAAATTAATCGCTTATTAATTTCGAATAGATATTTAAATCGATAAGCTTTCCAGCTGATTTTTCGCTCTTTCTCAGAGTACCTTCAAAAGTAAAGTTTAATTTTTCTAATACTTTTATGGAATTTACATTTGCAGGTTCAACTTTTGCTTCAACACGATTTAGTTTTAGATGTGTAAAAGCATAATCTAATAAAGAGGATATTGCTTCAGGTGCATATCCTTTACCCCAAAATGTTTTTGAAATATCATAGCCAATCTCAGTCTTTGAGTTTTCAAAATCTAAGGAATTATAGCCACATGAACCGATAATGTGATTAGATTCTTTTTCAATAATAGTAAAACGTATAGCTTTATTATTTTTAGCGAGTTCGTTAAGGAATTGAATCATATCTTTTGCCTGGTTCTCATCAGTGAAATTACTTATATTCATGAATTTAGTAACATCAGGATCAGACCATATTTTAAACATACTTAGTGAATCAGATGCTTTCATTTTCCTTAAATATAATCTCTGTGAGTGTAGTTCTGTAATCAATACTTTTACCTCCGTTATGTTGTAATGATAGGTAGATTAAAAATATTGATATCTGCGCATAATTCAGTCCCTTCTAGATTAATTAACTTTTATTATACAAGAAAATTACTACATTGAACAAAGGCGTTAATTGGAGGTAACGAAATGACAAACTCATCAATTGAATATTGCGTTCAGTGTGATTAAGAAAGTGGTGTATAAAGATGGGACGAGATGAGAGTTACTTCCAAACTAAAAAAAGAGTAGATAATTTAAAAACATTTTACATTCATTTAACCATCTACATACTAGTCAATCTGATGCTTTTTTTACTTTTTAAGTAGTGAATTAGCTATTTTTTATTTTAATTACAAAAATTGAATAAGGTTAGAAATTATATGGTTGTAACGGGAATTAAGGGATATGAATAAAAAAATTTATCTCGCATTAACGGGCAGTAAGATCCTCACCTCAAAATTCAGCGGAAGCAAAGAAGTTAGGTGGAGTCGGGATGCCCGTAAAAGCCCGATTGGTGAGGGCTGATTAAAGTTTCACTTTATTAGGGATTTGCCTTAAACATTTATTGCAGTTAAGAATATTTATAATAATATGAACTAAAAAAGGTCCGATTTTTGTAATGTTGGAGGGGATTATTGTGGACATAACTCAAAGCGTATCAAGAATAGTGGTTAATGGAAAAGACCTTTCTTTCACTTCAGTTCAAACCTCTGCATGGAATCATGGACCTGTAAATGATTTAATCATTACGACGAATCAGAGGGTGAATGAGCTTTTTCAATTCATGTGGTCACAAGTACCGGTTACGATGTCGATATATTTTCTGCAAGGGGCGGATTTACTTAGGTTCGTCAGGGTTGCGGGAATTAATGAGCGTGTAACAGGAGAATATGTATATCATTTCATTTGGTAATAAGAAGGAGTCAAAGTAGTCTAGCAGCTACTTTTTTATTTTGTTATTTGAATATAAGCGAGTGGACTACCTTTATAGTACCCACTGAAATAAAGAATCATAATATAATTTGTAATAACTTATACGGGAAGGGAGCTGAAAATCATGTTTTATTCATATTTTAATTCTGAAACTGGTATGCGACCAGCGTATGGTACATCTATAACGTATAGTGGAGCACAAAGTACAGTCCAAGCTATTCAACAAGCATTGCAAATGCAACAACAATTGCAAATGCAGCAGCAAGGTGTACAACCGTATTATTCATCCGTAGAGTATTTTTACCCAGTACATCATGTTACACCGTACGGAAGTTCTTTTCTTACTATTCCATATGGAACTGTATACAACTTATAACTAGTAAGGAATGAAGTGGTGTATATAAATAAGGGTGCAGGTTAATAGCGCCCTTATGAATAATAAAAATAGCTAGTCCAAACCTTATAAATCAATCTTACATAATATGTAGTAATAAGTTTGAAAGGGGAATTAGTATGTCTTGTTATTACTACTGTAAGTATTGTAAGGAGTATAAAAAGAAGCATCATGATTGTTGTAAGAACACTAGTAAGTGCCATGATAACAAGGACAATCTTGTTAGAGCATCCGCATTTAGAGCTAGAAATACAGTAAATCAAAATGTTCCTGCTAATACTTTTGTGAAAGTGTTATTTCAAAATGAACAATTTGATTTAGCGAATGAGTATAATCCAGCAACATCTATTTTTATGCCGAAGACTAAAGGAGTATATTCTATTATTGGAACGATTGGTTTCTTTCCAAACGATCCAACTTTAAATTATAGAGCGCGTGTAGAAATTCGTGTGAATGGAAACGCAGCGATAGCTATAGATAATGACTTTTTTGGTCCAATAAGTTTTGGAAATGTAGTAAGTGTTTCGACGATTGTTCAATTGAATGCAGGGGATGAAGTTGAGATTTATGCACAAAGTAGTATAGATGGAGTTTTAAGTCCTTTAGAAGATGGTGCACATTTTGAAGCAGCTAGATTTCCTTCTCCAATTAAATAAAGTCATTAAACAATGAGTTTACAGAAGCTTAAAGGTAAACCCTCACCGAAATGGTGAGGGTTTTTTACTCTATTAAAAATAGTAACAGGTCGTCCAAGCTATTCTAATCTATATAGCATACTATGTAAAAATAAGTGTAAAGGGGGACTAACTATGTCTTATTATTACTGTAAGTATTGTAAAGATTACAAAAAGGAAAGTCATGATTGTTATAGGAAAAGTAGTAAATGTGATAGGAAGTATGTAAAGGTGAAGTGTTGTGATGATAAGAAAGAGGAGCTTGTAAGGGCATCGGCATTTAGAGCTGTGAATACAGTTAATCAACCTGTTCTAGCAAATACTCCTGTTAAAGTATTATTTCAAAATGAACAATTTGATCTAGCGAATGAATATAATCCAGTAACATCCATTTTCACTCCGAAAACTAGAGGGGTATATAGTGTATTAGGAAATATAACATTTTCTCCAAATGATTTTAATGTGAATTACAGAGCTAGAGTAGAAATTCGTGTGAATGGAAATCCAGCAATAGCGATAGATAATGATTTCTTTGGAACAGGAGTATTTTTTAATAATGATGTTTCCGTAACTACTATTCTTCAATTAGAAGCAGGAGATGTAGTTGAAATTTTTGCAGAAAGTAGTATTGCTGGCGTAATTGTACAAAATGTTAATGGTGTAAATACGGTTCACTTTGAAGTGGCAAGATTTCCTTCTCCAATTAAATAAAACAGATCATTAAATGTTTTTTAGTAGGTTTAGTTAATCCCCTTACCAAATGGTGGGGGATTATTATTGTTTTTCTAAAATATATAAGTAAACAGGTTAAGTATAGTTTAATTTGTAAGGGTTTCAATCTTCTTCAGATAATAAACAGAATAATAAGTAACATGCTTGTACAAACTCATTGTTAGTAAGTTTACTAGTTTTCTTATAGAACAAGAAAGAAGGAATACATAAAAGATCGTATCGTTACGTTTTTTCTTTACTATATAGAAATTATATATTGAACATAGATTTGTGAAGGTAATACTAATACACTGAAAAGAATAACATAAAGGCGATTACACTATATAAAAACAAAATCAATCCTAAGATGAGTAGTATTGGATGCAGCTTGAACATATTTGACCTCCTTGAGTATATAAAGAATTTTAATATATTATTGGTCAATTTAGAAGGGGGACGGTTGCATAAAAAAAGAGCATACATAATAAGTACGCTCTAAAGAAAGATAGGTTTTATGAGTGGATAATCTCCATACGATAATATATGTTCTTTTAATAAAAACGTGTAAAAAATCAATGAATTATCAATGGAATATCATAAAATGTGTAATTTTAGTTTAGGAATGCATTTATTTTCTTTCTCAGTTATTTTAGGTAACAAATTTGTGAAAATCGTACATTATGCGGACTAACAACGGGATAGCGATCGTACTTCAGTCACATATTTCTTAAAGTCTGGATATTGCGTGATAGTTTGACATTTAGGGGTGCATAGTTGATTAATTATAGACACATTTGTAATTACTTCGTTACAAGGACCGAAAAATGTAACTTTTAGTTTTGAATTTGGTGGGATTTTGAACACGATAGGTTTTTTTTCCATGAAATCAGCTCCTAATATTGAGTATTATAAGTTAAAGGATGTAGAGTCGTATTAGTATAATATGAAACTTCAGTGGATTTGCTTATAATAAAGAATTTCATAGTAGTAAAATTGCTTAAAGATGTAAAGGGGAAATTGAGAATGCGAAATAAAACGTTTAATTAATATAATCAATAAATACGCAAATGGTTAATATAACTAATGCATTTTTTTATTTTCTACATATTATGTTAGTAAGAATTGTATAAGGAGGTAGTATAAAATAGTGGAAGAAAATGTACAAGCTCAGCTTTCGCCACCGTGGATCACATATTTTAATGAATTAAAAAATTCAATAGGTGCTGATCCAACTGTTACAGTTGGGCCGCTTATTCCTGTTGGTGGTAATTATATTATTTTAGTGCATGCGTTAAGTTTGGAAGTTTTAATTTAATAATGTAGGGGGATGTTTTCTAATATCCGTAAAAATGATTGATACCTGGATTGATAGGACGAGATTACATAACAAATGAATAGTAGGGTATATTTCAAATATGAGAATGTTTTATATGGTATATATGTTAAAGTTAATAGAAATATTTCTGAAAGAGAATATATTTTTTAAAACAGTAACGATTCTTTTTATTTATATTATAGATAGCTAGTTTTAGAGAGATAAGGCTTACAATAAAACAAGCTATGAATAAGACATTAAAAAGGAGCTGGAATGTATGGGTTATATTGTAGATATTTCAAAATGGAATGGAACTATCAATTGGGATATTGCAGCATCTCAGCTAGATTTAGTGATTGCTAGAGTTCAAGATGGCTCTAATACGGTGGATTTTATGTATCAAAATTATGTTAGTGAAATGAAAAAGTATAGTATCCCATTCGGTAATTATGCTTTTTGCCGTTTTATATCTATTGCTGATGCAAAGAAAGAGGCACAAGATTTTTGGAATCGTGGTGATCAATCAGCTAAGTTTTGGGTGGCGGACGTAGAAGTTCAAACGATGGCAGATATGCAAGGCGGGACACAGGCATTTATTGATGAATTACGCCGTTTAGGTGCGGAAAAAGTAGGATTATATGTAGGGCATCACATGTATTTATCATTTGGAGCACGTAATATTGAAGCTGATTTCGTATGGATCCCTCGTTATGGAGGGAATAAGCCAGCATATCCATGTGATATTTGGCAATATACGGATTCAGGGAATGTTCCTGGGATTGGGAAATGTGATCTGAATCGATTAGTAGGAAATAAGTCACTTTCTTGGTTTATAGATTCGAACAAAGCAAATCAATCTAACATAGTGTATAAACAGCAACCGAATGGCATTGGTATTGCAGTTTCGAAATATCCTGATGGATACGGAATAAATTTATATGAGAACCCCATGAATCCTCAATTTACAGGTGCACTCACTCAGAAAATTCCATATTTAATCTTAACAGGTTATTGGGGAGGCGGTGAGCAAGATATGATTTGTTTAGGGAACGATAAGCAGTGGGCATATTTAAAACATTTTAAGGTGAAATGGTTTTATGCAACTTCGAAATATCCTGTCGGCTACAGAGTAAATTATTATGAAGAGCCTGAATGTATGAATTATAAAGGAAATATAGATGGATCGACATCTTTTCGAGTGTGGGGTAGAGTGGGAAATGCGGTAGATATCGGGCAGAATAGTTGGATACCTGAAGAACATGTAAGTATTAAGTAACTATAGCAGCCGTATTGTTTTTGAGGTGTATGTAAAGAGTCTTCTTACTATACATAATAGTAAGAAGACTCTTTATGTTTAAAAATGGAAATGCATGATACATAGTCAACTCATATGAAATGAATTACATGCAGAAAACACACTGTTTTCACAATGCCTGTGTATAGTTAATTTGCATAATGATAAAAGTGAGGTATTTGAATTGAAAAAGAAAAAAATATTTATTGGAACAATTATTTCATGCGTGATGCTAGCATTATCTGCATGTGGTTCTTCAGACAACGTAGTAACATCAAAAGTAGGAAATGTTACAGAGAAAGAATTAAGTAAAGAATTAAGACAACAATATGGAGAAAGTACTTTATATCAAATGATGTTAAGTAAGGCATTGTTAGATAAATATAAAGTTTCGGATGAGGAAGCAAAAAAGAAAGTAGAAGAAGCAAAAGATAAAATGGGTGAGAACTTTAAATCAACTTTAGAACAACTTGGATTGAAAAATGAAGATGAATTAAAAGAAAAAATGAAGCCAGAAATTGCATTTGAGAAAGCGATTAAAGCAACAGTCACAGAAAAAGATGTGAAAAATAACTATAAACCAGAAATGAAAGTAAGTCACATTTTAGTGAAAGATGAAAAGACAGCTAAAGAAGTAAAGGAGAAAGTAAATAATGGTGAAGATTTTGCTGCCTTAGCAAAACAGTATTCAGAAGATACTGGTTCAAAGGAACAGGGCGGGGAAATATCTGGTTTTGCTCCTGGACAAACTGTGAAAGAATTTGAGGAAGCTGCGTATAAATTAGATGCAGGCCAAGTAAGTGATCCAGTTAAAACAACTTACGGTTACCATATTATTAAAGTGACGGATAAAAAAGAATTGAAGCCATTTGATGAAGTAAAGGAAAAAATTCGTAAAGATTTAGAACAACAAAGACTACAAGATACGACAGGTAAATGGAAACAACAAGTAGTCAATGATTTATTGAAAGATGCTGATATTAAAGTGAATAATAAAGAATTTAAAGATACATTTAAATTTCTAGAAAAGAAATAATGATTGTAATCATAATTAGAAAAGGGAACTCATATAGAGTTCCCTTTTCTAATTAGTGTGTGAGTTATAAATAGATAGTAAGACAATACAATATTACATTTAAATATTAAGAATTACAATGGGAAATAATGGATATCGAACATAATTTAAAAAATAATACATATAATGTTTTTGAATAAATATTTAATATGGATAATTAGTAAAAAGCTGAGCATTCGAATGGAAAGGATGTTCTTTTTGGTGTGAAAATTTTAGGATAAATAATGAATCGTATTAAACGCGTCATTTACCACATCAATAAATTAAGGTGGGGAGAATATATGAAAGTAATCTTTCAAGGAGAGGGCGGCGCGAAAATTTTTGAGTCATATGATGAAAATGTAAGTGATTTATTAGCTATATTAAAAGAAACGAAAGGGATTAAAATCGGGATTGTTGAGTATAAAGTGTTAAAGTACGAACTTAATTATTTTCGTCATCCGAAAAAAGCGGATACAGAGAGAGAGTTACATATAATAGTACAACCTAAGTATATGTAATGAAATATAATAATAAAAATCACTGATTCAGTTTTGTAAAGTTTCATAGAGTATGTAAGAAAAGAGAGTGTTGTAAATGCTCTCTTTTCTTATGCTTTGTGAGTTCGTTCATCATAGTATATGTGTTCAGTTATAGATGGTTAATAAACGAAAAAATTTAAAACTTTTTTGTTTAGGCAGGGATTTTATATTTAAGTAAATAAATATACTATGAAGTATTTTTTATACGAATATTGGAGGAGTATAAAATGAGTTTAGCAAGTTACATAGGCTGTAATGTAGAAATTCCGTTAACGGAGCCCGATTCTAATGATGTAATTGTTTTTGGATCATGTTTTGCAGAGGAAAGTATGCTTGAAATGGTACAAGAGTATCAATTCCAAAAAAATTACATATATGAGGTTTCAACTAGTTGGGGAATTGAACTTGTCGAGTGGCAAAACGTAAAGGAAAAAAAAGAAGCGAAAGAAAAACTTTTAACTTTATGCAAGATTATGGAAGGTTATTTGGAAGATGGAGACTATTTCGAATTATTCAGTTGTTGGGTTGGTGATGAAGATAAGGAACGAGTAGGGGAATTGAAATTAAAAATAAATCATTTTAATATAGATGAATTATGTATTCCAGAAAGAACATTAGTTAGGATAGAAAAATAAACATTGAAATATTTTTTAAGAAAAGGCGATTTCACTTTGTGTGAAGTCGCCTTTTAGTTGTTATATGCATTTTACATAAGAAATGAGAAGTTTATTTGATAAAGGAAAAAAGTATGGAGATAAATAAAATTATGTTTTTTGTTAAAAAATAATAAGTATGGCTCTTCTCAAAAGAACGTAAGTTCGTGTATAATAAGAACGAATGTTCTTTTGAGAGGTAACCTAATTATAGTTTAGAAGTAAATCCGAGTTTAGTGCGTATTAAAAATAACTAAGGGATAGTATGGCTAAATAAATGTATAAATGATCAAGGAGATAAAAATGAACGATGTAAAGATACAAAAGGAAGAAAGAGAGTGGGTTCCGTTTACAGTAATATCCGAACAACTTTTAAATATGAGAAAGAGTATTGGAGAGAAATTAAAAGTACAAAAACCGCTTTTAACAAACGAAGCAAAAGAGAGAATTTCTGATAAATTATTAACGTCATTACTGTCTGAGAAAGAAATATTGGTAACATATTTTGAAGATGGTTACATACTAACAAACTACATGACTGTTGTACATATCAATCCGGTAAAACAAATTGTAATTTGTACAGACGCCTTTTATAAAACTTACGTATTTAACGCTATGGATATTATTGAAATAACGTAAAAGAAGCTGAATATTAAATGGCAGCTTCTTTTATTTCTGATTTATGAGACAAATAATACAAGAAAAAGCAGCTAGCTTCGTGCTAGCTGCTGAGCCCCAGGGAAAGGGAGAAAAAGATAGGGTACTCCAAAATCAACAAGAGCTGTCAAACAGCCTGATTATAGTATAGACAAATTAAGATTTTCTATACTAAAAGTTGAACATAAGATTAGGCTGTACCCACTTGGTTTTGATCTGCAAGGTCAGAATCAAATGTATTGGTCGCGCTAACACCGCTAAAAGTATTAACAACAAAACCAACGTTTGATGCGCCAGAGCCATTATAAGCTTTCGTATTTTCTTTTGGAGAAACGTTGTAGAAATCACCTAAGTTAAATGAACCATTACTATTTTGTACAACTAAATTCCCTACAACTGATGGCATAATTTTCACCTGCTTTATAATAAGTTGTTAACATTACTATATGGAGTTATAGTCCAGATGGTTCATATAATAAAAATTGTGGAATAGTAAAACGTTTGGAGCATGGATTTCAATAAAAGTGTGTTAAAATTAATATAATAAAGTTGAGTAATTTTTTTAAAAAATTTGTATAATTGATATATACGAAAATAAAGGAGGCAAAATGTAATGAAAGATATTATGAAAAAAGTTGATTTAACAGATGCCAAATCAAGTAATCTTGTTGCACTAATTTATAGTAATGAAGTTATATTAGTTGAAGACGCATTTTGTCCAAATGAAATAAAATTAAAGTTTAATGAAATTGCAATTTTATCTGCAATTAAAACAGCTCATATTGCGAAAGTGTCTATTAGGAAAGAACTTGAAGCGCTTTTTCATGATACGGGTGTTATATTAGTGAAACAAAATGTTGATTATGGTAGTAGCCAATCTATTACCATGCATTTTGAGCAATTTAAAAAATTGCAATATGAGATTGAATATTTAAATAAAAGTATGTAATAAGGCAGCTAAATAAAGGTTCTATCATAAAGGTGGAATGTGTTGTGTTGAAAAAGTGGTTTGAAAATTATTTGGGTGAATCGCATTGTAAACATAAATATATTTTTATTAAGATGCAGGATAATGAGGATTTTAAAAAAGATACATTAGGTGTAGTTTATATTTACCAGTGTGAAAAATGTGGAAAAGAGAAGTTGAAATGTAAAAACGATAATGAAATAAACAATGAATTTTTAGATATATAGCAAAAAGTAACCATGATGGTTACTTTTTTTATTTATGTATGCAATATCAAAACCATTACTAAAGTATGAGTTGAGTTGATACTATAGTAAATGGCTGAATAAAAATGAAGAGAGTAAGATATAGGGAAGGAGGATGAGAGAAATGCAGAGAAAAGAAATTGGTAAATCTGTAATTATTACAGGTGTGACACAAGGGTTAGGACGTGCGATGGTTGACCGATTTGATGAATTAGGGTGGAACATATATGGTTGTGGACGTTCAAAAGATAAAATTGAAGAACTAAAAAAACAGTACAGTAAAATACATGATTTTCAAGTAATTGATGTTTCAGATTCTCAGCAAGTTAACAACTGGGCAAATTATATACTTAATAGACATACGGCTCCCGATATGATAATAAATAATGCATCGATTGTAAATCAAAATGCACAACTTTGGAAAATTACGGCTCAAGAATTCGAAAATGTAATGAATGTAAACGTGAATGGTGTAGTAAATGTAATAAGAGCGTTTGTTCCCGCAATGGTAGCTAGGAAAGAAGGAATTATCATTAATATGAGTTCTAGTTGGGGGAGAGAAGGTGAAGCTGAGCTTGCGCCATATTGTGCCTCAAAATTTGCAATTGAAGGTATCACTAAATCTATGGCACTGGAATTACCTCATGGCATGGCTGTAGTTGCTTTAGATCCTGGAGGGAGTATTAGTACTCCAATGCTGAAGTCATGTGCGCCACAATATATAAATGAATCACCTACACCTGAAACTTGGTCACATAAAGCAACTCAATATATATTGAATATAACAATAGATAAAAATGGAGATTCACTGACATGCCCAGCATGCATATAAAAAGCACCTTTAAGGTGCTTTTTATATTAGTAGCACATTATATCATTCACAAAATTACATTTAAAAAATAAAATAAAAGATTAAGGGTGGAATTTATTTATTCCGCTATTTGCCGATTAGTAAGACCCCTACCTCAAAATTCAGCGAAAGCAAAGAATTTAGGAGGGGGATGAAGAAAACCCCACTGATTAAAGTTTCACTTTATTTTGAAAGGTTTAGAAAATATTTAAATAGGTGATAAAAATGAATCCAAGCGGTTTAAAAGTTACAGGGGCATGGTTTCAAGTAGGTGGGAACCTTACAGCTGCAATTGGAACGACAAGAGGATTTATTGGAGAAGAGAAAGTTGAATCGGATCTCGTTATTGTAGGAAGCTCATTACAAGCCCTCGGGTATATATTACAAATCATTGCGAGCAATTATGATGATGGGGAAGAAAAAAGAGAAAATCAAAATATAGGCTTAGAGAATCAAAGTAAATTACTTGATCAAATAGGAATTGAGCTATTAGCATTAGGGAATATATCAAATGTAATAGGAACATATTTTAATATAAATGAACAATCGAAAGAAAATGATTATCTTATTATTACAGGGAACAATTTACAATCGATCGGTGCTTTTTTAGGAGTAGAAGCAGCTTTGATGGATATAAATGTACTACAGAAAATTATTATATTAGGTAACTCCATGCAAAGTTTAGGTGCTGGATTACAAGCGTATCAAGGTGTTTCAAATGTATTGAAAGATGAGAGAGAAAATGAAGATAGTATTTTTGATAAGAAGGATGAGAGAATAATTGCACTCATTGGTATTTGGATACAAGCGATAGGAACGTTAATTTCTGCAATTGGAGTAACTGCAATAGAGGAAGAAAATAGGCTAGAAAACAATGAAAAGGTTGAAATACTTATATAAATAGAAGGAGATACATGAATTTTATAGGTACGTTAAGATTAAAATAGTAGTAGGTTTTTTTGCCTATAGATAGAATATATAAAGTAAGAGATGTTATATATACTTAATGAAAATTTATGTAACAACAACATCATAAGGTTTCTTTACGTATGTTTTGAAAAGGGATATATAAAATACAAAATAAGGAGTTTTCAAGGGATGATGTATTTATTAGCAATTTTTCTTCCACCTGTTGCTGTACTATTTTGTGGAAAACCAATTCAGGCAATAATAAATTTCATATTAACATTAATATTTTGGGTGCCAGGAGTTATACATGCAATTCTTGTAGTGCATGATAAAAAAGCTGATCGGCGTTTGAAAAAACAAATTCAAGCATATGATGAAATTAATAAGAGGAATCGAAGATAATTCATCTGTGAAATGTTTTTAAAAGAAAGGAGGATTAACCTCCTTTTTTTAGTGGGTGTTAAGTTTAAATTTTTGTGTGGCGGAAAGAATTTTTAATATAAGTTTTATGATAATAACTTTTAGATTGTGCATGTAATAGGCCAGTATAAATACTTTCTGGTACATTAAAGAAATCGTACATACCATTCTTTAATTGGATTCGCAAAATCATAGAAAAAGGATTATAGCCAACAGCAACTATATTTTTTGAAATCACGGGAGATAGCTTCATCATTACGCAACTCCTCACTTTTCATTTTTAATAATTTCTTGTAGATATTGAGGTTGTGAAGTTGAAATCCTTATAAATTAAGAGGTATTATACTTATATGCAATATATTAAATGTTTGTTATACGTAATTATAAGGAAGTTCACACGAAGTACATATCGTTGTGCTATTTTTATTTCACCTTTGATTTATAAATAAGAAAATATTGACCATTTGAAAAAAAGGTATATTATTTATACGAGGTATTAAAAATTCACTTTTTACATTCTATGCTTAAAGGGGCAGCGTTATTAGGAAAAATAGAAGTGAAAATAGTTTGTATAAGAAGTATTCTAAAATTTATAATCTGTGAATTGGGAAAATATTGAATGCTCCAGGTCAATATACTTTCTTAATCAAATGCATTTTAGAAAGTGACCTCAATATTTTTAAGTAAATCAACGGGAGAATTGAAAGGCAGGAGAAAGTAACATGTCAGAAAATTATCGTTCTCGAGAGGAACGACGACAAGTTAAAAAGAAAAAACAACCAGCTTCTAAAACACAAAAACCAAAAGGTAAAACATCATTCTTTCGCAAGTTTTTAATTACTTGTTTATTACTTGGTATTGTTGGTTTAGTGGCGGGGGTTGCTACCTTTTTCGTAATGATTAAGGATGCACCAAAACTTGAGAAAGCAAAACTTGTTAATCCGTTATCCTCAAAAATTTATGATAAAAACGGGGATTTGGTATATGAATATGGAAAAGAAAAAAGGACGAATGTTACGTATGAGCAAATACCTAAATTAGTAGAAAATGCATTTTTAGCGACAGAAGATTCACGTTTTTATGAGCATAGCGGAGTAGATTTTAAAGGTACTGCGCGTGCTGTTCTAGTAAGTCTTAAAGGAGATTACGGTTCTCAAGGTGGAAGTACGATAACACAGCAAGTTATTAAAAACTACTTCTTATCAATGGACAAAACACCAAAGCGTAAGGCGCAAGAAATATATTTAGCTTATAAGCTAGAACAACAGTATTCAAAACATGAAATATTAGAGATGTACTTAAATAAAATTAACTTAGGAAACCGTTCATATGGGATCGCAACAGCAGCACAAAACTACTATGGTAAAGAATTGAAGGACTTAACATTACCAGAAGTTGCGATGTTGGCAGGTTTACCGAAAGCACCGAATAACTATGATCCAACGAAAAAAGAAAATGTTCAAAAAGCAACAGAAAGAAGAAATGTTGTTCTAAACTTAATGAATCGACATGGATATATAACAAAACAGGAAATGGAAGAAGCATTAAAAGTTGACGTAGAAAAGGGACTCAAGCCTGCAACTCAACTACAAACAATGCCATACCCTGCATTTATGGATGCAGTTGTGAAAGAAGTAGAAAAAGAATTGCCAGATGCTAATATTGGTTCTGATGGTTTAGAAATTTATACAACGTTAGATCCGAAAGCACAGAAACTCGCTGATAATATTTTAAATAATAATATCATTGATTATCCGAACGATAAATTCCAAGGTGCATTTACATTTATGGATACGAAAACAGGAGAAGTTCGTGCTATAGGTAGTGGCCGTGGAGAAAATAAAGCTGTATTTAAAGGGCATAATATGGCAATTGAATTAGATCGTGCAGCTGGTTCAACGATGAAGCCGATTTTCGACTACGCTCCTGCAATTGAATATTTAAAATGGGCCACGTACCATCAAATTGATGACTCTCCATTTAAGTATTCAACGGGACAAGAAGTACGAAATTCAGATAGAAGTCATATGGGACCTATTACAATGCGTGTAGCATTAGAAAAGTCACGAAATATCCCAGCAATTAAGACTGCGAAAGAAGTTGGAATTAATAAATCAAAAGACTTCTCTGAGAAATTAGGCATTACATTTAATGCGGCACCGACTGAATCAACAGCGATTGGTACAAATGAAGTATCACCAACTGAAATAGCGGGCGCTTATGCGGCATTTGGTAATGATGGTAAATATACGAAACCGCATTTTGTTAAGAAAGTTGTTTATCCAGATGGTAAGTCACAAAGTTTTGGACAAAAGCCAAAACAAGTTATGACAGATTCTACGGCATATATGATTACAGATATGCTTCGTTCTGTAGTTACATCAGGTACTGGTACATCTGCAAATATAGCATCTTTAGATGTAGCTGGTAAAACGGGTACGACAAACTACTCATCAAAACAATTAGCTCAATATAAAATTCCAGAAAGTGCAACTCGTGATAGTTGGTTTGCTGGATATACACCGCAATATACGATGGCAGTATGGACGGGGTATATGAAAGATGGTAAAGACGAGTATATTAGTAGTAAAAATACGAAAATTGCACAGTTGATCTTTAAAGAAATGATGAGTGAAATGGCTACAGATAAATCACGCTTTAAAATGCCAAGTAGCGTTATTCAAGAAGGTAGTGAGCTACGTATAAAAGGTGAAAAACGTGATTCATCGCCAAATACTAGCGTACCGGATACAACGGAGCAACCAAAACAAGATCAACAGCAAAAAACTGAAGAAGAGAAAAAGCAAGAAGAATTAAAGAAACAAGAAGAACTGAAAAAACAAGAAGAGCAAAAGAAACAAGAGGAACTTAAGAAGCAAGAAGAACAAAAGAAACTAGAAGAGCAAAAGAAACAAGAAGAAGAAAAGAAACAAAATGAACAAAATAACGGAAATGGTCAAGGAACGACACCTCCAGCGAATAACGGAGGAGGCCAAGGAACGACACCTCCAGCAAATAACGGAGGAGGTCAAGGAACGACACCTCCAGCGAATAATGGAGGAGGCCAAGGAACGACACCTCCAGCAAATAACGGAGGAGGTCAAGGAACGACACCTCCAGCGAATAATAATGGAGGTCAAGGAACTCCAACCCCACCTGCAACAGTACAACCAAATAATGGTGGAAATGCAGGAGAGGTTCCTGCCAATAATGGACAATAAGAAAAATTTATAGAAAAGTTTTCAAAAGAGCACTTAAGATTTGTAGGAATTTACAATCTTAAGTGCTCTTTTCATTTTGCTACAGAAAATGTAATGTTAAGGGCCGGATAGAAAAAGAGTGAATGTAGTTTATGTGAAATATAACGTAAAGAGAGAAATGATTGTACGTGCGGGTTATCCCGGAAAGGGACTAACTGTGATGGATTACATAAACCATTAAATGAGTGGGAATTATATTCAAATCTTTAATAAATGTCTTTCTTTAACGGTTACTTTAGTTTGGAAAACAATTAAAAAGTCGAATTTCTTATTTAAGGAATTCGACTTTTTATGTTGAAACTGGATTAAAGGTTCGCCTTATTAAAATGTAGGGGTAATACAGTGATAGCTATTAAATGTTAAACGTACCATAAAAATTTTGAAAAAAAATTGAAGGGAAATGATAAAAGACTTGAGTCGGAGGTAGTGGAGGATAACTATGGCTATGAATGGGAGTACTACTGGGGTGTGTACCATGATGCCAAAATGATGGGGTAACTTGACCGGGAATTTGATATTGCTGCCAAGTTGCGGGAAGTTCAATTCCTACATCGGAGCTAGCTGTATGAACTGCAGGAACATGTATTCCAGGAGTCGAAGGAACTACGGCAGTTACTCTTAATAATACCCACATGAAATATTCACTCCTAAGTTGTGATAATAAATTAGTATATTCTTTTCACACATATAAAGGCACATATATAGGACTTTCGTTTAAAACATGCGTACAAAGTCTTAAGACTAATGTAAGCTGATGGTGGACTATTTAATATGAAAAGATACGTCTATTTGCGGAGGGAAAAGAGATAAAAAAAATGTACAATGAGGGTGTTAATCGTAATATTTTACGAGTGTATGGAGGTATTTTTATGGAACGATTATGGACGAAATCATTTATTCAAATGACTTTCGCAATGTTATTTTTATTTACAGGATTTTATTTACTTGTTCCAACGCTCCCGCTCTTTATTAAAGAGATAGGTGGCAATGAATCGCAAGTTGGACTCATGATGGGAATGTTTACAATAGCTGCTGTTGTAATACGACCGATTATTGGAGGAATGTTAGATCAATATGGTAGAAGATCCTTTATTATTTTCGGACTCATCTTTTTTGGATTAACGATGTATTCCTATAATATAGCATCGACTATTGTCCTTTTAGCTGTTTTACGTGTTATTCACGGAGTAACATGGGCTGTTTCTACAACAGCTGTTGGAACAGCAATAACGGATATTATTCCAGATTCACGCCGTGGTGAAGGTATGGGCTGGTACGGGATGGCGATGACAATTGCAATGGCGATCGGACCAATGATTGGACTATGGGTTGTACAAAATTATTCATTTCATGGTCTATTTTTATTAGCGACGTTGTTATCTTTTATGGCAGTCGTATTATCACTAATAACGAAGATGCCATTTACGCCACAAAAAGAAAAAGGGAAAATTCAGCTATTTGAGAAATCTGTATTAACAATCACGATTGTAGTATTCTTTTTATCGTTTGCATATGGAGGAATAACAACCTTTTTACCGTTATTTGCATCATCAATTCATGTGAATCCAGGAACTTTCTTTCTTGTATATGCAATTGCATTAACAATTGTAAGACCAATTTCAGGGAAACTATTAGATAAGTATGGAGAAGTATTCATCATACTCCCAGCATTATGTATTACTATTTTAGCTATAGTTGTTTTAACTATTTCAAATGGTTTGTTAGGTGTAATTATCGCAGCAACATTATACGGTATTGGATTTGGTTCAGCGCAGCCAGCTTTGCAAGCGGCAATGCTTACAATTGTCGATCCGAGTAAAAGAGGAGTTGCAAATGCTTCATTTTTTACAGCGTTTGATTTAGGAATCGGGTTAGGTGCTATTTTACTTGGAGTTGTTTCACAAATGTTTGGTTATCGTATTTTATTTTCAGGGAGTGCAATTTCGGCATTAATAGCCTTAATCATTTTCGTCTTCTTTGTAAAACAACGATTAGGAAAAAAAGAGTTTGCGTAAACTGGAGGAATAAAGATGAGAATTTCAATTGATCGTAAAGCTCTGCAATGGTTCCAGGAAGAATTACGTATAAAGCACGGTGAATCTGTACGTTTTACTGTAAGGTACGGAGGGGATAGTTCAATTCAGCCCGGATATTCTTTAGGGGTTGTTGCTGAGAAACCAGATGGGGAAATAGTGTCAGTTGAGAAGGAAGGTATTATATTTTTTGTAGATTCTGATGATCTTTGGTATTTTCAAAACTATGATTTATTTGTAAGTTATCATGAGGAAATGGAAGAAATTCAATTTAATTATGTAAAATAATAACTTTATTAAAAATGAATAAGTTTTATATAAAAATTATATTTAAGAGATAGTGAAATAAATATCATATAGTAACGAGCTGTATTTATGTACAGCTCGTTTTTTTTATTTCTCAAATAAAATTAGAATAATTGTATATTTGGCGGTGTTATATGAAAAATCTTTATATCTTGTTTTTGAAAATACGCAAAAAAGTCTATTCTTTCTTTATAAAATATAAGAATTATTTTTAAAAAATTGTATTGTTACAGTAAGAAAAGTGTAGGAAACTTATCATTATAAAATAAATTGAAATCTTCTAAAAACTCTGATACATTGAAATAGAAATGTAGTTTCACAATATTGTAAAGGCTTACAGTTATGTGCACGAAGATCTATTAGGATTGGAGGAAATAATGATGAAAGCTGAAGAAAAATTTTCCCCGGGATTAGATGGTATAGTGGCAGCGGAGACGAAAATCTCGTTTCTTGACACAGTAAAAGGTGAAATTGTAATTCAAGGGTATGACTTAATCGAACTCTCAAAAACAAAAGAGTATTTAGACATTGTGCACCTTTTATTGGAGGAACATCTACCGAATGAAGATGAAAAAGCAACACTTGAAAAGAAATTAAAAGAAGAATATGCAGTACCAGAAGGTGTATTCAACGTACTAAAGGCATTGCCTAAAGAGACGCATCCCATGGATGGATTACGTACAGGTGTGTCAGCGTTAGCTGGTTACGATAATGATATCGAAAACCGCTCGTTAGAAGTGAATAAAAGCCGAGGGTACAAGCTGTTAAGTAAAGTGCCAAACATTGTAGCGAATAGCTATCATATTTTAAATAATGAGGAGCCAATTGAACCTCTTAAAGAATTATCTTATAGTGCGAATTTCTTCTATATGTTAACTGGTAAAAAACCAACTGAACTTGAGGAAAAGATCTTTGATCGTTCCCTTGTTTTATATAGTGAGCATGAAATGCCAAACTCTACATTTACAGCGCGCGTTATTGCATCAACACAATCAGATTTATACGGTGCTTTAACAGGTGCAGTTGCATCTTTAAAAGGAAGTTTACATGGCGGTGCAAATGAAGCGGTTATGTACATGCTTTTAGAAGCTGGTAATGTTGAGAAATTTGAAGAGTTATTACAGAAGAAACTATATAACAAAGAAAAAATTATGGGCTTTGGACACCGTGTTTATATGAAGAAGATGGATCCAAGAGCACTTATGATGAAGGAAGCTTTAAAACAGTTATGTGATGTAAAAGGTGATTATACACTATATGAAATGTGTGAAGCTGGAGAAAAGATTATGGAAAAGGAAAAAGGAATTTATCCAAATCTTGATTATTATGCAGCTCCAGTATATTGGATGCTAGGTATTCCAATTCAACTTTACACACCTATCTTCTTTAGCTCTAGAACAGTGGGATTATGTGCGCACGTTATTGAGCAACATGCAAATAATCGTTTGTTCCGTCCGCGTGTAAATTATATTGGCGAGCGACATGTACTTAGTAAATAAGAACAACTGGGGAGTTGTTAGCACCGCCCGCCAGATGGGTGTTTGACCGACACCCATCATTAATAATAACGAATTTTCGACAGAAAGGGAAGGATAGCATGATTAAAACAAATGAAATTAAGCAAAAAGATGCATTATTAGAAGAGATTACGGATTATGTATTAAATAAAGAGGTTACTAGTGCAGAAGCATTCAGTACAGCTCGTTACGTATTACTTGATACACTTGGATGTGGAATTTTAGCACTACAATATCCAGAATGTACGAAATTACTAGGACCAGTTGTGCCAGGAACAGTCGTGCCAAATGGTACACGTGTACCAGGTACGTCTTATGTACTAGATCCAGTAAAAGGTGCATTTAATATCGGATGTATGATCCGTTGGTTAGACTATAACGATACTTGGCTTGCAGCAGAGTGGGGACATCCATCTGATAACCTAGGCGGAATTTTAGCGGTCGCAGATTATATTAGCCGTGTTCGCATTTCAGAAGGAAAAGAAGCTTTAAAAGTACGTGAAGTATTAGAAATGATGATTAAAGCACATGAAATTCAAGGCGTGCTTGCTTTAGAAAACAGCTTAAACAGAGTTGGTCTTGACCATGTATTATATGTAAAAGTAGCAACAACTGCAGTAGTTGCGAAAATGCTTGGCGGAACACGTGAAGAAATCTTTAATGCATTATCACATGCGTGGATTGATAATTCTAGTCTTCGTACATATCGTCATGCTCCAAATACGGGCTCACGTAAATCATGGGCTGCAGGTGACGCAACGAGCCGCGGTGTTCATCTTGCAATGACTGCTCTAAAAGGTGAAATGGGTTATCCAACAGCATTATCTGCGCCAGGATGGGGATTCCAAGATGTATTATTCAATAAACAAGAATTAAAATTAGCAAGACCACTAGAGTCATATGTAATGGAAAATGTATTATTTAAAGTGTCATATCCAGCAGAATTCCATGCACAAACAGCTGCAGAATGTGCAGTGAAGTTGCATCCGGAAATTAAAGAGAGATTGGATGAAATTGACCGTATTACAATTACGACTCATGAATCAGCAATTCGTATTATTGATAAAGAAGGCCCATTAAATAACCCAGCTGATCGTGATCATTGCTTACAATACATTACGGCAATTGGTTTATTAAAAGGAGATATCGTTGCAGACGATTATGAAGATGCAGTAGCAAACGATCCACGTGTAGACGAATTACGTAATAAGATGGTTGTTGTTGAAAACAAACAGTACAGTTTAGATTACCTTGACCCGAACAAGCGCTCAATCGCCAACGCTGTTCAAGTTCACTTTAAAGATGGCACAGTAACAGAAAATGTGGAATGTGAATATCCACTTGGTCACCGTTTCCGTAGAGACGAAGCAATTCCAAAAGTTGTTCAAAAATTCACTGCAAATATGGCAGGTCATTATTCTAGTAAGCAACAAGAACAAATTCATGAAGTTTGTTTAAATGAAGAAAAGCTAGAAAATATGAATGTAAATGAATTTGTAGATCTATTCTTAATTTAATAATAGGGGGAATTTAGAATGGCTTGGGTTGTGAAAAAGCAGTCAACACAAGAGGAGCTTGCGAATCGATTCCGAGCTTTAGTAGAAGCAAATGAAATTTTGCAAATTCCAGGTGCTCATGATGCAATGGCGGCTTTAGTTGCAAAAAATACAGGTTTTTCAGCTCTTTATTTATCAGGAGCTGCTTATACTGCAAGTAAAGGCTTACCAGATTTAGGTATCGTGACGTCTACTGAAGTGGCTGAGAGAGCAAGAGATTTAGTAAGAGCTACAGACTTACCTGTTCTTGTTGACATTGATACAGGATTTGGTGGTGTACTAAATGTAGCGAGAACAGCTGTAGAAATGGTGGAAGCGAAAGTAGCAGCTGTCCAAATTGAAGATCAGCAATTACCAAAAAAATGTGGGCATTTAAATGGTAAGAAACTTGTTACTACAGAAGAATTGGTTCAAAAAATTAAAGCGATTAAAGAAGTTGCACCGAGCTTATACATTGTAGCACGTACTGATGCTCGTGGCGTTGAAGGATTAGATGAAGCAATTGAAAGAGCAAATGCATATGTAAAAGCAGGTGCAGACGCAATTTTCCCTGAAGCGCTTCAATCAGAGGAAGAATTCCGTCTATTTAATAGTAAGGTAAATGCACCTTTACTTGCGAATATGACTGAATTCGGAAAAACTCCATATTATAGTGCAGAGGAATTTGCAAATATGGGCTTCCAAATGGTTATTTATCCTGTAACTTCACTTCGCGTTGCAGCGAAAGCGTATGAAAATGTGTTTACTTTAATTAAAGAAACAGGTTCTCAAAAAGATGCACTTTCTAATATGCAAACGAGAAGTGAATTATACGAAACAATTTCATATCATGACTTTGAAGAGTTAGATACTGGTATTGCAAAAACAGTATTATCAGAAGATCAATAGATAAAGCAGCGAAGGCGATGAAAATACATCTTTGGCAAAATAAAATGCTTGATGTGAAAAATCATCGCCTTCTATTTTCAAAAAAGATATTCCACTCATCGTAGACGAGCATAAGCAAAAAGCTATGAAAGCCGAATGATAGGGGGATACATATGGAGAAAACGAAGTTACCATGGGATGAATTTTTTTCACTCAATAAAGATATAAATCATACTTACTTTACACCAGAAGATTTTTCAGGTGATGAAGATTTAATCGCAAAAACGACAGAACAATTCGTTAAACAAGAAATTGTTCCACAAATGGAGAATATTGAACAACATAACTATAAAGTTTCTCGTCAATTATTTGAGAAAGCTGGGGAACTTGGATTATTAGGCATTGAGGTACCAGAAGATTATGGCGGGTTCGAGTTAGGAAAGGCTGTCTCAGGTCTTGTAGCAGAGAAAATGGGTTACGCTGGTGCGTTTAGCGTTTCTTTTAATATACACGCTGGTGTTGGTACATTGCCTTACATATATTACGGAACGAAAGAACAGAAAGAAAAATATTTACCGAAAATCGCATCGGGAGAATGGATTGGGGCTTATGCTTTAACTGAGCCAAATGCTGGTTCGGATGCATTAAGTGCAAAAACAAGCGCCGTATTGAATGAAGAGGGAACAGCTTGGAAGTTAAATGGTGAGAAGCAATGGATTACAAATGCTCATATGGCAGATGTATACGTTGTTTTTGCGAAGACAAATAAAGGAATGACAGCATTTATTGTCGAAAGAACATGTGAAGGTGTATCTATTGGATTAGAAGAAAAGAAAATGGGGATTAAAGGTTCTTCAACAGCGACTCTTATTTTAGAAGATGTTGTCATCCCTGCTGAAAATGTTTTAGGGGAAGTTGGGAAAGGGCATCACGTAGCCCTTAATATTCTTAACTTTGCTAGACTTAAACTTGCTTTTGGAAATATTGGAACAGCAAAACAAGCAATTGGTTTGTCGGTTCAATATGGAAAAGAGCGAAAACAGTTCCAAACGGAATTAGTAGACTTTACGATGATTCAAGAGAAAATTGCAAATATGATCATTGCTACATATGGAGCAGAAAGTGCAGCTTATCGTACAGCAGGTGTAATCGATGAAGCAATTCATGAGAGCGATGAAGATCTTATGAAGAAAATGTCCCAATTTGCAATTGAATGTGCACTTAATAAAGTGAACGCTTCTGAAACACTTGCTTATATCGTAGATGAAGCTGTACAAATTCATGGTGGTTACGGTTATATGCAAGAGTATGAGGTAGAACGATTATATCGTGATGCTAGAATTAGTCGTATTTTTGAAGGAACGAATGAAATTAATAGATTAACAGTTGCCAAAATGTTAATGAAGCAAATCGAACAATTAGAAGATACTGCAGTAGAAAGTGATGTAGCAAATGTAGAAAGAAACCATCGTTACATTTTATTAGCGAAAAAATTGTTGAAACAATCTTTGAAAACGCTCTCTAAAACTCCAGCCCTAAAAATTGACCAAGAACAAGAATATTCACGTGTAATTTCAAATATGTTGACGGACGTGTACGTCATGGAATCAGCGTTTTTACGTACGAGAAAAGCGGTAAGTAAAAATGGTGAGGAAAAAGAACATACGAAGCAACTCATAACAGATGTTATTTGTGAAGAAGGATACCGTAAAGTAGAAGAAGCAGCGATTTCTGTACTTTCGGCGGCTGTCACAGAAGAACAAGATAGACATGTGATTTTAGCTGAAATCCGTCAATTATTAGTACCTTTATACACGAACGTATTTACGAAGAAGAGAGAAATTGCGAAAGCTATTATAAATCGTGGGAAATATATTGTGTAAATAGGAGGAAAGCGATATGAAAAAGATTGGTTTTATCGGTTTAGGTAACATGGGTCTTCCGATGTCAAAAAATCTAGCTAAATCAGGTTACACAGTATATGGCGTGGACTTAAATAAAGAGGCAGAAGCGTCCTTTGAAAAAGAAGGCGGAATTATCGGTCTATCAATCTCAAAACTAGCAGAAACATGTGATGTAGTTTTTACAAGTTTACCTTCACCTCGCGCTGTTGAAGCGGTATATTTTGGAGCAGAAGGATTATTTGAAAATGGTCACTCGAATGTAGTTTTCATTGATACAAGTACGGTATCGCCGCAGTTAAACAAACAATTAGAGGAAGCTGCAAAGGAAAAGAAAGTAAACTTTTTAGCAGCACCTGTGAGCGGCGGTGTAATTGGAGCCGAAAATCGTACATTAACGTTTATGGTTGGTGGATCAAAAGAGGTATATGAGAAAACGGAATCTATCATGGGCGTTCTAGGCGCGAACATTTTCCATGTTAGTGAGCAGATTGATAGTGGTACAACTGTTAAGTTAATTAATAACTTATTAATTGGTTTTTATACAGCTGGTGTAAGTGAAGCTTTAACATTAGCGAAAAAGAACAATATGGATTTAGATAAAATGTTTGATATTTTAAATGTAAGTTACGGCCAAAGCAGAATTTATGAACGTAATTTTAAAAGTTTTATAGCACCTGAAAACTACGAGCCAGGATTTACTGTGAACTTATTGAAGAAAGATTTAGGGTTTGCAGTTGACTTAGCTAAGGAAAGCGAACTCCATTTACCGGTAAGCGAAATGTTATTAAATGTATATGACGAAGCGAGTCAAGCTGGATATGGTGAAAACGATATGGCTGCTTTATATAAGAAAGTTAGCGAGCAATTAATTTCTAATCAAAAATAAATTATACAAAGGAGAGAATACAATGATTACAACTGAAATTAAACGAGTGAAAAATCACATTAACGGTGAGTGGGTTGAATCGACAGGTACGGAAGTAGAAGCAGTTCCAAATCCAGCGACTGGAAAAATTATCGCTTACGTTCCACTATCTCCAAAAGAGGATGTTGAAAAAGCTGTTGAAGCGGCAAAAGCAGCATTCGAAACATGGTCTAAAGTACCAGTTCCGAATCGTTCAAGAAATTTATATAAATATTTACAGCTATTACAAGAAAACAAAGATGAGCTTGCAAAAATTATTACGCTAGAAAATGGTAAGACGCTAACAGATGCAACAGGTGAAGTACAGCGTGGTATTGAAGCGGTAGAACTTGCAACATCTACGCCAAATTTAATGATGGGTCAAGCACTTCCGAATATCGCTAGCGGAATTGATGGATCAATTTGGCGCTACCCAATCGGAGTTGTTGCTGGTATTACACCGTTCAACTTCCCAATGATGATTCCATTATGGATGTTCCCACTTGCAATTGCTTGCGGTAATACATTCGTATTAAAAACATCGGAAAGAACGCCACTTTTAGCGGAGCGACTTGTAGAATTATTCTATGAAGCAGGTTTCCCAAAAGGCGTATTAAATTTAGTACAAGGCGGAAAAGATGTTGTAAATAGCATTTTAGAAAATAAAGATATTCAAGCTGTTTCGTTCGTTGGCTCTGAGCCGGTAGCTCGTTACGTATATGAAACAGGTACAAAACACGGAAAACGTGTACAAGCGTTAGCAGGTGCGAAAAACCATGCGATTGTAATGCCAGATTGCAATCTTGAGAAAACAGTACAAGGTGTAATTGGATCTGCATTTGCAAGTAGTGGAGAGCGCTGTATGGCATGCTCAGTAGTAGCAGTAGTGGATGAAATTGCTGATGAATTCATTGATGTATTAGTAGCAGAAACGAAAAAATTAAAAGTAGGCGATGGCTTTAACGAAGATAACTATGTTGGACCATTAATCCGTGAATCTCATAAAGAGCGCGTTTTAGGCTATATTAATAGCGGTGTAGCAGATGGGGCAACTTTATTAGTAGATGGCCGTAAAATTAATGAAGAAGTTGGAGAAGGTTACTTTGTAGGTGCGACAATCTTTGATGGCGTGAATCAAGAAATGAAAATTTGGCAAGATGAAATTTTTGCTCCAGTATTAAGCATTGTACGTGTTAAAGATTTAGAAGAAGGTATTAAACTAACAAATCAATCTAAATTTGCAAACGGTGCGGTTATTTATACGTCAAATGGTAAACATGCACAAACATTCCGTGATAACATCGATGCTGGTATGATCGGTGTAAATGTAAATGTTCCAGCACCAATGGCATTCTTCGCATTTGCAGGAAATAAAGCTTCATTCTTTGGTGATTTAGGTACAAATGGTACAGATGGCGTTCAATTCTATACACGTAAAAAAGTTGTAACTGAGCGCTGGTTTTAATATAGAGTAAACAGCCAAATCAGCTATTAAATGAAAACCACCACCACTATTAATAGTGGTGGTGGTTTTCATCTTGTTAATTATTTTTTTCAAAAGCTAGTTTAATACCAAATCCAATTAGGACGACTCCTGTTAGCCCTTGAATATAACGTTGCGTCTTTGGTTTTTTCATAAAAGCACTAATTTTATCAATTAAAAATATATAAAATGCAAACCAAATGACTGTTAAAACGAGGTAAGTAAGGCCCATTACAAGAAGTTGAATAAATGTATTATGATTTGGATTTAAAAATTGCGGTAAAAAAGTTAAAAAGAAGACTGCAACTTTAGGATTTAATAAATTTGTAAGAAATCCTTGGCGAAAGCAAGAAGTATGTTCGTTTTCATTATTCAAAGATAGATCATTTGTATCTAAGTTTTCTTTGTTTCTTACTGCTAAAAGGGCTTTAATACCGATATATATTAAATAGAGAGCCCCAACGTACTTGAAAATAGAAAATAAAAGAGCTGACTTTACAATAAGTGCAGAAAGACCAATTACAGCAGCTAAAGTATGAATTAATAGTGCAATACATGTACCAAACACTGTTTTCACTCCACCGATTTTACCAGCAACCAATGTGTTTTTCGTAGCCATTGCTGTATCTGGACCAGGTAAAATGATAAGGCAAATAGACATAATGATGAAAAGAAGATAATTTTCTATCATAGCCGCCCCTCCTTTTTATTTTTAGAATATTTGATTAAAATCAGTGTAGCACAAAAATGGATTTAATAAAATTAAATTTTATTAAAAATTATTAAATAAAAAAGGCTATATAGTAGCTGTAATTACACTACTATATAGCCTCGATTTTATCCCGCTATTTGCGAGTAGTAAGATTTCCACCGCACAAGATTTAGCTGGAGCAAAGAAGTTAGGTGGGGGATGAACAAAACACCCACTCATTACAGTTTCATTTTATGCATTAAGTAAATTAAAGAAACGATTCACATCTTCTTCTGAAACGTCACTTAACTGTTTATATTTATAATTCGGATTTTGATCTTTATCAACGACAACGGAGCGTACTCCTTCGAAGAAATCTTCATGTCTCATGAAGTTTTTAGCAAGTATAAGGTCCGTAGCGAAACATTCTTCAACGGATTTATCTTGTCCATCAATAAACTGTTTTAATGTTACTTTTAGTGAAATAGGTGATTTTGATAACAGTGTTTCTTTCGTTTTTAGAGCAAAGGAGCTTTCATCTTTCTCCAATGAATGGATGATTTCTTCAATTGTATCGTAAGCAAAATGTGAATTAATTACTTCTAATGAAGGAGTCAGCTCGCTTTCTAAGTTTGGAGCAGTTGCGAATGTACGAATAACTTCTTTTAAATTAGTATGTACATCATCTTCTTTATGCCAATTTACACTTTCAAGTTCAGTAAGAAACTCTGGTAATGAATCAGATGTCATAAAGTAATCAGCAGCATTAATAAATAATACGTCAGAAGCTTTTAAAATAGATGCTGTTAAAGCAACGAAGCGACCTGTATATCCAGGTGCTTTATTTAAGAAATATGCAGCTCCGACGTCTGGGAAGAAGCCGATATTCATCTCTGGCATTGCCCATTTCGTACGTTCAGTTACAATGCGATACTTCGCACCATTTGTAAGACCGACACCACCGCCCATTACAATTCCATCTAAACAAGCAATAATCGGTTTTGTATATTGATAAATATATGTATCAATTTCATACTCTTCTTCAAAAAAACGTTCTGCATGTTGCAATGCCACTTCATTGGAACGCGCTTCATAAAGAGTTTTAATGTCGCCACCTGCACAAAAACCTTTTGTGCCAGCTCCTTTTAACACGATAAGTGCAATACGCTCATCGTGTTCCCACTCTTTAAGTTTTTGTCCGATAGGTTGTAACATGTCATAAGATAAAGAATTAAGTGCTTTTGGACGGTTTAAAGTAATTGTTGCAACGCCGTTTTCACTAACAGAAAATAAAACGTGTTCAGTCATAATGCATCCTCCCTTACATATCTTCTTATTCTTAATTCTTGATATGTACTGAAATGTCCTTTATAAATTTTGTCAAAAGTTGACGGTAAATATTAATTTGGTCACCGCATATTTTGACGAGTTATCTTTGCAGGATTTCAGAGACTGAGGGGGAATATTACAACATTACTGTAAGTGTAATTATTTGAAGTTATAATGATAAAAGCGCTATTATATAGGTGTGAATTGTTCATTATCAATTCTAAAAAGAGTGTTTGAAGAAAAAATGAATCGTACAATTGTAATAAAAAATTTTACACTGAATTAGAAATAGAGAAAGGAGAAATCGGAATGCCAGGACCTTTACTATTGTCGGTTATTATTTTGTCTTCTTTAATGATAGGGATAACGCAGTATTTTCATCATACAGATACGACAGAAGAAGTGAAGGATAAAGTACGTCTCGTATTTCCGATTTTTATAATATCTATTTCATTCTGTATTTTATTAAATAAAGATGGGTACATTGTCGCAGTGTTCTCATTTTTCGTCGCAATCGTTTTAATTACCGTTTTATATTATGTAATGAAAGACTTTATACAAAAATAAAGATGTCACAATAGGCATTTTTATTTTGGAGAAAATATAAAATTTCACATACCGTATTTTATATAAAATACATAAAACATATAACAATAGAAAAGTGTGTACTTTGCTGTGTATGTACTTGTCAATCTTGCATAGCCACTATACTATTAAAATGTAGAGATTATAAAAAGGGGTTGTATCTATCATGAAATTTGAGATGCACACAAAAATTATTTCAAATGAAAAAGAAGTAAGATTACATATTGAAGAAAATATATTTCAATTAATATTGGATGGTTATCACTTATTTACAATTCAAGAAATATTGCCTTTATATAAATCAAATGAAGAAAGAATTGGAAGTGCAACGATATTGAAGCTAGAGTGGGAGAACGGAAAAACTACAATAAACTATCAACTCGTTTCACTAAAATCAGTAAATTAAAAGGAGTAGAAAAATATGAAGTTATTTCATACAGCGGATTGGCATTTAGGTAAGCTTGTTCATGGCGTGTATATGACTGAAGACCAAAAGATTGTATTAGATCAGTTTGTACAGGCTGTTGAAGAAGAAAAACCAGATGCTGTAATTATTGCAGGGGATTTATATGACCGAGCAATTCCACCTACAGAAGCAGTAGACTTATTAAATGATGTGCTGCAAAAAATAGTTATTGATTTACAAACACCAGTTATTGCAGTAGCTGGTAATCATGATAGTCCGGATCGTATCCATTTTGGGAGTAGTTTAATGAAAAAACAGGGATTACATATTGCAGGCCAATTTCAATTCCCGTATGAACCTGTTGTACTAAATGATGAATATGGAGAGGTTCACTTCCATCTAATACCGTATGCAGACCCAAGCATAGTTAGACACGTGTTGAAAAATGAAGACGTACGTTCTCATGATGATGCGATGCGCATTTTTATGAATGAGCTCTCTGAAACAATGGATAAAGAAGCTAGACATGTATTTGTTGGACATGCATTTGTAACTTCTTCAGGAGAAGTGGAGGAGAATACAAGTGATGCAGAACGACCACTTTCAATTGGTGGTGCTGAATATGTAAATAGTCATTATTTTGATAAGTTTCATTACACTGCGCTTGGACATTTACATCAAGCGCATTTCGTACGTAATGAGACCATTAGATATTCAGGTTCACCACTTGCCTATTCAATTTCTGAAGAGAAACATAAAAAAGGTTATTACATTGTAGAACTGAATGAAACTGGTGAAGTAGCAATTGAAAAAAGGTTACTTTCACCACGTCGTAAAATGCGAACAGTAGAAGCGAAAATAGATGAATTATTACAGCACCCAGTAAGTGAAGATTACGTATTTGTAAAATTATTAGATGAAAACCCTGTCTTACAGCCAATGGAGAAAATACGATCTGTATATCCAAATGCAATGCACGTTGAAAGAGCGATGCAAAGGCGAGAACTCACAGATACAAATGAAGTAACGGTTTCAAGACATAAAACGGATGATTTATCTCTTTTAAAGGCTTTCTATAAAGAAATGAAAGGGTTAGATTTATCAGAAGAGAAAGAACGCCTATTTATAGATGTATTACAAACAGTGCAAGAACGGGAAGGTGAACGAGGATGAGACCGATTCAGCTTATTATGACAGCATTCGGGCCATATAAACAGAAAGAAGTAATCGATTTTGAAGATCTTGGAGAACATCGTATTTTCGCTATTTCTGGGAATACGGGAGCTGGAAAAACAACGATTTTTGATGCGATTTGTTATGTGTTATATGGTGAGGCTAGTGGAGAAGAACGTAGTGATACGAGCATGCTTCGAAGTCAATTTGCTGATGATGATGTTTATACAAGTGTAGAATTAACCTTTCAATTAAAAGGGAAACGCTATGAAATAAAAAGACAACTTGGACATAAAAAACAAGGGAATAAGACCATTACAGGACATGCAGTAGAATTATATGAAGTTATTGATGGAGAAAACGTTCCAGCCGTCGATCGTTTTCATGTAACAGACGTAAACAAAAAAGTGGAAGATTTAATTGGTTTAAGTAAACATCAATTTAGTCAAATTGTTATGTTACCACAAGGTGAATTCCGAAAACTATTAACATCTGAGACGGAAAACAAAGAAGAGATTTTACGTCGTATTTTTAAAACGGATCGTTATAAATTAATGCGTGAGTTACTTGATCAAAAGAGAAAACAATGGAAAGATGTTTTACAAGAAAAACAAAAAGAGAGAGAGCTCTATTTCCGTAATGTTTTTAAATTACCAATCCGTGATGGAGCATTATTAGAGACATTAGCGGCACAAGAACATGTAAATACGCATCAAGTAGTAGAAGCGTTAGAACAAGAAACAACAGTGTATAAGGCAGAGGTTGAGCAATTACAAGTAGAACAAGATGTTCAAACGAAGCAATTAAAGGATGCAGAAACACGTTTTCATGCAGCAAAATCTGTAAATGAGAAATTTATAGATTTACAACAAAAGAATGAGAAATATAACACTTTACAAGAGAACCGTGCAGCAATTGAAAGGAAAGAAAAATCCTTTAAACGTGCGGAACAAGCAAAGCGCTTATTACCATTTGAACAATGGTATGAAGAAGCGATGCAAAATGAGCAGAAAGCTGAAAGTTTGTTAAAACAGATAATCGTCAAACAAGAACAGATAATGAACAGCTTTGAACTTGCTCAGGAGAAGTATGAAGTAGTAAAGAATAAAGAAGCTGAACGAGAAGAGGCTAAAAAACTTGTTCAAAGATTAGAAGAGTTACAAGCAATCATTGAATCATTAGCTGAGAGAAAGCTGAATTTACAAAATGCCGAAATTCAAATAGGGAAATTAAAAGAAAGTATGCAAAAGTTGGATCAACAACTAGAAGAGCATACAAGCCAAAAACAGAGAATGTCTGATGAATTGCATCAATTAGAACAAGCACTTGAGCAATATGTAGCTAAAGTAGAAGAACTAACGAATATGCGAGAAGATGCAAAAATTTTAAAGCAAGCATATGATGTTTGGCAAGAAAAACAAAAATTCGAGCAAGAAAAAGAAGTGGCAAATAATAAAATGCACGTGGCAGTTCGTGCATATGAAAACATGGAGCGCCGCTGGTTAAGTGAACAGGCTGGTATATTAGCTCTTCATTTACATGACGGTGCATCTTGTCCGGTATGTGGTAGTACGAATCATCCGCAAAAAGCTACAGAGCAAAGTAATGCGATCGATGAAAAAGAGTTAAACGATTTAAGAGATAAGAAGAACATTGCTGAAAAATTACATGTGCAAGTAGAGGAGAAATGGAATTTTTATCGACTACAATATGAACAAGTGATAGAAGAAGTTGTGAAGCGTGGCTATAACTCCGAAAAATTAGTTGAAACATATAGTGCACTTGTTCAAAAAGGAAAACAATTAGCAGCAGACGTTAATACGTTAAAAGCAAGTGAAGAAACACGTAAGCAGATTGCTGCGAACATGAAAAGCGTAGAAGAAAAAATAGAAGAACTTCAGAAACAAAAACGGGAAGTAGAAAGAATGCAGCACCGTACAGAAATAGAGTGCATGCAACTTCGTACGTCATATGAACATGATAAACGAAATATTCCAGAAAACTTGCAAACAGTACAAGCTTGGAAATCACAGTTTGACCAAGCTATGCACGAACTTAGGTTAATGGAGGACGAATGGAAGAAAGTGCAGGAAGCGTATCAACATTGGCAAAATGAAAATATACGTATTCAAGCAGAACAGAAAGGTGCTTCTAATCAATTTGAAAGTGCAAAATTGAAGAAAGAAGAGACTTTCGCACGCTTTATGAAAGAGCTAGAACAAAGCGGATTTACAGATCAATTCACGTATAAAGAAGCCAAATTAAGCGACGCCGAGATGGAGATGTTACAGAAAGAAATTCAAGGTTATTATTCATCTCTTGAAGTGCTTGCAAAACAAATTGAAGAGCTAAACTCAGAATTAAAAGATAAAGAGTATATGGATATTACATCTTTAGGTGAACACATAAAAGAACTAGAAATTAATCTCGATATCATTAAAGAAAAACGTCAACGTGCGCAAAATGCGGTAACATATATTTCTGATTTACATGAAAACATTAGACGTATTGACGAACAAATTCACGAGGAAGAAAAAGCCTTCCAAGAACTTGTTGATTTATATGAAGTAATGAAAGGTGATAACGAAAGTCGTATATCATTTGAACGTTACATTTTAATTGAGTATTTAGAACAAATCGTTCAAATCGCAAACGAACGACTACGTAAATTATCAAATGGACAATTTTATTTAAAACGAAGTGAACGAGTTGAAAAAAGAAACCGTCAAAGTGGATTAGGCTTAGATGTGTACGATGCATACACTGGCCAAACGCGCGATGTAAAAACATTATCCGGCGGAGAGAAATTTAACGCATCACTTTGCTTAGCGCTAGGAATGGCAGATGTCATTCAAGCATATGAAGGTGGTATTTCCATCGAAACGATGTTCATCGATGAAGGGTTCGGTTCATTAGATGAAGAATCATTAACGAAAGCAGTAGATGCCTTAATTGACCTACAAAAATCAGGCCGATTTATCGGTGTCATTTCACACGTACAAGAACTGAAAAACGCAATGCCAGCTGTATTAGAAGTAACGAAGCAGAAGGATGGATGTAGTCAGACTAGGTTTGTGGTGAAGTAAGCTTAGAAAATGGAGTAGGGAATCTACCGATACTTTTAGTGTCATATGTACGAATCATAAAACGTCGTCTCTTCATATTGGAGGCGACGTTTTATTTTATAAAATATCTATGAATTATCTGTAGAAGGCGGCGTATTCTCCAAACGATTATAAGTTTTAAAGGCTGAAATTGCTGAGATAACCCCGCCTACTAAAAATAAAGCGGATCCTCCAACTAAGATGATACGACTGACATATGTTTCCCGTGCTTCTTCGACTTCTTCTTGTAACGCTGTAGGCATATGAATTCCCCTTTATAAAAGTTGTTTTATAAATAGTATATACAAACGCCTAAAATGTGTTAAAATAACTGATGATTTTATGCAGTGGGTAATTAGATGAGTAGGATGCGAGTGGCTAAATAAATCTTCATCACAAATTTATGCGAACTTCACATAGAGCACATATTAACATTGTATTATGTATATGTACCAAATAAATAAAGTGAATGTAAGTTCTGTTTTCAAAAATTTAAAATCCTTTTATTTCTATATGAAAGTTTTAATCGAGGGTTTTAAAAATTTTGGAAATAGATCTTATAAAAATGGAATTCATATAAAAGGGGAATGTCTTATGACAACATATACAAGTGAAATGAAAAAAACTTTAGTTTCAGAAGAAGATGTAGATATTTTAAAAATTATGGCGCATCCAATCCGACTGCAAATTGTAAATGAATTAAGTACGAGAAAAACTTGTAATGTAACACAATTAACAGAGTTACTGAATATTCCGCAATCTACTGTTTCACAACATTTATCAAAAATGAAGGGTAAAGTGTTACGAGCAGAGAGAAGAGGTTTAGAAATTTATTATCATATTAACAATTTAAAAGCGAGTAAGATTGTTAATGTTTTAGGGTATATAAACTAGTGAAATATTTTTATATAAAATAGCCCCTGCTGTTGAGCAGGGGCTATTTTGTGTTGTTTTATGTATTTGTATTTAAAACTTTATAGTTTTTATGATTTACAATTGTTCGATCAAATTCAAAAGTACCACCGCTTACATTTGTAATTTCAACTAAGACCGATTCAGTATAAAGTTTTAGTACAGATCCTGTAATCTTTAAATTGTTTCGTTGAAAAAGTATAGTATCCCCTACGTTTGCTTTCATAGTACCTCCTCATTAAAGACAGAAATATTTTTTTATTATATATATTAAACCACGGATAGATATATTAGTGAATATTTAGTTTTATTTATTGGGAAAAAATTTGTGATTTTATAAAAAATAAGGTGAATCGAAGTATAAAAAATTTTTCTAGTGTATTTAATCAGTAGTTTTTTGTATTTCATCCTTCGTTTTTTGTAACTGATTCCATGTTTTTGACGCTCTGTATTGTAAGTGCTTACATAAACAGAAACATCTTATACAATGAAGGTGTCAAATCAAAAGAGGTGACCAAAATGAACATAAAAAAAGTAAATTTAGCGAATAGCATTGAAATAGAAAGAGGAGGCGGAAAGATATGAAAAAATCAACTGTTAATCCATGGTTTGTTGTCCTTGGCACAGTTATAGTACAAATGGGGCTTGGAACGATATATACATGGAGTTTATTCAATCAGCCTTTAGTTAGTAAATACGGTTGGAGTCTTAACGCTGTTGCGATAACTTTCTCAATTACTAGTCTTTCTTTAGCATTTTCAACTTTATTTGCGAGTAAATTGCAAGAAAAATGGGGACTTCGTAAACTTATTATGATAGCTGGAGTAGCATTAGGACTAGGGTTAATACTTAGTTCACAAGCGTCTTCATTAATATTGCTTTATGCACTAGCAGGAGTTGTTGTAGGTTATGCAGATGGTACAGCATATATCACTTCACTATCAAATTTAATAAAGTGGTTTCCAGAGCGTAAAGGTCTAATTGCTGGTATTTCTGTCTCTGCATATGGTTCAGGTAGCTTAATCTTTAAATACGTTAACGCACAGTTGATTGAATCAGTTGGTGTATCGCAAGCATTTATATACTGGGGTTTAATTGTTACAGCTATGATTGTAATTGGTGCTTGTTTAATCCATCAAGCTGCAGATCAAGGAGCAGTTCATGAAACAAAAACTAAGGAATACACAACGAAAGAAATGTTAGGCACAAAACAAGTATACTTATTATTTATCATGTTATTTACATCATGTATGAGTGGCTTATACTTAATTGGTATGGTAAAAGACATTGGTGTTCAACTTGTAGGACTTAGCGCAGCAACAGCAGCTAATGCGGTGGCTATGGTTGCAATCTTCAATACATTAGGTCGTATCATTTTAGGACCGTTATCGGATAAAATTGGGCGTTTAAAAATCGTTACTGGTACTTTTGTTGTTATGGCGAGTTCAGTATTAGTTCTAAGTTTTGTAGATTTAAATTACGGTATATACTTCGTATGTGTAGCAAGTGTAGCGTTTTGCTTTGGTGGAAATATCACTATTTTCCCAGCTATTGTTGGTGATTTCTTCGGTATGAAAAACCATAGTAAGAACTACGGAATTGTGTATCAAGGATTTGGATTCGGGGCGCTTGCAGGTTCCTTTATCGGTGCACTTCTAGGTGGATTCAAACCAACGTTCATGGTGATCGGTGTATTATGTGTCGTGTCATTCATTATCGCAATTTTAATTCAAGCACCTAAACAGAAAAAAGAACACGAAGAAGAGTATCGCAGCGTAGCGTAAGTATACAAATCTTCTATAACGCTATGATTACGAAAAAGCATCCTATTCTATTAATTAGGATGCTTTTTTTATGAGTTATTTTAACAAGGTTAAATTACTTTTGGGAGTTTTATAGATGTAAAAGTGAGTGGGATATATTGGAATATAATGAATTGATACATCGCATTTGAAATATATATTAAATCTTAAATGATAAAGAAGACATTCGTTAGTATTTGTAAGATATATTTTCAGAAAAATATTGAGAAAATATATACTTGAGTTTTTCATAAAGCATTGTAAATGAACGTATCTCTAGTTTGTCTTCTTCAATTTTAAAAAGAGGATTTGGAATTTTATTTATAATATAAGTACATTTAATACGTTTACATATGATTTTATTAAGAAGCATTAAAATACTTTGTCTGAAAAATAAAAAAAGATTGACAAGTTTATTGAGAAACATTATCATTTCGGTGTAAGATAGTAAATGAAAAACATTATCAATAAAATGGATTTTAAAGTAATGCGCACTTGACCAATTAGTTTAGTAAGTGTATTATTTTTTACAACACCACTGATAATGAAAATCAATATCAGTGGTGTTACTTAATGAAATTAATGTTTATGTGAAAGGATAGAGAAAATGAACTTAGGGGAATTTGATGGGAAAACAGTTTTAGTAACAGGTGCAGCACAAGGCATAGGCAGTGTTGTTGCCAAAATGTTTTTAGAAAGAGGAGCCACAGTTATTGCGGTTGATCAAAATGAAGAGGGGTTAAATGTACTCTTAAATCAAAATGAATTAAATAATACACGTATGAAAACGTTTCGTTTAGATGTGAGTGATAGCGCTGCTGTTGAAGACATGGTAAATCATATTGCAAATGAAATAGCGCCAATAGATATTTTAATAAATGTTGCAGGGGTTTTACGTATGGGACCAATTCATTCGTTAAGTGATGAAGATTGGAATAAAACATTCTCTGTAAATACTACAGGGGTTTTCAATATGTCCCGAGCGGTAAGTAAAAATATGATGTTAAGAAAATCAGGGGCAATTGTTACAGTCGGTTCAAATGCGGCAAATACGCCGAGAATGGAGATGGCTGCGTATGCTGCGTCAAAGGCTGCAACGACAATGTTTATGAAATGTTTAGGACTAGAGCTTGCGGCATACAATATACGCTGCAACTTAGTTTCTCCAGGTTCTACTGAAACTGAGATGCAAAGATTACTATGGGCTGATGAGAATGGAGCTAAAAATATAATTACTGGTTCTCAAAATACATATAGACTCGGAATTCCATTACAAAAAATTGCACAACCTTCAGAAGTTGCTGAAGCAGTGTTATTTTTAGCCTCAGATAGAGCAAGTCATATTACAATGCACAATTTATGTGTCGATGGCGGTGCTACGTTAGGAGTTTAATAAAAATTCAGGAGGTTATTATATTATGAATGAACATATAGCTGTAAAGGAATTGTCAGAAAAACTTTTAGAAGATTATAAGACTGAATCTTCATTCTTTTTCGCTTCACCAACTCGAACTATATTAGCAGAAGGAGAGTTTACTACAGTAAAGCATCGTGAAATTGAAAATTTCCCAGAGCTTGTGCAAGCGACATTAAGTAATGCGAAACAAGCTGGAAATCCAAATCCTATCGTTGTGGGTGCTTTGCCATTCGATCGTAGAAAAGAAGTCCAACTTATCGTACCAGAATATAGTAGGATTTCTGAGCGTTTACAATTGGATACAACAAATCAGCTTGAAACAAATGAGAACGTAACATTTGAAATGACGCCAGTACCAGACCCTGAAGTTTATATGAATGGTGTGAAGCAAGGAATTAAAAAAATACAGGACGGTGATTTAAAGAAAATCGTTCTATCTAGATCGTTAGATGTTAAATCTTCGGAAAAGATTGATAAGCAAAAACTTCTGCGAGAATTAGCAGAACATAATAAGCATGGTTATACATTTGCTGTGAATTTACCGAAAGATGAAAAAGAGAACAGTAAGACGCTAATTGGAGCAAGTCCTGAATTACTTGTTTCACGTAATGGTATGCAAGTTATTTCTAATCCGTTAGCTGGTTCAAGGCCACGTAGTGAGGACCCAGTAGAAGATAAAAGAAGAGCAGAGGAATTACTTTCTTCTCCAAAAGATTTACATGAACATGCGGTAGTAGTTGAAGCGGTTGCCGCTGCACTTCGTCCGTATTGTCATACATTACATGTTCCAGAAAAGCCATCAGTTATTCATAGTGAAGCGATGTGGCATTTGTCTACAGAAGTGAAAGGTGAACTGAAGGATCCAAATACTTCTTCTTTACAATTAGCAATTGCCCTTCATCCTACGCCAGCAGTTTGCGGAACTCCGATGGAAAAAGCAAGAGAGGCTATACAGCATATTGAGCCATTTGACCGCGAGTTCTTTACAGGAATGCTAGGATGGAGCGATTTAAATGGAGATGGAGAATGGATTGTTACAATTCGTTGTGCTGAAGTACAAGAAAATACACTGCGTTTATATGCAGGAGCTGGAGTTGTTGCTGAGTCAAAACCAGAAGATGAGTTAGCAGAAACATCAGCTAAGTTCCAAACAATGCTAAAAGCTTTAGGGTTAAGAGATAGTTCACTTAATGAAAAATAGGGGGAAGAAAGAATGCTAGTAGGTTATACAGAATGGCCAAAAGAATTTGCCGATCATTATCGAGATGAAGGATGTTGGCTTGGTGAAACATTTGGAGGAGTGTTAAGAGAGCGGGCTGAGAAATATGGAGATCGAATCGCGGTTGTAAGTGGTAAGAAGCATATAACATATAGTGAACTTGATAAAAATGCAGATCGTTTAGCAGCAGGTTTACTGAATTTAGGAATAAAGAAAGAGGACAGAGTTGTAATCCAGTTACCTAACATTATCGAGTTTTTCGAAATATGTTTTGCACTATTTCGAATTGGAGCGCTTCCTGTCTTTGCACTACCTTCACATCGAAGCAGTGAAATTAGTTATTTTTGTGAGTTTGGCGAGGCGAGCGCTTACGTTATTTCAGATAAGGTTCTCGGTTTTGATTATCGAAAACTAGCAAGAGAAGTGAAAGAGAAAGTGCCAACTTTACAACGTGTAATTGTAGTGGGGGAAGAAGAAGAGTTTGTGAACATAAATGATCTGTATATGGATCCCGTCTCATTACCAGAAGTTCAGCCAAGTGATGTTGCATTTCTCCAATTATCAGGAGGGACAACAGGTCTTTCTAAATTAATTCCTAGAACACATGATGACTATATTTATAGTTTACGTGTAAGCGCTGAAATTTGTAATTTGAATGCAGAAAGCGTCTATATGGCAGTTCTTCCAGTAGCACACAATTACCCAATGAGTTCTCCAGGGACATTTGGAACTTTCTATGCGGGTGGAAAAGTGGTATTGGCAACTGGTGGTAGTCCAGATGAGGCATTTGCTCTTATTGAAAAAGAAAAAGTTACAATTACAGCGCTCGTTCCGCCATTAGCAATGATTTGGCTTGATGCTGCATCTTCTCGTAATACCGATTTATCGAGCCTAGTGGTTATTCAAGTAGGTGGTGCTAAGTTTAGCGCTGAGGTTGCAAGACGTATACGCCCTACATTTGGATGTACGTTACAGCAAGTATTCGGTATGGCAGAAGGATTAGTGAACTATACAAGATTAGACGATCCGGAAGAAATTATTATTCATACACAAGGTAGACCAATGTCTGCACTCGATGAAGTACGAGTTGTTGATGAAAATGACAACGATGTACAACCTGGCGAAGTAGGTAGTTTATTAACAAGAGGTCCATATACAATTCGTGGTTACTATAAAGCTGAAGAGCATAATGCACGATCATTTACAAAGGATGGATTTTATCGCACAGGTGATCTTGTAAAAGTAAATGAACAAGGATACATCATTGTAGAAGGAAGAGATAAAGATCAAATTAACCGTGGTGGTGAGAAAGTTGCTGCGGAAGAAGTTGAAAATCATTTATTAGCACACGATGCGGTCCATGACGTAGCAATTGTATCTATGCCTGACGATTATTTAGGTGAACGCACCTGTGCTTTTGTTATAACTCGCGGACAAGTTCCGGCAGTAAGTGAATTAAAAATGTTTTTAAGAGAACGTGGTATAGCGGCTTATAAAATTCCAGATCGAATTGAATTTATTGAATCATTCCCGCAAACAGGAGTCGGAAAAGTCAGCAAAAAAGAACTACGTAAAGTCATTGCTGAAAAACTTATTACAGTAAAACAATAATAAAAACCGGAAGGAAGTGATTAGATGGCTATCCCATCTATTTCAGTATATAAAATGCCAATTGAATCAGAACTACCAAAAAATAAAGTGAATTGGACACCAGACCCGAAACGTGCAGTACTTTTAATTCATGACATGCAAGAATATTTTCTTGATGCATATAGCGATAAAGAATCACCAAAAGTAGAACTTATTTCAAATATTAAAATGATAAGAGAAAAATGTAAACAACTTGGTATACCAGTTGTTTATACAGCGCAACCTGGTGGACAAACGTTAGAACAAAGAGGTTTATTACAAGACTTTTGGGGTGACGGTATTCCTGCTGGACCAGATAAAAAGAAAATTGTTGATGAACTTACTCCTGATGAGGATGATATATTCCTAACAAAATGGAGATATAGTGCATTTAAAAAGACAAATCTATTAGAAATTTTAAATGAACAAGGAAGAGATCAACTCATTATTTGCGGTATTTATGCGCATATTGGATGCCTTTTAACAGCTTGTGAAGCATTTATGGATGGTATAGAGCCGTTCTTTGTAGCAGATGCAGTTGCTGATTTTTCACTAGAGCATCATAAACAAGCATTGGAGTATGCATCTAATAGATGCGCAGTAACGACATCAACAAACCTACTGTTAAAAGATTTACAAAGTGTAAAAGGTGATGAGAGTGAAGGAATCACTATACAGCAAGTACATGAACTAGTTGCACAACTACTTCGTGAGTCAGTAGAGAGTATTGATATTGATGAGGACTTATTAAATAGAGGGCTTGATTCGGTCAGAATTATGAGTTTAGTAGAGAAGTGGCGTCGTGAAGGGAAAGAAATCACGTTTGCAGATTTAGCAGAACGTCCAACTGTTGCAGGTTGGTACAGCTTACTATCTTCACAAACAGCACAGGTGCTGTAACAAATAGACTACATAATAAAGGGGTAGTAAAGAATGCCTAACAGTCAAAAGATTCGTCATTCGTTATCATCTGCGCAGTCTGGTATGTGGTTTGCGCAACAATTAGATCCGCTTAATCCGATATATAATACTGGGGAATATGTAGAAATAAACGGGAATATTCATCAAGACATTTTTGAATTAGCTGTACGTAAAGTTGTAATGGAAGCAGAAGCACTTCACGTTCGCTTCGAAGAGGATGAAATTGGCCCATGGCAAGTTATTGAAGAATCACAGTTTCATATGCATTTTATTGACGCTCGGAAAGAAGAAAACCCTGAAGAAGCTGCTAAAGTATGGATGAAAAATGATTTATCTATACCAGTCAATTTGAAAAAAGATACATTATTTACTGAAGCACTTATTCAAGTTGAAAATAATCGTTTCTTTTGGTATCAGCGCATCCATCACATTGTGATGGATGGCTATGGATTTTCACTTCTTAGCCAAAAGGTAGCGAATGAGTATACATCACTTATAGAAGAAACAAACAAGAGTGAAAAGCCATTTGGTTCTCTTGCAAAAGTCGTGCAAGAAGATATCGAGTATCGTGAGTCTAAACAATTTCAGGAAAATCGTACTTTTTGGTTAGAAAAGTTTGCAGATGCCCCAGAAGTTGTAAGTTTGGCAGAACGAGCACCGAGAACATCAAATGGATTTTCACGAGAAACAGCTTATTTATCTAGTTCTAGCACGAAAACTTTACTAGAAGATATCAATATTTCGTTAACAAGTTGGCCGGAATTCATTGTGGCTGTAACAAGTATTTATATGCATAAATTAACAGGTGAAAATGATATTGTTTTAGGTTTACCGATGATGGGACGTCTAGGTTCTGTATCTATTCATACACCAAGTATGGTAATGAATTTAGTTCCACTTCGTATTACAGTAACTCCAAATATAACTCTTGTGGAATTATTGCAGCAAGTTTCTAAAGAAATCCGAGATGTACGTCGCCATTATAAATACCGTCATGAGGAATTAAGAAGAGACTTAAAGTTACTAGGTGAAAATCAAAGGTTGTTTGGACCGTTAGTGAATGTTATGCCTTTTGATTACGGGCTTAATTTTGCTGGAAATCGTGGTATTACGCATAACTTATCAGCAGGACCTGTAGATGATTTATCGATAAATGTATATAAACGTTTTGATCAAAATGAGCTAATGATTCATTTTGATGCGAATCCCGAAGTATATAATGGCGCAGAGCTAGCATTGCATAAAGAAAGATTTATGAATCTATTTGAATTAGTAATAAATAATTATGAGAAAAACGAGCCGATTGGAAAAATAAACATTACTCTGCCTGAAGAAAATCATAAAGTTTTATTGGAATGGAATGAAACGAAGGAAGACGATGAGTTAATCAGTTTACCTATATCATTTGAAAAACAAGTGCAAAAAAATCCAAATAAACTAGCGATTACTTGTGACGGTGTAATCCTTACGTATAAAGAGCTAAATGAACGAGCGAATGAACTAGCACATTATTTAGTAGAAGAAGGAATACGACCAAATCAGTTTGTAGCTTTAGTATTCCCTAGATCAATAGAAATGGTAGTTAGTATGCTAGCAGTCTTAAAGGCTGGTGCAGCGTATTTACCAATAGATCCAGAATACCCAGCAGAAAGAGTTAATTATATAGTAAATGATGCAAAACCAGTTTGTATCATAACACATTCATCTGTTTCATCTAAGTTAGTTATAGAAAAGGATATGAAAAAAATTGTATTAGATGACGAAGAAACGAAACTAGCGTTACATACATATTCTCGTATGAATATAGCATGTAAGAATGATGTATCACTTTTAAACCCAGCCTATACAATATATACTTCAGGCTCAACAGGAAACCCAAAAGGTGTAATTGTTCCTATGAGAGGTTTAAGTAACTTTTTAATGGCAATGCAGCAAAAGTTTTCATTAAATGAAAATGATCATTTATTAGCAGTTACAACGTTTGCGTTTGATATTTCTGCTCTAGAAATTTATTTACCTCTTATTAGTGGTGCAAGTTTAACAATTGCGCAAAAAGAAGACATACAAGAGCCATCAGCATTAACGACACTTTTACAAGAAGAAAGAGTGAAAATTATGCAGGCTACACCGACGCTTTGGCAGGCGTTAGTAACTGATTATCCAGAGAAGCTACAAGGGCTAAATATACTTGTTGGTGGTGAAGCTCTCCCAGCGCATTTAGCAAATAAATTAAAAGAATTAGGTTGTTCAATAACTAATTTATATGGACCAACTGAAACGACGATTTGGTCTACTTTCATGAACATTGATGAAGGTGAAAAGGGTATACCACCTATTGGAAAGCCAATTTGCAATACAGAAGTGTATGTATTGGATGCAGGGCTACAACCAGTTCCACCTGGAATTATTGGTGAATTATATATTGCAGGGGAAGGACTTGCAAGCGGATATTTAGGAAAACCTGAGTTAACAGCTGAACGGTTTGTTGCAAATCCTTATGGAGAATCAGGGAAGCGCATGTACCGTACAGGAGATCTTGTGAAATGGCGTAGTGATGGTGCGTTAGAGTACATTAGTCGCGCAGATCATCAAATTAAAATTCGTGGATTCCGAATTGAATTAGCTGAAATTGAAACGGTATTACAACGACATGAAAATATTCAACAAGCGGTAGTAATGGTACGAGAAGATCGTGCAAATGATAAACGCATCATTGCGTATATCGTTGCAGAAGAAAAGGAACCGATTAATCTTTCAGAAATTCGTTCTTATGTTTCAGAAAGTTTAGCGAATTATATGATACCATCGGCATTTGTTGTGCTAGAAGAATTACCATTAACGCCAAATGGTAAGGTTGACAGAAAGAAATTACCTGCTCCTGATTTTAATGGAATGAACAACGAGAGAGTTGCTAGAAATCCGAAAGAAGAAATATTATGTGATTTATTTGCAGAAGTACTTGGTGTTTCTCGAATTAGCATTGATGATAATTTCTTTGAAATGGGTGGACATTCACTTCTCGCATCTCGTTTAATGGCAAGAATTCGTGAAACGTTAAGTGTGGAATTAGGAATTGGGAAACTATTTGAATCACCAACTGTTGCCGAACTGGCGAAACAATTAAACCATGCAAAAAGCGCAAGACCAGCTATTCAGAAAGCAAGTAGGCCAAATGAAGTTCCACTTTCATTTGCACAGCGCAGGTTATGGTTCTTAAATTGTTTAGAAGGTCCAAGTCCTACTTATAATATTCCGCTAGTCATTCGTATGAATGGAATATTGAATCGGGAAGCATTACAAGGTGCTTTTTATGATGTAGTTGAGAAACATGAAACACTTAGAACAATTTTCCCTAACGTATTAGGTAGTTCCTATCAGAAAATTTTAGATATGGAAAATTTAAATCTAGAAATGGTTATAACTAATACATGTAAAGATGAATTAGAAAGTGTACTTTCAGAGGCGGTAAGATATAGCTTTAACCTCGATATTGAGCCGGCAGTTCGTTTGCAACTTTTTACAGTGAGTGAAAACGAACATGTATTATTAATTTTATTACATCATATTGTAGGTGATGGCTGGTCATTACAGCCGTTAACGAGAGATTTTACAGCGGCGTATAAAGCACGATGTCAAGGTGACAGAGTTCAGCTGGAGACACTACCAGTTCAATACGCAGATTATGCACTTTGGCAACAGCAATTGCTAGGTGATGAAACGACACCAGAGAGTCTTATTTCAACACAATTAGATTTTTGGAAAGAAGAACTTAAAGGTTTACCAGACCAAATGGAGTTACCTACAGATTTCCAGCGTCCAATTGAGACGAGTTACCGCGGGGAAACAATTCATTTTCATATAGATGAAGGTATGCATAGTAGGTTAGTAGAGCTTGCACGTAAAAATGGAGTTAGTTTGTTTATGGTATTGCAAGCAGGGCTTAGTGCACTATTTACAAGATTAGGTGCAGGCACTGATATACCAATTGGAAGTCCGATTGCTGGAAGAAATGATGATGTACTTTCAGATATCGTTGGTTTATTTGTAAATACATTAGTGTTACGTACAAATACGTCAGGAGATCCAAGTTTTAAAGAATTATTAAATAGAGTGAAGCAGGTAAATCTTGCAGCTTATGAAAATCAAGATGTTCCATTTGAAAGGCTTGTTGAAGTGTTAAATCCAGTACGTACTCGAAACAGCCACCCGTTGTTTCAAGTTATGTTAGCTTTTCAAAATACACCAGAAGCAACGTTTCATGCACCAGATTTAGAAGCGAGCCTTGAAATTCAAAGCGTTGGTTCTGCAAAATTTGATTTAACATTTGAAATTAGTGAGAGTAACGAGGTTGATGGTACTCCGAACGGTTTATATGGATTACTAGAGTTTAGTACCGATTTATATAAACGTGAAACGGTTCAAAAACTAATAGAACGATTCATTTTGTTATTAGATGATGCAGCTACAAATCCGGATCAATCAATTGGCAGATTAGAAATATTAACTGTAGCAGAGAAAAATACAGTGTTAGAAAAGTGGAATGGTGGTTTTCAAATTGCACCAGAAATGACATTGCCACAATTGTTTGAAAAGCAGGCTCATATAAATCCAAATTCTATAGCTGTTGTCTTTGAAAATAAGAAATTAACTTATGAAGAGTTAAATAGAAAAGCAAATAAAATAGCTCGATTCCTAATAGCAAAAGGGATTGGTCCTGATCAACTCGTTGCTTTAGCGATGCCAAGATCATTAAACATGGTTGTAAGCTTATTAGCTGTTCTTAAAGCTGGTGCCGGATACCTTCCGTTAGATCCAGATTACCCAGCAGACCGCATTTCATTTATGCTACACGATGCGAAACCATCATGTGTTTTAACGAATTCAGAAGTGGAAATTGAATGTGATGAGGCACTAAAAGTTTTAGTTGATGATGTGAAAGTAATAGCAGAAGTTGAGAAATATAGTGATGACAATATTGATGAAGTGGAACGAATTAAGCCATTATCTCCATCACATATTGCTTACGTTATTTATACGTCAGGCTCAACGGGTAGACCGAAAGGCGTTATGATACCTCATCAAAATGTAGTAAGACTTTTAGGAGCAACTGATCATTGGTTCCAGTTTGACGGAAACGATGTTTGGACGATGTTCCATTCATACGCTTTTGATTTCTCGGTTTGGGAAATTTGGGGATCTTTATTATACGGAGGGCGTTTAGTTGTAGTGCCACATACTGTAAGTCGCTCACCGAAAGAATTTTTACAGCTTCTTGTTAAAGAAAAGGTTACGGTTTTAAACCAAACTCCATCAGCGTTCTATCAATTGATGCAAGCAGATCGTGAAAATGAAGAGATTGGCCAAAAATTATCTTTACGATATGTTGTTTTTGGAGGAGAAGCACTTGAGCTAAGTCGCTTAGAAGATTGGTATAGTCGACATCCTCATAACGCACCAAAGCTTATTAATATGTACGGTATTACGGAGACGACAGTACATGTTAGTTATATTGAATTAGATGAAACTATCGTCTCTTTACGAGCAAATAGTTTAATTGGGTGCAGTATACCTGACCTTAAAGTGTATGTGTTAGACAACTATTTACAACCAGTGCCACCTGGAGTAGTTGGAGAAATGTATGTTGCAGGTGCAGGGCTTGCGCGTGGATATTTAGGAAGAGCAGGATTAACGGCTGAACGCTTTATCGCAGATCCATTTGGAAAGCCAGGTACAAGAATGTATCGTACAGGAGACTTAGCTCGCTGGCGTAAAGATGGGACGCTAGATTATATAGGACGTGCAGATCATCAAATAAAAATTCGTGGATTCCGAATTGAATTAGGAGAAATAGAAGCAGTCATAATGAAGCACCCTAAAGTTGAGCAAGTAGCCGTTATTGTACGGGAAGATCAACCAGGGGATAAACGGTTAGTTTCTTATATCGTTGCATCAAATAATGAAGCGATTGATACGAATGAAATGCGTCAGTTTGCTAGTGGTAGTTTACCAGATTATATGGTTCCATACGCTTTTGTAGTAGTAAATGAGTTACCTTTAACTCCAAACGGTAAGTTAGATAGAAAGGCATTGCCAGCTCCAGAATTTATCGCATCATCTTCTAGTCGTGGTCCAAGAACACCGCAAGAAGAAATGTTATGTGACTTGTTTACAGAAGTGCTAAGTGTACCTCAAATTGGAATTGATGACGGATTCTTTGATCTTGGTGGCCATTCACTCCTTGCAGTGCAGCTTATGAGCCGCATTAAAGAGGCGCTTGGAGTGGAACTAAACATTGGTACTTTATTTGCAGCACCGACTGTTGCAGGGTTAGCTGAAAGACTTGAGATGGGGAATGGTCAAAGTGCACTTGATGTGTTGCTTCCATTACGAGCAAGCGGGGAGCAATTACCACTATTTTGTGTACATCCAGCAGGTGGATTAAGTTGGTGCTATGCAGGACTTATGAAATCTTTAGGAACAGATTATCCAATCTATGGTGTACAAGCACGTGGTATCGCTAAAAATGAAGAACTTCCAAAAAGTTTAGAGGAGATGGCGGCGGATTACTTGAAACACGTTCGCGAAGTACAGCCTCATGGACCATATCGTTTATTAGGTTGGTCGCTTGGAGGAAATGTTGTGCATGCAATGGCGGCGCAACTACAAAATGAAGGGGAAGAAGTAGAATTACTCGTTATGCTTGATTCTTATCCTGGACACTTCTTACCGAATACGGAAGCGCCTACTGAAGAGGAAGCGTTAATCGCATTACTCGCTTTAGGCGGATATGACCCAGATAACATGGATGGTAAACCACTTACAATGGAAAGTGCAGTTGAAATCCTTCGTAAAGATGGAAGTGCATTAGCAAGTCTTGAAGAAGAGACTATATTGAACTTGAAAGAAACATATGTAAATTCAGTAGGGTTGTTAGGGAAATATGTACCGAAAGTTTATAACGGAGACATCTTATTCTTTAGATCTACTGTTATACCAGACTGGTTTGATCCTATTTCTCCAAATACGTGGCTAAATTATTTAGATGGGCAAATTGTGCAGCATGATATTGACTGTAGACATAAAGATTTATGTCAGCCAGGTCCACTTACGGAAATTGGACAAGTATTAGCGAAATATTTGCAGAATAAGAAAGGGGTAAGTAGAGTATGACGAATCCATTTGAAAATGATAATTACACATATAAAGTATTAATAAATGAGGAGGGCCAGTATTCTCTCTGGCCTGCTTTTCTCGATGTACCTATTGGCTGGAGTGTCGTATATGAAGAAGCTAGTAGGCAGAGTTGCTTAGAATATGTTGAATATAACTGGAAAGATTTGAATCCAAAAAGTAATCAAGTTCGTGAAAAAACATTAGCAGGAAAACGATAATGAAAGCAAAACTAAATCCAAAAGTAGTCGTAAGTATCGTTTATATAACTGCGATGTTTATGGCTGCGATGGATGCAACGATTGTAAATGTAGCACTACAAACGATAAGTAAAGAACTACAAGTACCTCCATCTGCAATGGGGACGGTTAATGTTGGGTATTTAGTTAGTTTAGCTGTTTTCCTTCCGATTTCTGGTTGGTTAGGAGATCGATTTGGTACGAAAAGAGTATTTTTAATTGCTCTTTTCGTATTTACAATTGCCTCTGCTTTATGCGGAATGGCTAACGATATTACTTCATTGAATATTTTCCGTATTATTCAAGGTGCTGGTGGAGGGCTTTTAACACCGGTCGGAATGGCGATGTTATTTCGAACATTTTCACCAGAGGAAAGACCGAAGATTTCTCGGTTCATTGTACTTCCAATTGCTGTAGCACCAGCAATTGGTCCTATCATCGGTGGTTTCTTTGTAGATCAAATGTCTTGGCGTTGGGCATTTTATATTAATCTACCGTTTGGAATCGTTGCATTGCTCTTTGGACTTCTATTTTTAGCAGAGCATGTTGAAAAATCAGCTGGTCGCTTTGATTCTCTCGGCTTTATTTTATCAGCACCAGGATTTGCGATGCTCATATATGCACTCAGCCAGGGACCATCAAAAGGGTGGATTTCTCCAGAAATTATGAGTACTGGGATAGCTGGGGTTGTATTCATTACATTGTTTATAATCGTAGAACTGAAAGTAAAGCAACCAATGTTAGATTTACGCTTATTAAAAGAACCAGTCTTTAGAAAGATGAGCCTTATATCATTATTTTCATCAGCTGGTTTACTAGGAATGTTATTTATTTTTCCACTTATGTATCAAAATGTGATAGGAGTTTCCGCGCTAGAATCAGGACTTACGACATTTCCAGAGGCGATTGGATTAATGATTTCTTCACAAATTGTGCCATGGTCATATAAGAAATTAGGAGCTCGAAAGGTAATTTCTATAGGATTAATTTGTACGGCGATTATCTTTGTTTTATTAAGTTTTGTAAATCACGATACGAATCCGTGGCAAATTCGGGCATTATTGTTTGGTATCGGTATTTTCTTAGGTCAATCTGTCGGTGCGGTTCAATTTTCTGCCTTTAACAATATCACGCCGCCTTCCATGGGGAGAGCGACTACTATATTCAATGTGCAAAATCGATTAGGTTCAGCGATAGGAGTAGCTGTTTTAGCTAGTATACTAGCTGGTTTTGGAAGTAATAACGTTCAATCCGATTTTTTACCATATCAAGCAGCATTAATTGGATCAGCAATATTTTTGCTCATAGCACTACTATTTTCTTTACGTATTTCCGATAAAGAGGTAATGTCAAATAAGAAAGAAAAAACATTATCTGTATCAAAAAAAGAGAAAGCACTCGTCAATGAATAACAATATACGTATGCTTTTTTATGAAAATTGATATTCGTTGAATAAAGGAGAGTTTACATGATAGAAAGTAAAGTTGCAGATTCTGTTCCAACTTTGAATGAGAATGATTGTCAAATATGGTGGGCAAGAATTTCAGATTTACAATCATGGCATTACAATTTACTAAATGATATAGAGCGAGAGAAAGCAAATTCGTATCATCATTCGGCAGATCGAGCTCGTTTTATAATAGGTTGCGTAATTAGTAGATTAGTTCTCGGCAAAATACTTTCTATGTCACCAGTCCAAGTACCAATTGATCGAATGTGCTCAGTATGTAAATTGCAACATGGTAGACCACAATTACCAGAAGGTATGCCGCAATTATCTGTTTCGCATTCAGGTGAGTGGGTTGTCGTTGCATTTACAAAATCTGCACCTGTTGGCATAGATGTAGAACAAATGAATCCAAATGTAGATGTTATGAAAATGGCAGAAGGTGTATTAACAGACATTGAAATAGTGCAAGTTATGAAACTACCAAATGAACAGAAAATAGAAGGTTTTTTAACATATTGGACTCGAAAAGAAGCGGTGCTGAAAGCGACAGGCGAAGGACTATTGATTCCACCAGTACATATTACAGTATCAGCTCCAAATACTCCTCCAAAATTGTTAGTTTTTAAAGATAAGCAAGAGTTGGCAGATAATACAATGATGGAAGATGTAAGGCCTAGTTTAGATTATATGGCTTCTGTTGCAGTATTCAGTAAGGAAGTGACTGAAATTACGCAATTAGACGCGGTAGCACTTTTAAATCTTAAATAAAAAAATTATAGAAGAGGTGTTCCTCATGTTAGTGGCGGAAAATAGAAAGAATGAATTCACTTATAACATACAAGCAATTAAAAATATTTTATTTTCTGGAGATACATCATCCATTCATGCTTTAGAAAAGCTTTTAAATGATACAGTTCAGTTTGATGTTCTTGAACAAGAGGCACTTGGTAGACAGTACATTCCGAAAGAAGCAAAGAATTTCTTTGATAAAGATGGAACATTTCTTTACCGTGTATCTAATGTTAGTTATAAAGGCAAGGTGTTATCTGAAAATCTAATTTTTGCAGACACTTCGTTTTTACCGGACGCAATAAAGAGTGAATTAGAGAGTGGAAATATTCCTGTTGAAAAGCTTATAGAGAAGATGGAAGTAAGAAGAAACGTATTATATGAAGGATATCAGCCATCTGGAAATATTATCGAATTGTTTGATGGATGTTCTGTTACAGCGAATGTGTATCCAACTAGAAAGTATCAAATTGTCAGTAACTGCAAATGTGTATTTTATATTTGTGAAGTGTATCATGCAGAGAATATAAAGCAATTGCTTAAATAAAAACAAGAAACCAGCCTATAAAATGGCTGGTTTCTTGTTTATTTAACAGCTTCTTTTAATTCTTTACCTGCTTTGAATGCAGGAACTTTACCAGCTGCGATTTGAATTTCTTCGCCAGTTTGCGGATTACGTCCTGTACGAGCAGATCTTTCGCGCACTTCAAAAGTTCCAAATCCGATTAATTGAACTTTATCGCCAGATTGTAATGCATTAGCAATTGTGTCAAATACGGATTGTACAGCTGCAGAAGCGTCCTTTTGAGAAATATCAGCTGATTGTGCTACGTTTTTAATTAATTCTGTTTTGTTCATGTTTTCACCTCATAAAAAAATTTTTGGAATGAATGTTTTAGTATAATAGATAGTAAAGATAAAGCTATCACTATGATTAGAAAGAATACTATATAATTATGTTAATTTCGTTGCAAGAGACTGAATCCCTTCTATTATTTGGGGATTAATTAAGAATCGATGCATATAAAAAGCTTTAGTATGAGGATGAGGGGGAGTATACGAATGATTTTTCGTGAAAAAAATGAGAAGGAAAGTATATTAATTCGTCAACATGATCATGGTTTTTTAGCTGGAGAGATTGCAAAGCATATAAAAGAACACTTTTTTGAAGGTAAAACATATTTAAAAGAAACAGTTGATGCAATATATGAGCATGACAGAGGATGGATAGAGCTTGATAAAGTACCAATTTTAAATGATGCTAAAAATATTCCATATACATTTATGGATTGTCCAAGCCCATTACGTTTTGTTTTTTATACGATTGGTTTGAATGAAATTGAAAATTCTAATCCATACGGGGCATTGCTTTGTAGTAAACATTTTTTATCATTTCCACTAAACGAGGAAGATGAAGAGATGATGTCATTTTATAAACATGAATTAGAACGACAAAAAAGAATCTTGAAAACGTTAACAAAGGAACAGTTTGCGATGTTCGATAAACATTATAGATTATTAAAGTTTTGTGATGAACTTTCTTTATACGTATGTATGAATAAGCCTGGTGTCAAAAAGAAAGATGAAATTGATTTATTTAAAGATGGTTTTGAAGGAACAGAAATGTTTAATAGTAAAGAGGAGAAACTTATTCAAGCTGAATGGGTGGATGAGGAAACAATTCGGATTACACCATTTCCATTTCAAACGGAATTTTATACGTATGTAAAATATAAAACGATAAATAAGCATGAAATGAAAGAAAAAGGGATTGCAAAGGCTGATAGAGAATCAGAAATGAAGAAACAAACCATTCGTTTCATACAATAAGGAGGTAATATAAATTGAAAGATTATATATTAAAACAGTGTGATTATCATGCTTGGGCTAATACAAGATTATTCAATCGATTAAAAGAGTTACCAAACTATGAGACCATTTTTAAGGAGCAGATACAGAGTGTATTTCCATCCATTAAGGATACTTTTGTGCATATTTATATTACAGATCAAGTGTGGTTACATATATTGCATGGTAAAAGTATGAATGAAGCAATACAAGACCGAGAAGATTTACGAAAACAAATTGAAACTAAATCGTTACATGAATTAGAAAAAATGTTTGAAAACATGGCAAATCAATATAAAGATTTTTTAATTACAATACAAGATGTGAATGCTGTATTTGTTATTGAGAATCCATATGTAGGGAAATTAGAAACTTCGATTTTAGAATTAGTGCAACATGTCGTAAATCATGGTACATATCATAGAGGAAATATAACAGCGATGATCCGTCAACTTGGTCATTCGTCGACAATGATGGATTTTGTACTGTATTTACATATGGTTAAAAAGCAGGGAGAGTAATATAGTTTGTAAGAAGGAGAGGCTTTAATTATAGAAGTCTCTCCTTCTATTTTATTCCGCATTCATGGTAGATCGACTGATTAAAGTTTTCTTAAGAAGCTTTATTTTCTTGTAATTGCTTAGCGTATTGTACAGCCTTATATGCATTGACTCTACCGTTTTTCCAGTACGTACCTGTACCACTAATTTTATCAGAAGTTGACTCAATAATTTGGCGAATTTGTGTATTACTATATCCTTGATTTGCTAAAAGAGCAGCGACTCCTGCAACATGAGGTGTTGCCATAGATGTACCACTTAATGATTGATACGTGCTTCCTTTATATGTTGAATATATATTTGAACCTGGTGCTGCAACATCTACCCAGCTACCATAAGTAGAAAATGAAGATTTTCTATCTGATTGATCTGTAGAACCAACTGCAATTACTTCGCTGTAATAAGCAGGGTAATTAGCTTTTGTATTTCCAGCATTTCCAGCAGCTGCAACTATAACAGAGCCTTTATTCCATGCATATTGAACGGCTTGTTGTAATGCAGTACCACCATTTGGAGCTCCTAAACTTAAACTAATTACTTTTGCACCCGAATCAGCAGCTTCTCGAATACCTTGCGCTACAGCATCAAGAGTACCACTTCCTTGATTATCTAATACGCGGACAGCATAAATTGAAGTTTGTGGGGCAACACCAGCAATTCCGACACTGTTATTCGTAAGTGCTCCAGTAATTCCAGCGCAATGTGTACCATGACCATTACCATCATCAGATGTATTGTCGTTATCAACATAATCATGCCCGTAAATTACTTTCGAAGCCAAATCAGGATGTGAACCTTGAACTCCTGTATCAATAATAGCTACTTTTACACCAGGATCACTTCGTTGGCTATCCCAAGCTTGTGGAGCTTGAATCTTTTGTAATCCATATTGATTTTTAAAATATGGGTCGTTTGGAGTCCAAAAGGCGTGAACGTAATAATTCGGTTCTGCATATTCTACATCTGGATTATTTTTATAACTCTTTATTTTTTCTTTTACAGTACCCTTTGAAAATTGTACGACTTCAAAACCTAACTTATCATCTTTAGATAAGACATTAGCTCCGACAGATTTATGAAAAGATTGCACATTACTTAAAGATGCATTTTGCTTGAACTTAACGATTAATTGGTTAGGAACGTAATCAGTAGATGATGTTTCAGCGCTTGAAGTATTTGTGTTAAAGAAGAAACCACCAATAATAAATGATAAAACAGATAGGAAAACAATGATTTTGTTTTTCAAAAGATTTTTCCTCCCTTTTCTTGGATGAGTTTTTCAGCGACACTTTAATGTCGCATTCCTTTTCAACTATATAGTTAGACCATACGATTTATGACATTTATGTGAAAAACTTTTGGAGGAATAAAAAGGAGTAAACATTGATATAAATATATTTTTAATGATAGTAATTAAGTAAAAGAGGGGATGAAAAAAGGAATGCTCATCGTGTATGAGTCATTCCTTTTTTCATAGATTAACTTGCCTGTTTTTTATTATTTTCTTTCAATTTCTCTGCTTGTAAAAAGCGATTCGTTTCAGCAACAACAATACTACTTAATCCAATTAGACCAATTAAGTTTGGAATGGCCATAAGTCCATTTGCAATATCAGCAAATGTCCATACGATTCCTAGCTTTAAATTAGCACCAATTGCAATCATGACGATAAAGATTGCTTTATAATATTTAACAGCACTTTCTCCGAATAAATAAGCTACACATTTTTCTCCATAATACGACCAGCCTAAAATAGTAGAGTAGGCAAATAAAATAATTGCGATACCGAGAATCATACTACCAGCAGTACCAAATACAGATTGGAATGCAAGTGTTGTAGCTTCAACGCCAGTTTTACCAGATTTCCAAGCACCTGTAGTAATTAATACTAGTCCTGTAATTGTACATACAATAAACGTATCTAGAAAAGTACCAGTCATTGAAACTAAAGCTTGTTTTGCAGGTGAATCAGTTTTTGCAGCCGCAGCAGCAATTGGTGCACTCCCTAAACCAGCTTCGTTCGCAAATACACCACGCGCCATTCCAATTTGAATAGCTGATGCAACTGTTGACCCAATAAAACCACCAGCAGCTGCTGTACCATTAAATGCACCAGAAAAAATAAGTGAAAATGCTTCAGGAATTTGGTCGTAGTGATAGAAAATAATTATAAGACCAGCAATTATATAAAAGAAAGCTTTAATAGGAACGACATAACCCGTCACTTTCCCGATTTTTTTTACACCGCCTAAAATAACAATTGCGATTAAAAATGCCATTAGTATACCAGTTAAAGCAGGAGGGAAAGAGAAATTAATTCGCATTGCCTCTGCAACTGAATTAGATTGCACCATATTACCAATACCGAAAGAAGCAGTTGTACCGAATATAGCGAATAATACTGCTAGCCATTTCTTACCCAAACCACGTTCTAAATAATACATTGGCCCACCTGAATATTCACCATTTTCATTACTAACACGGTATTTCACTGCAAGTATTGCTTCAGCATACTTTGTTGCCATACCGAACAATGCGGTAATCCACATCCAAAATATTGCACCAGGTCCACCTATAGTGACAGCTGTTGCAACACCGGCTATATTTCCCATACCAATCGTTGCGGCCATAGCTGTCATGAGTGCTTGGAAGTGACTAATATCTCCAGAAGAAGAAGTATCTTCTGATTTTTTAAACGCTAGTTTGTGAGCGTATAATAGTTTACTAAACTGTAAACCTTTCAAACGCATTGTGAGAATGACACCAGTTCCAACGAGTAGCAACAAAGTTGGTAATCCCCACACGTATTGATTTAGTTGTTCTAATACTTTACTTACTGTCTCCATCTTTATTCTCCTTTTTTAGAAAAAATAAAAACCACTTCAAGTAAATGAAATGGTCTCTGGAGAAACAAGGGATAGAAAAATAAACCGATACAATCGGCTTTTTCTTTCGCTTGTCTCTGTCCTTTTACCTGAGAGATTATCCGCTAAAGTAGCGGATTTGCTCCTTCGGTGCTCGTTTTCCTCCGCGCTCTATAAAAGCGAGAGGGAGTCTCTCCAGAGATTCGTCCCCATGCAGTTCTACTTGTAACCAAGACCTGAGAGTTTCAAAGTTGGTATAACAACTTTTTGCCCCGTCGGTAGATCAATAGACCTTCTCCTGAATGGTTCATCCGAATTATAAAATTTATAAACACATTGATTGTAAATCAATAAAAATATTATAGACATACAAATTGTGAATTGCAATCATTTTTTATTTTAAAATAGTAAATAGTTTTATTTTTTTGTAAGTCCTAATTTATCTTCAACTTCATTTAAAGTAGATAAAGCGATGACAATATGTTGATCCGCAAGTCCTAAAGCTTGTTTTGTTTTTTCAATAGTTTCATTGGTTGGAATAGAGTTATTTGTTCCGTCTATAATCAAATTTGCTGCATTTTTCATGAAATTTGATGCGGATTTAAACTGAGTTGTGAATTGAATTAGTTGTTTTTGTATATCTATATCTGTGATGTTTTCTTCAATTTTAAGTGTGTCTATTTCGTTCATAATTGTTTCATACTGCTTGGAAACGGCATTCATTGTAACTAATAGTTTATTTCGATCTACTGAATCTCCATTCGTGTTAATCTCTTCCCAGGCAGGCAACCAATCTTTTTCAATGATTTCATTATAATTAGTAGTCAATTCATTAATTTTAGGTTGTAATTTCGTTTTGAAAGTTTTTGTATCCGCTGTTTCTACAGGTGCTTTTTCGTTGTTATTTTTAACATTAGTAACGTAGAAAATTGTACCGAAAATGATGAAAATAGAAATAATAACTGTCCATTTAGTAAAAAGTAATTTCTGCAATATGTAACGCCTCCAAAATTTAAAAACTTATAATTATAATATATAACAATAATGTTGTTTGGAGTAGAGAAAATAGGTTGGAAATGATTTAAATTATATCTTTTCTATACATAAATAATTAAAGTTAGTAAAATGATGAAAGTTATATGTGAGAAAAGAGGGTTTTTAGTGAAAATGAATAGAAGAAAATTAGTTTCAAGTATTTCAATGGCTATGTTATTAGTTGGTGTAATTGCATTCATATTTATGAATAAAGAATCTAAAATTAAAGGTTTTCCAGTACCAATGTCAGCAATTCATATTAACGATGATAAGGAAGAGGATTATCAATATATAAGTGTAATGCCAATTACAAAGGCGAGTGGATGGGAGAACTTAGGGGAAAACGGGCATACTGTTAGTTTTAAAAAGGGGGAGCGGAAGGTAACTGTATTACATTATCCAGGAGAAATTACGTATTATTTGTTTGAAAAATAATTGATGATAAAAGAGATAGGGAGTAGATGATAATGTAAGATTGTTTACTTTCTATCTTTTTTGGATTTTAATTCTGAATTGTTTGAATTTAAATTATTATGCGTATAGTATAAAATAATATGTTTTATTGAATGATATAGATAATCGGTAATACATAATAATGTTATGTAAACTATAAACAGGGTAAGAAAGCAAGAGATTTTAATTTTTATATTTTAGATGTATTTTTACACGGTAAGTATTCCAATAATCAACTTACAACATTTACGGAGGGCATCAAACTTTGAATAAGTAATGGAGTTGATAACAAAATAAATTAACGTTTGTGTATATGGAAAAATAGAAAGTATGGCGAGTGGGAAATGGATCGAATCATAAGGGGGAATTAAAAATGTTACTAAAAACAATCTACTGTAAGGTGGAAGAAGAGAAAAAAGAATTGTTTTCCAGTGCGCAAGAAAAATGGCGTGATATACAACACCTAGAGGGTTTTCATGGACAATTTGGTGGATGGAATGAAGATGAGGCATGTGTATTTACTTTATGGGAAGATAGAAGTGTATATCAATCATTTATGAATGGAGCTCACGATACAATTTATTTAAATAGTAATCAAGAGAATACGTTTCTTTCATGTGAAATTGAATTATTTCAAACGTTGTATGATATAACTGATATGCATTTGAAAGACGTTGTAATAGAGGGGGCATTCGTAAGAGTTGCTATATGTGATGTAAAGTTGGAAAAGGAAAAGTATTTTTTACATAAGCAAGAAACAATTTGGAATAAAGGAATGGAAAAAGCAAAAGGAATGCTAGGTGGAGTAGTTGGGAAGTCTTTAAAAAATGAAAATCGTTACATAATGTTAACGTATTGGAAAGATGAAATAGCGCACCAACATTATGTGGAAGAGATTTTCCCAGATTTATATAAATTAGCTAATATTCATGAAGATATAGAAAAGATACAAGGAAAACAAGCTGTATGTAAGGAAGAATGGCTTGTATATTAAACGATGAAAAAGTGCATAAATGATTGTATAATAACGATATTTTCTTATAAACAAGTAATTAATAGAAGACGTTATATACCCTTTCATGTTAATATATTTAAGTTATAATAGGAGGCTTACCCTTTTGTATTGTACGGTAGAAGCAGTGTGAGCTTGAAATTTTTTTAGAAAAGGATGTGCCTAATTTGCGTATCAATAAATTTATTAGTGAAGCTGGAAAAGCGTCTCGACGTGGAGCGGATAAACTAATTAATGAGAGAAGAGTAATTATTAACGGTAAGGTTGCAAAAATTGGTGACCAAGTGAACCCAGGTGATGATGTACGAGTAAATGGAGAGCAGCTTCGAATTGCTCGAGATCACGTATATATCGCTTTAAATAAACCAGTAGGTATTACATGTACGAGTGAAAAAGCTGTAAAAGGTAATATTATCGATTTAGTGAACCATCCTTTACGAATTAGTCACATTGGACGTCTTGATAAAGACTCAGACGGTTTAATTTTATTAACGAATGATGGTGATATTGTTAATGAAATTTTACGTGCTGAAAACAAACATGAGAAAGAATATATCGTTTCAGTAGATAAGCCAATTACACCTGATTTCTTAGAGAAAATGGCAGCGGGTGTTAAAATTTTAGGAACAAAAACGCTTCCTTGTGAGGTTACACAGTTATCAAAATATGAGTTCCAAATTATTTTAACACAAGGGCTAAATCGTCAAATTCGCCGTATGTGTGAAGCTTTAGGTTATCAAGTATACACGTTAAAACGTACGAGAATTATGAATATCGAATTGAATAATTTACCAGTTGGGCAGTGGAGAGATTTAACGAAGAAAGAGAAAAGACGTCTATTTGCAGACTTAAATTACGAACCACAAGATTGGTAAAATTGTGAAGTGAAACCAAAAAAATTTGGTTTCACTTTTTTAATTAAATAAATAATTTTTTTAAACACTTGCAAAAATAAAATGAATAAGATATATTAAATAACAATAAATGGATGTTTTGCAAAAAGCAAAGAAAAGGACACGAGTTATTTTACCCGGTTATACAGAGAAGGAAGGAGAGCTGAGAACTTCCTAACGCAGAAAAATAACTTACCACCTTAGAGCTGCACTAGGGAAATTAAGTATCTAGTGCCGTGTATGCGACGTTATCGCAAAAGAAGCCATTATGTTTTTTGTGATGGGAATCTGGGTGGAACCACGGATATAAGCATATTCGTCCCTATATTTAGGGATGAATATGCTTTTTTGCATTCAATTTCATAATAAGCGAAGAAAAGGACACGAGTTATTTTACCCGGTTATACAGAGAAGGAAGGAAAGCTGAGAACTTCCTAACGCAGAAAAATAACTTACCACCTTAGAGCTGCACTGGGGAAATTAAGTATCTAGTGCCGTATAAACGACGTTACCGTAAAAGAAGCCATTGCATTTTGTGATGGGAATCTGGGTGGAACCACGGGTATAAGCACGCTCGTCCCTATTTTAGGGATGAGTGTGCTTTTTATTATGAAATGGAGAGATGAAAAATGAAAGAACAAATGATTGAAATTAAATTTCCAGATGGTAGCGTGAAAGAATTTGGAAAAGGAATTACTTTAGAAGAAATTGCGGGATCTATTAGTAGTAGTTTGAAAAAGAAAGCAGTCGCGGGGAAAGTAAATGATGGATTATATGATTTACGCCGAAATATTGAAGAAAATGCGGAAGTAGAAATCATTACTATAGATTCAAATGAAGGTGTAGAAATTGCAAGACACTCTGCGGCACATATTTTAGCGCAAGCTGTAAAAAGAATGTATGGTGATATAAATCTTGGGGTAGGGCCTGTTATTGAAAATGGATTTTATTATGATATGGATCTTCCAAGTAGTGTAAACATAGAAGATTTACGAAAAATCGAAAAAGAAATGAAAAAGATTATAAATGAAAATATAAAGATAGAACGAGTTGAGGTTTCTCGAGAAGAAGCAGCAAAACTGTTTCAAGAAATGAACGATCGCTTGAAATTAGAACTTTTAGAAGCAATTCCTAGTGGGGAAAGTGTAACACTATATAAACAAGGTGAATTTGTAGATTTATGTAGAGGGCCACATTTACCATCAACAGGTTATTTGAAAGCATTTCAATTAACTCACGTTTCCGGTGCATATTGGCGAGGTAATAGTAATAACCAAGTGCTTCAGCGCATATATGGTGTTGCATTCTCTTCTCAAAAAGAATTAGAAGAGTATTTACATTTCGTTGAAGAAGCAGCAAAAAGAAATCATCGTAAGTTAGGCAATGAGCTTGAGTTATTTATGTTTTCTGAAGAGGCTCCGGGAATGCCGTTTTATTTACCGAAAGGACAAATGATTCGTAACGAATTGGAAGCATTTTTAAGAGGAATTCAAAAAGAGTACAATTATCAAGAAGTACGCACTCCGTTCATGATGAACCAAGAAGTATGGGAGAGATCAGGGCACTGGGGACATTATAAAGATAATATGTATTTCTCTGAAGTAGATAATAAAAGTTTTGCATTAAAACCGATGAACTGCCCAGGGCACATGCTTATGTTTAAAAATAAATTGCATTCTTATCGTGAATTACCGATTCGTATGTGTGAATTCGGTCAAGTACATCGCCATGAATTTAGTGGTGCGTTAAACGGATTATTAAGAGTACGTACTTTCTGCCAAGATGATGCACATTTATTTGTAACTCCAAAACAAATTGAAAATGAAATCAAATCCGTAATGGCGCAAATTGATTACGTATATAAAACTTTTGGATTCGAATATGAAGTAGAGCTTTCTACTCGTCCAGAAGATTCAATGGGTGACGATAAATTATGGGAGCAAGCAGAAGCAGCATTAGAAAATGTATTACAATCGCTAAATTATAAATATAGACTAAATGAAGGTGACGGTGCATTTTACGGGCCGAAAATTGATTTTCATATTAAAGATGCTTTAAATAGAAGTCACCAGTGCGGAACAATCCAGCTTGATTTCCAAATGCCAGAGAAATTTGATTTAAATTATATAGATGAAAATAATGAAAAGAAAAGACCAGTTGTTATTCACAGGGCAGTTTTAGGGTCATTAGATCGCTTCTTAGCAATATTAATTGAGCACTTTGGAGGGGCGTTCCCGGCATGGGTGGCACCAGTTCAAGTGAAAGTAATTCCAGTTTCAAATGCAGTACATGAACAATATGCCAATGAGATTGCACATAAATTAGCACAAGCTGGAGTTCGTGTTGAAGAGGATGCACGAGATGAAAAATTAGGATATAAAATAAGAGAAGCACAAATGCAAAAAGTACCGTATATTCTTGTTATTGGGGATAAGGAAATGGAAAACGGAGCTGTAAATGTACGTAAATATGGAGAAGAGAAGTCAGAAGTTGTTGCGCTAGATGTATTTGTGGCAAGTATTGAAGAAGAAATAAAGAATAGAAAATATTGATTGTAAAGAAAACACACTATTAGAAATTAGTGTGTTTTCTTTTTTATCTTACAAAAATGTAAGGTAAATGTAAGCGAAATCGAGGGAACGAGTTGTAGAAAAATGAGAATATGAAGTAGGAAATAGGAAATAGGTTCATGTTAAGGGTGTAACTCTTATTGGATGAATAATTAAAAAATTCTTAAGGATTTACATGACAAAATAATAAGAAATATGTGAGAAATTGATTTTATACAAAAGGGATGGAGTGAAAGAGATGTCAACAAATGTAGTTACTGTAGAAAGTGTAGAAAAAACGTATGGGAAAAGAAATGAGAATCAGTCAAAAGCATTAAGGGGTGTATCGTTAAGTATTAAAGAAGGGGAATTTGTCGGGATCATGGGACCTTCTGGTTCTGGAAAAACGACTTTACTTAATGTGATAAGTACACTTGACCAAGCGACAGGTGGTAGTGTGACGATAGCTGGTACAAATATTACTTCTATGAAGGGCAATGCGTTATCTGATTTTCGCTCTCAAAAATTAGGTTTTATCTTTCAAGATTTTAACTTACTAGAAAATTTATCAATTTATGAAAATATCGCTTTACCACTTTCTTTGCAAGGCGTACCATCAAGTGAGATTACTGGAAAGGTAAATGACGTTGCGAAGAAATTAGGCATCACTGAAATTTTAACAAAATATCCGACGGCTGTTTCTGGGGGACAAAAGCAAAGAACAGCGGCGGCAAGAGCTTTAGTACATAATCCAGCAATTGTATTAGCAGATGAACCGACAGGAGCGCTTGATAGTAAAAATGCAAAAAGTTTATTAGAAGCGATGCAAGATTTACATGAAAATCATAATGTAAGTATTTTAATGGTTACACACGATGCATTTAGTGCAAGTTATTGTGAGCGTATTTTATTTATTCAAGATGGTCTTCTTTATAAAGAATTAAATCGTCAAGGCACTCGAGAGAATTTCTATCAAGACATTTTAGGTGTGCTCGCTCATATGGGCTCAGCTGCTGAGTCTAAGTAGGGGGCGAAACTATGTTATTTAAATTATCACGTCATAGTATGAAAAAGATGTTAAAAGATTATATGGTTTTACTTATTGGCCTCGTTATTAGTATTAGTATTTTCTACATGTTCCAAACAATGGCGATGAATAGTGAATTTACGAAAGATAATAGCCTAATTAGTAGTATTAGACTCGTCTTTTGGGTAGGTGCAATACTATTATCTTTCATTACTGTATTTTATATTATATATGCCAACTCTTTCTTACTTACGTTAAGAAGAAAGGAACTCGGTATGTACATGATGCTTGGTGCAAAAAAGAAAAAAGTAGCACAGTTATTATTTATTGAAACATTCGGTATGGGTATTGTCAGTATTATTATCGGTATTTTAGTAGGGATGTTACTTGCAAGTGTAGCAGGAAACTTTTTAATGAATGGAATGGAAATTTCAGCAAAAGGTAGTTATGCATCTGTATACACACCAGCAATTTTAGTTACAGCTATTTTCTTCTTAATACTATTTTTCATTACTGGCTTAATGAACAGTGTCCGATTGTTACGTAAAACTGAACTAGAGTTAATTCGTGAAGATGAAACACTAGATGAAGTAAAGAAAAGTAAAACTCGCATTATTATAATGACAGTACTTGGTATATTACTAGTAAGTACAGGGTACTATTTTATGATCAATGTAAAAATATATGCTGAATTAGGTTTTATTATAGCAACCATCGTTACAACACTTGGAACATATTTTATCTTTAGTTCATTACTCCCATTTTTTGTGATGAAAATTAAGGGGAATAAAAAACGAAATGAAACTGGTCTAAATAGTTTTACATATGCACAGCTACGCTTTCGAGTAAATAGTTTATCGAGAGTATTAGGTACTGTAGCAATGTTAATTGCATTAGGCGCAGGTGCGATGACGGCAGGTATGGCTTTCCAAAAAAATGTAGGTATTATGACAGACTTTTCTCGTGTATATGATGTTGTAATTCATGATCCGAATGATCAAGACAAAGCTGCCTTAAAAGAAATGGAAATTGTTGAAGAAAGCAAGTACAACTATAAAGTTGATGGAGAAGCGGTTTATTATTTACGTAACGACTTAACTGCGAAACCACCACTTGTTTCAGACCATTTTGATACAAAAACGTTAAAAGAGCCTGTTCGTAAACGTGTGACTGAACCTTTAACTGAACCTGTATATTCAGCTTTAGAGGCTCCTGAATTAGCAAAATTCCCTCAAATGCCAAAGGATTGGGAAGACGCAGTTGTAAGAGAGATACAAATTACGCATAATCAATTTAGCGGAAAACCAGTAAGAATTGCAGACGAAGAGCATTATAAAGGAATTCAAGGAACAGAACACACTGTAACATTAGCAAAAGTAGATGATATGAAAAAATATAAACCGTTATTGATCGAAATAGACAAGAGACAAAAAGCACAAATTGAAAAAGCAACAGGTGAAAAGGTAGACTTATTTACGAAAATGACAATTTATCAGTTTATGAACAGCTTCATGAGCGGAACAATGTTTATGGGATTTTTCCTCGGAATTGCCTTTTTAGCAATGATGGCAAGTTCCCTTATGTTCAAAATATTAACAGGTGCTTCTCGCGACGTACGCCGTTATGAAATGTTACGAAAAATTGGTGTGAGACGCAGTATGTTAACGAAAAGTATATATAAAGAAATTTCATATTTATTTATCTTCCCAGCGATCATTGGCATTTCTCACGTTTTAGTAGGTCTTAACTTATTTAGCTTTATATTAGTTGACCCGTTTGTGAAAGTGTGGGTGCCAATAGGAATTTTCTTAGTCATTTATTTCATTTATTACTGGATAACTGTTCAACTTTATAAAGGTATGGTAATGCCGAAAGAAGAGGTAGCTAAATAGTTTATGAAAAGAGTCCTTGTGTTGAGAATAAGGGCTCTTTTTTTATGTTTTTTATAAAGAAGGAAAAGATTGGATAATGGTCGAAAAATATAATGTAACTTCCAAGAAATGACTAAAACAATACTATTTTGTCGAGAGAAAGGATACGAAGTATGAAAGAAATGCTACAGTTATTTCGCAACAAAGTGTATGCACGTTTTTTTCTAGCAAATATTTTAGAGCGACTCGGTTCTATGATAGCTGGAATTTCTTTAATGTTTTATTTGCTAGATCAATACGGAAAACAACCAGTTTACGCAACGATGACACAAATTATGATTGCATTACCTGCATTAATCTTTTTTCTATTGGTAGGGACAGTAGTGGATCGATTTGATAGACAACGTATATGTACAGTAAGTAACATATGTTGCTCGCTCTGTAATATTGGAATCCTAATTTCGCTTTATTACGGGATGATTATACTTGTCTTTATATTTTTATTTTTGGAAAATGCGTGTATACAATTTTTCTCTCCAGCAGAACAATCGATGATACAGGGAGTAGTTGAATCAGACCAATACGGTGCAGCAGCGGGTATTAATCAAATGGTAAATAGTTTGTATGCTTTGTTTGGTGTAGGAATTGCAACGATGGTGTACTGGACTTTTGGAATTTACGGGAGCATTTTAGTAAATACGCTCACTTTTATTATGAGTGGTATTTTGATTCAAACAATCTCCATTCCAGAAAAAGTTCGTTTACCAAATGGTAGAACAAAATGGAAAGAAGTTAATTTGAAGATGTTAATAACAGAGTTTAAAGAAGGGATTAGGTATATATACCAAAATGAAACTTTAAAAAAATTACTTTTAGGATTTATCGTATTTGGATTATTAAATGGTGTTTTAAGTGTATCCACTACTTACATATTAAAATACAAACTAGCTCCAGAAACGTATGAAAGTTTAGCAATGGTGGGCGGTGTAGTTGGAGGGATTTCATTACTAATTGGAAGCATAGTAGCAACGAGTATAGGTAAGAAATATGCACCAAAATCTATTATAGTTTTTGGTATGGCAGGCTCAGGAGTCTTCTTTGGTATGTGTTACTTTGTAAATTACGTATGGACTTTTTATGTATGTATCGCTTTAGCGACATTCTTTTTACCGTTTATTAATGTTGCAATATCAGGATGGATGTATGAGATCGTAGAAGAATCGTTTATGGGGCGTGTTCAAAGTTTGCTAAGTCCATTAACGACAGGGTTTCAATTGTTATCTCTTGGAGCGATAGCTATGTTATTCCCAAAATGGATTGAGGCGGATACTTTGTATATTATTTTATTTGGTTTATTATTTTTTGTTACGTGTTTATACCAAGCTATTTTACCTAGTGGGCAAAAGCGAGTACATGTTGTAGCTAAAGAGATGTGACATATTTAGCTCTTTTTGTTTCTAGATATTCTATCGAATGGTAAGGGGTAATAGTTATGTTCATGCGAACTGCTAAGTGGTGTTGGATTACTTGTTTACAATTATTAGCTGCAATTCTATGTATAATCTGTTTAGGTGCGCTCCCTCGATTATTTAAGGGATTGCAAATTGATTTAATCGGTTTTTGGAACACGATTGTGTTTATTGGAGGAAAGTTACTCCGACCATGGGAAATTACATTTGGATTTCGAGACTCGAGGAAATTATTTCCACAAATATGGATTCATTATAGTGAAACTATGATTGTATTTCTATCAGCTTTTTTACTATCTTTGCTTATAGCGTATGTACTTGTTGTTTGGGTATTGCAGCGTTCTCATATGAAGCAAAAAATGTGGAATGGAGTTTTTCTTACGCTAGAGAGTATACCGGATATATTACTTATTTTATTATCACAACTTCTTGTCGTAATTATTTTTCAAAAAACAGGTTTTATGCCAATAAAACTTGCTGGATTAGGAGAAGAGAGAGTACGATTGTTACCGATTATATGTCTTACAATACCAACAACGTTATTATTTATTAAACTATTGTTATTACGTTTTAAAGAAGAAATGGAGAAAGATTATAGTATATTTGCGAAGAGTAAAGGACTAAGTTTGCAGCATATTTTAACACATCATGTTTCAAGGAATGTTTTATTGACGACAATTTACTATGCGAAAACAAATATTTTATTTATGCTATCCAATTTATATATTATCGAATGGATTTTTAATACATATGGAATGTTTGTATTTGTAAAAGAAAATTCTAAATTAGAAATATTTACAGTGAGTCTAGTTATATTATACGTTCCGCTTTTTATACTATTTCGTATATTACATACGCTTTTACAAAATGTTATAAGGGAGCGTGTGTAACATGTGGCAAGTTGTAAAAAGAGATGTGAGATTTTGGATAGGTGTTACTTTTCTGAGTGTACTAATGATTATTAGTATTGGATATACGTTATTTTTCGATGGGAATATTCGTGAACTTACGATGATGTATAATGAAAAAGGAGAACTAGAGGCTGCTCCATTTTCGCCATCAAGTAAATTTTGGTTCGGAAGTGATACGAAAGGCCGTGACCTTGTCCAATTAATAATAGAAGGCGCGAAATGGACAGTTGGAGCGAGTATAATTATAGCAACTTTACGAGTTATAGTTGGAGGAGGGATTGGTTTACTTCTTGGTATGTATGGTAAGCGATCTTTTCCGGTTATCTCATCCTTTTTTGATCCTTTTAGTATTGTACCAATGGTTATGATTTCTTATTTTATGTTAAATGAAGTTTTAACGTTTGATAGTGGAGCGGAAGTTGTGCCGTTGTATTTGCGGGTGACATTTCAAATTATAGTTCTTACATGTCTTGCTGTACCAACAGTTATGTTGTATGTAGCGCAAGAAGTTAAACGTATTAAGAAAGAAGAATTTATGTTGGCAGCCACTGTGCTTGGCGGGAGTAAATGGCAGAGGTTGAAGCGCCATATATGGCCTCATATGTTACCATCATTTCTTTTATTAGTAGCACAACAATTTGTGAGTACTTTATTACTTCTTTTACACCTTGGTTTGTTGCAATTATTTTTTGGTGGAACAATAACCTTCAGTGGAATGGATCCAGATAGTGTAACAAAAGAATGGACAGGATTAATTGGTCAAAACTTCCGGCACTTAACTACTCATACATGGATTGTACTTATACCGATTGCTTTTTATAGTATGACAATCTTAGCTGGAAACCTAATTAGTAATAGCATGCAAGATGCGATTAAGCTAGGAAATGTGAGAAGGCCAGAGCGAGAAGGTAGAGAAGTGCAAGTAGAGAAACAAGTACAACCAACTATGAATGATTTTTCTTTTTATAGGGAGATACAAAAGTAAAGAAAGATAGCTGAAGACAAATTGTTTTCAGCTATCTTTTTTCGCTTAAAGTGGAGGTAAATCAATCTTACCTTCTTCAAATAATTCTTTTATCATATGCTTCGTATAACCAGCGGCTTGACCAAATGTGATTTTTGCTGGCATTGGTGCTTCGTTAGCATCTACAACTACATCAATAATACATGGTTTATTTTGTTTTACTGCATTTTCGAAAGCGGGAAGTAGTTCATCTAAATTCTCAACACGGTATCCAATACCTCCACACGCCTCTGCATATTTTGCGAAATCTGGGTTCGTTAAGTCTGTTTCGAATTCGATATTACCCATAACTTCTTGCTCGAATTTAATCATCGCAATTTTATTATTGTTTAATACGACGACAACGATTGGTAATTTATATTTTACAGCTGTTACGAAGTCATTCATCGTCATTCCAAATCCACCATCACCACAAACTGCAAATACTTGTTTATCCGGGAAAGCAATTTTTCCAGCAAGTGCACCAGGTAAACCGCAGCCAAGTGTTGCGAGCCAGCTAGAAATGACAAATTGCTGGTTTGTCATACGGAAGTGTCTTGCGGTCCATACTGTTACATTTCCGACATCGACTGATAGAATTGCGTCATCATGTGCTACTTGCTGCAGAGCATGCATAACGCGTTGTGGTTTAATTGGAATGGAAGAGTCTTCTTCTTGATCGTGTAATTTTTCTTCCCACTTTTTCATCATTTCTTGGTGATGTTCTAAGAAGGAATGGTCTGTGTGTTCTTCAACATTTTCAATTAACCATCGTAATGTTTTATCAGCATCACCAGCTAAACCAATATCTGTCGCATAACGTTTCCCGATTTGGGCAGGATCTGTATCGATATGAATTGTTTTTGCTTTTTCAGGTAAGAAGCCGGTGAACGGATAAGAAGTACCGACCATAATTAAAGTATCTGCATGCTTCATTGCTTCATAAGAAGGTTTCGTTCCAATTAATCCTAATCCACCAATACAAAGAGGGTGTTCATCAGGAATAATTCCTTTAGCTGGTAATGTAAGTACGATTGGAGCACCAATATGTTCTGCCAATGCAAGTAAAGATTCTCTCGCATGTTTTGTTCCTTTTCCAGCTAAAATCACAGGCTTTTTCGCTTCATTTATTGCGAGTTTCGCTGCATCTAAATCTTCTTTTTGTGGAAACAACTCAGGCAAAGTAAAAGAAGTATTTGTAACACGGGCACCATTTTTCACTTCGAATTTCGGGACATCATCTGGAATAGTAAGAACGGATACACCTTTTTTCGTATAAGCCATTCGAATTGCTTGATTCACTACGGCAGGTAGTTGCTCTGCTGACATAATACGCTGGTTATAAACCGCAACATCATCAAACATTCTTTCTAAATTTACTTCTTGGAAAAAGTCCGTTCCAAGTAAATCGGTTTCTACTTGACCTGAAATTGCTAGAACAGGGGCTTTATCGAGTTTCGCATCATATAAACCATTTAATAAATGAATAGCACCAGGCCCTGCAATTGCCATACAAACGCCAAGTTTTCCTGTTAATTTTGCATAGGCAGCCGCTGCTAATGCACCAGCTTCTTCATGGCGAACTTGAATGAATTTAATTTTATCTTGTTTTTTTCTTAAAGCTTCAATGATAGAATTGATGGAATCTCCAGGCATACCGTATATGTGTTCTACTCCCCAGTCAATTAATAAATCAACTAATGCTTCACCGGCTGTTTTCCCAAACATAAGTGTTCCTCCTTATAATAGGTAGATAACATTATGTTTTGGATAAAAAGGAAAAATATACAAATAAGAAAATTTATCTGATTATTTGTAATCTAAGAATCAGTGTGGGAGGAACAAAAGTTTTACTTTAGCAACTTTAATGATGACCAGCGAATAAAGTGAACACTGTTATTAGTAAAAAACCACTAGTTGCCCACATTAGAAATGTAAGGAAAGAGAGCTGTTTCTTAGCTTTCCAAAGCATTTCATGAATTGTGACATATCCAAGTGAACCAATAGCACTTCCCATAATGAGTCCTTGCAGGTGAAGAGCTTTTCCTTCCATCAAAATGCCAAAAACTGTGCCAGTACCGAGAATAAGAGAAAGTAATAAAGTCGTTAATAAAAAGGAAATATATTTATGTTTTGTAAAAAGAAATGGAATAATTAAAGCTAATCCTTCTGGAATATGGTGAACGACAATTGCTATTAAAAAGGGAATGGCAGAGTCATTATGATTTATAAAAGCTGTACCTAACGCAAATCCACTAGGTATATTATGAATAAATATAGCGAAAGAGAGAAAAAGGAAGGTTTGCCATGCTTGTTGATCTTTTTTATGTATCATTGGATGGTGACAATAGTTATCTAATAAGCTCATAACTAAAATACCGATGGCTATACCAAGTATAGGCCCAATCATTTCGTAGCTTGAAAATGTTTCAGGAATAATTTCAAGGGATAAAAGCCCAAGTAAAATTCCGCCACATAATGCGTATAAACGATGCATCTTTTCTTCAATTAGCTGGCGTGTTGCTACTCCAACAGCACCGCCTAATAGTAATCCACCGAACGAAAAAAATGTTACAATCATTGGAATCCATAATCGTTCCATAGTATCACACTCCGATTCTTCCACTTATTTTTAGCTTACGAAAAGGAAAGTTAGAATAGTCCAAGTAATTGTGTTTGATTATAGAGAAAAAAGTAGTGATTCGTTATAATTTATATATTAAATTTAAGTGAGAAAATGAAAAGGGGAATTGGTTATGCAACAAATTAAAAAAATAGGAAACTCATTTTGGTATATGACACCAGTTTCTGAAACAGATAGACCTATATTAGGAATGGTTGTTGGAAAAGAAAAAACTTTAATGATCGATGCAGGGAATTCAGAGGAACATGCACAATTATTTTTAGAAATGTTAAAAGAACAAAATGTATCGAATCCAGATTTCGTAGCACTAACCCATTGGCATTGGGATCATATTTTTGGATTGCCTGTACTACAAGATGCATTGTCTATTGCACATTCTGAAACGAAAAAAGAGATGCGTACACTTGTTTCTTATGAATGGACAGATGAAGCTTTGGACGCACGCGTAAAAGAGGGTACTGAAATTGCATTTTGTGCGGATTGCATCAAGAAAGAGTTTGAAGAAAAAGCGAGAAATATTAACATTATTCCTCCGGCCTTAACGTTCCAGGATCAAATTGAATTAGACCTTGGTGGGGTGACATGCGTGTTAAAACATGTGGGCGGAGATCATGCACATGATTCAGTTGTTATGTACATAAAAGAAGAAAAGATATTATTTTTAGGAGACTGTATATATGCAGATATTTTTTCTTCGAAGTGGAACTATACGACGAAAAGAACGTTTAAATTGATAGATGAATTAGAGAAATTTGATGCTAAGACATATATTCTCTCTCATGGGGAAGCGATAAATCGAGAGGAGTTTTTACAAGAGATTCGTATGTTAAAAACAGTAGGAACTTATACAGAAGCTCATAAAGGTGATGAAGAGAAGATAAAGGCAGCGTATAAACAAGAACTAGATAGAGAATTAAATGAAGATGAGTTAGAAACAATAACTTATTTTGTCAATGGTTATGAAATGAGTAATCAATAAGACACTACATTAATCCAATATAATTAAATTGCACAAAAAGAGTATTGAAATTTAATTCAATACTCTTTTCAATAGTTAAATATGTAGTTTCAACTAAATTCTAAATATAGGGGTTCATCGTCTGAAGTGATTTTATTCTATTTATTTTTCGTATAGATAGTGGTTCAAGTAGAAGCTTTCTTTGCTAATTCAGTAATATATTCAAAGAATACATCACGTTTTACATCATAAACGACATTTACAGGTCGTCCATCAGCAGTTTCCTCTGTACGTCCTTGGCTTGGTCCGTATGTATGAACGATACTATTAATTGTTTCAGTTTTTGCAAGGTTAGTGTTTCCGACAAGCGCGGTAGTTAGTACATCCCATAAATAGTAGGTAGAGTTCGTTGAGAAGTGAACGAGAGGGGGGACCATTGCATAACATTGACCAAGGAAATCCATACCAATATACTTCCGTTCTTTTGCCCATTGTTCACGTATGTCTATAGTTAACGGAACTTGGTTTGTACTTTCTAGTGTCACTAAGTCGATTTTAATTTTTGCATCCCATACACGAGCTACTGCTTCAGGGTCCCAAAACGAATTCCACTCAGCTGTTCCATCATGCTCTGGTTCATGTACATTGCCTGCTGTAAGAAATGTACCACCCATCCAAACGAGACATTCAATTTTATCTTCAATTATGGGAGCTTCATATAACGCACGAGCAAGGTCAGTTAGGGGCCCGGTAAATAATAAAGTTGTTTTTCCTTCCGTTTGTAGAAGTGTTTCTATTAAATGGTGATGTGCAGGCTTTGCTGCCATGGGTGTTACAACTTTTCCAGACTCATTTAAAATTGGTAAAGCATCTACATAAAATGCATGCATCCGCCAGTCTTTCGGAAACGGGTTTTGCCCACGAGAGTTTGAAGCGGCTACTGCAATATTATCTTTGCTGAAGCGATCAATAATTTTACGACTTGCAGACATTGCGGGTTCTAAATAACAGTCTGCTGGGATAACAGATACACCGGTAAGTTCAATGTTTTCCATTTGAAGTAATAAAAATAATGAAATTAAATCATCTACGCCGCCATCATGATTGAAGTACACTTTTTTCTTCATTGTAATCTCCATCCTATATGATTTAGTTAGAAATTAAATATGAATTGAGGAAAAGTCATCAATAATTTCCACCACTTCAATTTCTCCATTAATCAGTAGCTCAGGAAGCTCATTTCTAATATTTCCTTTCCAATACTCTCTAGCTTGTTCGATTTTTTGAGAAAAAGGAATACCATCTTCTTTCGGTAAAAGATTACCGTCACCTTCAAAAGAACTTCCGATTACTCGTAGTTTAACAATCTGTAAAACTTCTCGATTGTAAGAATCAAATAATGCTTTCCATTTTAAAGCATCTTCATAGCTTTTTGAAGCGTATAAACAAGATAACCTGGAAGGGTATTCAGGGAATTCTTGTAGTCTAACCATTTCTACAATTGTTTCTCTAACTGCTCTAATTGTTTGATCCATATAACTCATAACTACTTTAGCACTTTCATTATTTATATGTAATTCGTCATTTTATAGTGATTATTTAAAATTTGTATGCCATCTTCACCATTAGCATTTAATTGTTCTCTTTCAAAAAAGAAGTGATATAGAGTATTGTGTTGATTTTTGTTAAAAGGAATCATTTGTCTGATATGCATTTTTTTCCTTGTTACGATGTGATATGCGTAAAATTCTGCTTCATTCATGGTTATCCTCCTAGTAATAGTGTAATGCAATGTTAAATTTAGTAATTCAACATTGAAATATATAAAACCTTTATAAGTAAAAGTGAGAATTTGAGTTGAAAGTAAAGAAAATATATGAAAACGTTTTAAATTTGTTCACAAAATGTTCACTTACGAAGGGGTTTCCAATGTCGATATAATGACAAAGACTCAAAGAGAGAGGATGATGAAATTTGCCAACAACAAGAAAGGAAAACTTCCAATTTGGCATGATGATGTGCTTTGGAATGGTTATCGTAATGACGTTTTCCAATTTACTAATGAATGAAACAGGAGGACCAATTTATATTAAAGAGATTGCATTAGAACTATTAATTGGCTTTATTATTGCGCTATTAATTGAAATAAGTATAGTTGGACCTTGTGCGAAAAAAATTGTATTCATGTTGCCATTTGATAAATCTAAGAAAATAAATATTATCGTTGCAATGGCGACAACTATGGTAATCGGAATGGTGTTCTTTATGTCATTTTTCGGTATGGCTATGATGCATTTACATGGTGGACTACAAGGAGATTCATTTGTTTCAATTTATTTTTCGATTTTTATTAAAAATTTCATAATGGCATATCCATTACAATTAATTATTATGGGACCGCTTGTACGTTTCTTATTTGCAAAATTTGTTATGAAAAAGAAATCTTTTAATGTAGCGTAATTTTTATTTATAAAACATTATATATAAATAATTATAAAACACATCTCGTATTTTTGAGGTGTGTTTTTTTTCATTCCAAGTTATTTTCATAGTGATGTGCCATTTGTCCTTTTGCCATTATAGGATGATGGTTTTTAATTAAGTCAGAAATAAAGGATGAGGAGATGATTTTTTGAAAGGTATTCTATTTGCTGTTTTTGCGGGGATATTTATAACACTTCAAGGAACCTTTAATGCGAAACTTAGTTCACATATCGGTATATGGTCGACGAGTATTATAACCCATTTAATTGGATTCATTATTGCAACAACTGTATTTTTGTTAAAGAAAGAAGAGAAAGTAACGGATTTAAAGAGTGTAAAAAAAATATATTTAGTAGCGGGTGCATTTGGTGGATTCATTATTTGTGCAGAAACTATGGCGATATATTCACTAGGAGTTACATTGACAGCTGGCACACTAATGGTTGCTCAATTGTTAACGGCAACAGTTATTGAAATGAAAGGACTGTTTCATATAAAAAAGATACAGATGGAGAGATATCATATTGTGGGAACAATAGTAATGATTATAGGTATTGTTGTATTTAATATGTAAATGAAAGGAGGAAATGAATATGGAGAATAGATCAAGTTTAATTACGCATTATTTGAAAATCAATAAAACGCTCGAGATTTTTTCCAAAATAGATACAGCATATTTTCAATTAAATCATTTTGAAAAAGGCGAGCTTATTTGCAATATAGATGACGAAATGAATCGTTTATATTTTGTTGTTAAAGGTAAAGTAAAAGTTTATACGATTACACCTGAAGGGAAGAAACTAATCCTTCGCTTTATTAATCCACTCGCAATTGTTGGTGATATTGAATTAATTCAAAATAGCAAAGCACATAATGTCGTTGAAGCTTGTTCAGATGTTGTAGCGATTTCCATTTCTAATACGGTTATTAGAAACAAGTTATTACATGATCCTATATTTATGAAATTCTTACTTGAAAACATTGCGAACACGTTAAAAATATCGACTCGTTTTACTGCTCTTAATTTACTTTATCCTGTAGAAGTACGTGTAGCTAGTTATTTACTTTCAATTTCAACAGATAGTAACGGAAATATGTACAAAGGGGATTTGGATACGACATCGGTAACGAGTATTGCAGGCTTTATAGGGGTAAGTTATAGGCACGTAATTCGGGTATTACAAAGATTTTATAATGAAAAATTAATTGAAAAAAGTAATGGAGTTATTGTCATTAAAGATTTTTCTAGAATGAAGGAAGTCGCTAAAGATAATATATATGAGCAATGAAAGGGAGAGGAAGATTTTGATTGGATTTAGTTTAGCTATATTAGCAGGAATATTAATTAGCTTACAATCTGTTTTTAATGCAAAAGTAAATGAAAATGTAGGACAGTGGTTAACGACTACATGTGTCCTTGGAATAGGTCTCATTAGTTCTATTCTATTTTATATCATTACAGAAAACAGTATTAGCATTAAAGTGTATACTGCAAATTATTTGTTTTATGTAAGTGGACTGTTTGGCATCGGGTTAATTATTTGTATAATGGGTGCAATAAAGAGTTTAGGTCCAGCATATACGGTGCTAATTAGTCTTATTACTCAATTGGTCGTTGCGTTATGTATTGATACATTTGGATTATTTGGAATGGAGAGCATTCCATTACAAATAAATAAATTAGTTGGTATAGGTTTATTAATTGTGGGAGTAGGAATTTTTAAAAATATCTTTTCGAACAAGAGAGCTATTAGAATAACCGAGGATGAGATTTAAAGGTTATAAGGATGTTGATAATCAGATTATAGATGTTTATGTAGTGGGAATACATTTCATATATGTCTCTGTTAGTGAAGGGTCTATATATATTCGAAAAAAAACGTGAATTAGCTATTAGTGTAGTTGAAAAGAAGACGTCAATAAGTTGAGGTCTTCTTTATGTATTGTTCTGAAGTTACCAGAACTTAAGTATAAGGGAATGGGAAGTGGTTTAAGTTAAGCAGAATATACCCGAAAATAAAATATTACTTAACATATATAACTAATGAATACAATGTCTTTTTCGGTTATTATGTTGTAAATAATTTTATGATAAAATCTTTTACATAATGAAATAAAGGGGTAGTATTCTATGGGTTATTTCTCAAATGGTTTATTAGTTTTGTTTGTGCTAATCGTATGCAGTTGTATATTTTTTGGTTGATAATATAATGAGAGTCTTATATAAAAGAAGTTATCTTAAGTGAGATAACTTCTTTTTACTTTATATTGAGAAGGAATTCTATCTTTCTTATTGAAGTTTGTTCTAGTTATTTTTACATCAATCAGATTTGTGTAAAGGGAATTTTATGAAATATAAACAAGCCAGAGAATAGGGAGTATTTACATGGAAAATAGTATACGCTACACAAGTGAACATCCTACAGATTTTAATGGATTATTATCCTTATACGAATCTTTAGGATGGAATTCTCTTAAATTAACGGTTAACGAGTTAGAACGAATGTGTAAGCAAAGTTGGTATGCAATTTATGTTTTTGATGATAAGAGGTTAGTAGGGATGGGGCGTGTCATATCAGATGGAGTCATAACAGGCATTATTTGTGGAGTTGGTGTATTGCCAAAATATCAGTCTAGTGGCATCGGAAAAGAAATAGTGGAACGATTAATCCAGCACTGTGAACAAAACAAGGTTATTCCACAACTTATGTGTGTAGAAAAATTGCAATCTTACTATGAATCTATAGGGTTTGAGGCATTCTCTATTGGTATGACAAAACATATTATAAGATAGAGGAGCTTTATCACGCTATTTGCCGGGCAGTAAAACCCCCACTGAGTAAAGTTTCACTTTATATTTTCAGTTTACTCGTACATATTTTTAAACTTTAATATAAAGGAGAATGGCTGTATGGAGATCGCTAAAGGGATAGAAATGTTACAACTTGAATTTCAAGAATTTGTTATTCATCCAATTCTTTTATGGGATGATGAAATGGCAGTATTAATAGATACGGGTTTCCCAGGACAAATTGAAGATATACAAGTAGAGATGGAAAAGGTTGGGGTATCATTTGATAAGTTAAAAGTCGTGATTTTGACGCATCAGGATATTGATCATATAGGTAGTCTTCCGGAGTTGTTGCAGCGCTGTCGAAGTAATATTAAAGTTTATGCGCACGAACTAGATAAGCCATATATCGAGGGGGATTTACCTTTATTGAAGGACGGAAATGTAGAGAACCGCCCAAAAGGAAAAGTGAGTGAGACTGTGATTGACGGGCAAGAACTTCCGTATTGCGGTGGAATACTAATTCTTCATACTCCAGGGCATACTCCGGGTCATATTAGTTTATATTTGAAACAAAGCAAAATTCTTATTGCAGGAGACTCTATGTATAGTGTGAATGGGATGTTAGGAGGAATTCACGCCCAAACAACTATAAATATTATGGAAGCAAAGCAGTCTTTGAAGAAGTATTTAAATTTACATATTGAATCTGTAGTTTGTTACCATGGGGGATTAAGTAAGGAGAATATAAATGTTCAACTTCAAAATTTGTAAAGTTAAAATGGAGTTTTTTGTTAATTGACGTTGAAGTATAATCTGATTATTAGTATATAAATAAATTATAAAAGAGCATGTTTGAAAAAATTAAACATGCTCTTTTATTAAAGTAAATCAATTTAATATGAATGACCTAACCCATTCCAATAAAAAGAAACGATTTCTTGTGCTAATTCATCTATATTTGCTAGAATAGGATTGTGATTTTCATCTTTAAAATTCCCAATTGATAATAAAGATACGAAAGCATGAGCAGCAAATTTAGCGTTTCCTTTTGGGATTTCTCCGATGTGCATCGCATTATCGAGTGCTTTTTCTAGTACTTCATACATATTATCTTCAGCATTTTTTAATTCTTTCAATTGTTCTTCAGATAACGACAGTTTTGCATCTTTCATAAAATTTTTCATATCAATATCCATCGTTGCGTGTAAGTAAACTTTAGCGAAGTCTAATAATCTTTCTTCTAACGTTTTGTTTGTAGAGAGTATTTGAAACATATTCTCACGTATACGTACCATCATTTTGATCATAGTAGCAGTAAATAAATCGGCTTTTGTTGAATAGTAATAGTAGACAGTTGCTTTCGTAACACTACAAACTTTTGCGACCTCATCCATAGAAACGACTTGATAATTTTGTGTAAGAAATAAGCGGGTTGCTACTTCTAAAATGGTTTCTTTTGTAGATTTTGTATTTTTATTTTGACGCGGCCTTCCGAGAGGACGTTGTTTTTGTTCCAAATACATTCGCTCCTGACATTTATGATTGAGATAATTATAACATAATTTTCAATCATTCTTGATTAATTAACCGACCAGTATATATAATTAATAATGGAGGAAAAAAGGAAGGTGGGTTTTTATGAAAAAGCACCCGTTACATATGTTAGGGAGGCTTGTAGCAGGGAGAAATACGCAGTGGATCACTTTATCGGTGTGGATTCTTATTACATTATTACTTTCATTTACGTTACCACAAGTAAACAGTACGAAAGAACCGAATCCGAAAAATTTACCTGAAACAGCTATGTCACAGCAAGCGGAAGCGCTTATGAAAAAAGAGTTTCCGAATAATGCAGGGAATCCGTTGTTAGTAGTATGGTATAGAGATGGTGGATTACAGTCACAGGATTATAAACTCATACAAGATGTTTATAAGGAGTTAAAAGCTAGTCCTTTAAAAGAACAATCAACGTTACCACCATTTGATACAATCCCAGAGCAAGTATTATCAAAAAGTGCATCAAAAGATGGTACATCATTTGTTACACCGGTATTTTTTAATAAATCTGCTGGTACAGATATATTAAAAGGAAATCTTGAAGAGTTTAGAAAAATAGTGAATAGTAAGGTGGATGAAGATCCATTTAAACAAAAAATAAGTGAATCTGGTTTACATGTTCGATTATCAGGACCTGTAGGTATTCAAACGGATGCAGTTAGTTTATTTAGTCAAGCAGATGTGAAATTGTTAGTGGCTACTGTACTACTAGTGTTAGTTTTGTTAATTTTACTGTATCGTTCACCAATTTTAGCGATTTTACCTATACTTGTTGTTGGCTTTGCATACGGTATTATTAGTCCTACACTCGGTTTTTTAGCTGATCACGGATGGATTAAAGTAGATGCCCAAGCGATATCAATTATGACAGTATTATTGTTTGGCGCTGGAACGGACTATTGTCTATTTTTAATTTCGAGATATAGAGAGTACTTGTTAGAAGAAGAAAGTAAATATAAAGCATTACAACTTGCGATTAAAGCTTCTGGCGGTGCAATTATAATGAGTGCATTAACTGTTGTACTTGGATTAGGAACATTACTACTTGCTCATTATGGAGCCTTTCATCGATTTGCAGTACCATTTAGTGTTGCTGTATTTATAATGGGAATCGCTGCTTTAACGATTTTACCAGCACTATTATTAATATTCGGTAGGATTGCATTTTTCCCGTTTATACCGAGAACAACTTCAATGAATGAGGAGTTTGCAAGAAAGAAAAAGAGGGCTGTAAAAGTTGAAAAATCAAAAGGCTCCTTTAGTAAAAAACTTGGAGATATTGTAGTACGAAGACCGTGGACAATAATTATGCTAACTGTATTTGTATTAGGCGGATTGGCTTCATTCGTACCACGTATTCAATACACATATGACTTATTAGAGTCGTTTCCAAAGGATATGCCTTCTCGTGAAGGGTTTACGTTAATTAGTGATCATTTCTCAGCTGGTGAACTAGCACCAATAAAAGTTGTTGTTGATACGAAAGGCAAAGAGCTTCCTATTAAACAAGAACTAGAGAAATTTTCTTTCGTAAATACAGTGAAAGAGCCAAAAGAGGGAAAAGAAAATAAGCAAATACAAATGTATGAAGTTTCTTTAGCGGAAAATCCATACTCAATTGAAGCGTTAGATCAAATTCCTAAATTGAAAAGTAGTATAGAAAAAGTATTAAAAGATGCTGGGATTAGTAATGCTAAAGATCAATTATGGATTGGTGGGGAAACAGCTTCATTATATGATACAAAGCAAATTACGGAACGTGATGAATCAGTAATTATTCCAGTAATGATTAGCATTATCGCTTTACTATTACTTGTCTACTTACGATCGGTTGTTGCGATGATTTATTTAATTGTAACTGTCGTTTTATCATTCTTCTCAGCGTTAGGAGCAGGATGGATATTACTTCATTACGGTATGGGTGCGCCGGCCATTCAAGGTGCGATACCGTTGTACGCATTCGTATTTTTAGTTGCTTTAGGTGAAGATTATAATATCTTTATGGTTTCAGAAATATGGAAAAACAGAAAGACACAAAATCACTTGGATGCAGTAAAAAATGGTGTAATACAAACAGGTAGTGTTATTACATCGGCTGGTTTAATTTTAGCAGGAACTTTTGCAGTGTTAGGTACACTTCCAATTCAAGTATTAGTTCAATTTGGTATTGTAACTGCAATTGGCGTATTACTAGATACGTTTATCGTAAGACCGTTACTTGTACCCGCGATTACAGTAGTTTTAGGCCGATTTGCTTTTTGGCCAGGTAAACTTTCAAGAAAGAGTGAAGAAATACAAAAGGTGGATGCATAGTTAAAAAAGCCAAGGATATTTTCCTTGGCTTTTTTCAATGTAGTTAATTAATTTTTTGAAGTCAAATCATCAGCTGCAGCGTGATCAGCATCTTCAATTGTTGTTTCGGGCATTCCATATAAGCCGTTCATTGCTTGTTCTTCGATAGTAAGATTTGCAGTATTATTATTTTGAATAGATGTAGTGTTTTCAGTAACATGTTCTTTTTTATTCATATTTTTGTTATTCATGTATGTATCCTCCAAATTTCATTTGATTTATCTATAGTATGTGGATGGATTTCCAGAAATATGTGAATTGATTCTTACATATGTTATATAATTAAATGAATAATTAGGGTGAATTGTAAACTGTTAGGAGTGAACAAGTATGGTGAGAGCAAGGGAATTAGCCTTCTAAAATAAAAAGAAAATTTTAGGAGGCTATTAGAATGAAGTTTCATGTAATTGATAGAGAAGATTGGAATAGAGAGCGGTATTTTGAGCATTATTTAAAGTTGAAATGTACATTTAGTATGACTGTGAATGTTGATATCACGATGTTATTAGAGGAAGTATATCAAAAGGGAATAAAATTTTATCCCGTTTTTATATATTTAATTTCTAGAGTAGTAAATAATCATAAAAAATTTCGAACATGTTTTAACGATGAAGGAGTTTTAGGCTATTGGGAGGAAATGATACCGAGTTATACAATCTTTCATAAAGATGATAAGTCTTTTTCAAGTATATGGACGGATTATTCAAGTGATTTCCGCACTTTCTATAAAAAGTATGAAGATGATATGAGATACTATGCTAGTGTTCATGGTCTTTTCACGAAAGAAAATATTCCGCCTAATGTATTTCCGATTTCTAGCATACCTTGGACTAGTTTTACTGGATTTAATCTTAATATTAATAATGATGAAAATTTTCTATTGCCAATTATAACTTGTGGGAAATATTTTAACGAAGGAAACAAGGTTATGCTACCAGTTTCATTGCAAGTACATCATTCGGTTTGTGATGGATATGATGCGAGTAAATTTATAGAAGATTTACAGCAGTTAAGTAATACTTGCAACGAGTGGCTTAAGTAATATCTAATTTTTAATTATATAAAGTGAAACTTTAATCAGTGGGGGGGTTCAGCCCTCACCAATCGGGATTTTACGGGCAATTGATCCCCCACCTAACTTCTTTGCTTTCGCTGAATTTTGAGGTGGGGGTCTTACTGCCAGGCAAATAGCGGGATAAAATTAAAAATGAATAAAAGAAGAGAACATGTTTATATTACATGGTCTCTTTTTATTATTCATTAATACTAAGTAACTGTGGAAAATATAGGGTGATTTGTAGTTTAATAGTAAAGAGAGTGATTAGTGTTAATTTTCTTAGTTTTTAAAAAGGATATAAATGTTTTAATAGGGGGGAGTAAAGTGAAATTTGTAAGCATTGTAAAAGAGGAGATCCTAATTGGGAATATGGCAAATTTGTATTGTAAAGTATTTGAGAAAACAAATTTCAATGAAATGATCAAGCGAATGAATAGGCATATAGAATATACAGGTTTTAAAGGTATAGTAGCAATAAATGATGAAAATGAAGTAGTTGGTTTTACTTATGGTTATCGCTCAATGGAGGGACAGTACTATAATCAATTAATGAGAGAAGCGTTACATCTAGAGCAAGTAGACGAATGGTTGCAAGATTGTTTTGAATTTGTAGAGTTAGCAGTTCACCCACAATATCAAAATAAAGGTCTTGGAACGAAATTACATAATAAATTACTAGAAGGAGTTTCAAATAGAACGAGTGTTTTAACAACACAAATAAACAATGAAAAAGCACGTTCGTTATATGAAAGATTAGATTGGATAAATGTATTGGAGCCATTTCATCCAAGTAAAAATGATGTTCCATATGTAATAATGGGAAAAGCATTAAAAACAAAAGTGAATTGATAATTATGGCATTCACAAAAATTATTGGTTTGTAATAATGAAGGGGAAAACAACAATGATATCTATAGAAAAAGCTACAATTTTAGATGCTGAGAAATTAACAGAAATAATGAAAAGAACATTTGATGCAGAAGCAAAACAATGGCTATACGGCCAAGATGATGTCATTGATTATAACATTCAACCGCCAGGATATTCTTCAGTTGAAATGATGGAATATTCCATTGAAGAATTGGATTCTTTCAAAGTTGTAATGGATAAAGAAATAATCGGAGGGATAATAGTTACGATTTCTGGTAAGTCGTACGGTCGAATTGATCGTATTTTTGTAAATCCTGTTTATCAAGGAAAAGGCATTGGATCACATGTTATGAAATTAATAGAAAAGGAATATCCAAACATAAAGATTTGGGATCTCGAAACATCTAGTAGACAAATTAATAATCATCACTTTTATAAAAAGATGGGCTACCAAATGATTTTTGAATCGGAAGATGAGTATTGTTACGTGAAAAGAATAAAAACAAGCTCAAATAAAGAGAGTGTAGTTACAAATAAAGATATGAAAAATAGTCAATACGAAAACTGTAATTTAGCAAATACAGAGTATTATCAAGTGAATTTAAAAAACAGTTCATTTGTTGGTAGCAATATAATGAATACGAATATGAGTAATTGTAATGTAAGTCAATCAAAGTTTAGAAATATAAATTTTAGATGGTCATCATATGCAGATTTAAATCTTTCTGGTAGTAAATTTAATTTGGTGACTTTAGGTGGAGTGCAATTTAAAAATACAAGTCTCGGAGATGAGAAGGAACCTATTTTATTCGATAAATGTGATTTGGAAGGTAGCACCATAAGTAATAGTAATCTGAAAAATATTGAAATAGAAAATTGTGATATAGTCGGCATGAAACTAAATGGTATTCTGATCGAAAATTTGCTTAATTTATATAATAAAGTGAAAAGTTAACCATATAGATATAGTTATTATAATCTTTTTGGAAATTAAGTATTATATCGAAATAATTATGTAAAAATGACATAAAGAAATACGGACGAGAAGGTCATTCATGAACGTTTCTAGAATACACACAAATATATTGTTATTTATATGGAGGAGAGAAAGATGGAGATCAATGTTAGAGCAGTAGAAATACAAGATGCTAGAGCAATTCATCGTATATGTATGCAGGATGACGTTTTACCGTATATGGTTTTCTTACCTAGCATGCGTGTAGAAGCTATGGAAAATAGAATTCGAAATTTAGCACCAAATCAATTTGAATTTGTTGCAGAATATGATGGAGAAATTGTTGGATTTGTAGGTTTAACACAAAGTCCGGGCCGAAGATCTCATTCAGGCGATTTATTCATTGGGGTTGATAGTGAATATCATAATAAAGGAATTGGGAAAGCACTTCTTACGAAGATGCTTGATTTGGCTGATAATTGGTTAATGTTAGAGAGAGTAGAACTAGGTGTGTTAGAAACGAATCCAAAAGGAAAAGCTTTATATGAAAAATTTGGATTTGTAGAAGAGGGAGTAAAGATAGGGAATTTGAAAGCTCACGGAAAGTTTATTAATGAAATTATGATGAGTCGTTTTAGACCGGATGGTTTAATTGTACATAATTAGTAGTTAAAAGCATGACAGTATACTGTCATGCTTTTTTATTAGAATTTGGCTGTATTAAAAATAATACTAAACCAATAAAAATAACGGTAATTCCTAGTCCTTGTTGTAAAGAAATGGTCTCATGTAATATAAAGTACGCTAGTATACAAGTGCCAATTGTTTCACCTAAAATACTCATTGAAATTACAGTAGCACTTATCCATTTTAATAACCAATTAAAAATGGTTTGTCCTAAAATTGTAGCGATGAAAGCTAATCCAATAAAGCACAACCAAGTTTGTGTAGAGTAATGGATGAAAGATTCTTGTTGTGTGAAAGCAAATATGCCAAGAAAGCCAGCACTACTTCCATAACTAATTACCGAATATGGTATAAGTGACAAATCTTTACGAACGTGTTGGCTAATGAAAAAATAAGCAGTAATGATACCGGCAGCGATAAGTGCTAAAATATCTCCATATAAAGCTTCTCCACTAATTTGGAAATCTTGCCAGCCAATGATGATACTACCTGAAATAGCGATGAGGCAACCAATAACTGCTCCTTTCGTAAATCTCTCCTTAAATAAAAAATAACCACCAATCATTGAGAACAAAGGTTGTAACGTTACGATAACTGTAGAGCTTGCTACAGAAGTATATTGTAATGATTCAAACCATAGTACATAATGTGCAGCTAAAAATAGCCCAGATACGAATCCAAGTGCCCATTGTTTTTTCGTTAAAGTTTTTAGCTCATTTCGACTATTTTTATTAAATAGTAATAAAGGTAACAGAATTAGTGTGGCAAAGAATAATCGGTAAAAAGCAATGATTGTCGCAGGAGCATCTGCCAATTTTACAAAAATAGCTGAAGTTGATAAGGCGAATACACCAAAAAATAAGATGCAATATGAAAGAATAGGTGATTTCAAAGTTTGTCCCTCCGATAGAATGTTTATTATAATAAACTTAATACGATATAATGTACAAAAGTAAGTATATAAGTCCCGGAGATAATAGGGAAGGGTTATTTGCCTTTGTTTAGTATGTCAGCACAAAGACAACGAAACATGCATTATGATGGACGAAAGGAAGTTTTACTGTGATACATGATAGGCTTGGACAAACGGTATTAAGTTATCGTAAGAAAAATAATATGACAATTCGTGAATTCGCTGATTATGCAGGGATTAGTACGTCGTTAATTAGCCAAATTGAAAGAGGACATGCTAATCCTTCTTTAAATGTTTTGGAATTAATTGCAAAAGCATTAAATGTACCGCTGTTTACACTTTTTATTAACGATATTGATACAGATTCAATCATTTCTAAGAAAAAAGATCGAAAAAAAGTATATCGGGAAAACAATGATCACATTGTATATGATGTATTAACACCTGATTTTATGAAAGCACGTATTGAAATGCTAATGATGGATTTAAATAAACAAGCAAACACAACAGAAAGCCATTATTCCCATGAAGATAAGGAAGAGATTGCTGTTATTATGAAAGGGGAAGTGTATGTGGAATTGGAGGGAAAAGAATATTTTTTAGAAGAAGGCGATGTTGTACGTATTCCACCGAATGTGAAGCATCGATTTTTGAATAAAAGTGATGAATCGAATCACATTTTATTTGTCCTGACACCATCTTTAGGATGAAAATATAGTGATTTTTATCCCGCATTAACAGGCAGTAAGACCTCCCTCGAAATTCAGTGAAAGCAAAGAAGTTAGGTGGGGGATTAACTGCCCGTAAATGCCTGATTGGTTCAACTAATAATCAGTGGGGGGATGAACAAAACCCCCACTGATTAAAGTTTCACTTTATTAGGGGAGATAGAAAATGGAAAACAAAAGTATTTTAAAAGGCGGCCTTTCAATTATTTCTCAATGTAAAAAAGAAACAAATGATATTTGGCATGCACATTTTGGAGTAGCTGCAATTGCTAGTTATTTTTTTATGAAAGATAATAATATTGATGAAGAAACAGCTCGTAATATGTGTTCGCAAACAAGGATGATGCTGAACAAGAAAAAAATTGGTGAGATGATTGATGATAAAAAAGAAATGAATTTTCAAATTGCGGAGAATATGATTATAAAATCTTTAGAACAAACGATTGATGAGCTTCATTGGGTGGGGCATAACGTCATTTATGCGTCATTGAGTTTATTAGCTATGAAAGAGCTACAAAAATGGGGTGATAATCAAGCAATTGAAGGGATTACTACTCTTATTTTATCATTTCGAAAAACAATTCCAGGTAGATCGTGGATTGGTTATACGACGAAAGAAGTAAAACAATTAAGTTTTGAAGATGAGATACAAAGTGAATTGAGTAATCCAACACAAGTATCTCAGTTCATTTTAAATGAGTTATCGAAATTTAATAGTATTTATCGAGCGGAATCACATCATGATTTAATTGGGCATTTGCTTACATACTCCCACGCAATTAATATAATGTACGATTTAGGACATATAGATATATTTCAACGAGGGATACGTCCGCTGTTAAAACTAGTATACGTACTAAGAGCTAGCCAAAAGCTCAAGCTGAATACGGAAATAACTTTACACTCACCTATAGATCGATTACCTTTAATTCAATCTAAACGTGCAAATATTTTACCAACTGAAAATATATTTTGGATAAAAGACTATAGTGAATTCGATTGGGATTTTGGTCATGTATTTAAATTCTCATATAGTTATTTTAATCATATACAGAGAGCTCCAAATTATAAAGATATCACATTAGAAAAATTCCGTTATGTTATTAATTCTTAATGAACGTTAATGATCTGTAAAAGGAAGTTTAATCTAGTTTCTTTTTTGTTAGTAGTATATTATTTTTTCAAATATGTAAGATTTTACATGCGTATTTTACTTTTACTAATTATGTAAGTAGGCTATACTGAAATACATACATTTTATTTTTGGAGAGATGTAAAACGACATGGAACTAGCGAAATTGGAAAAAGTAATTGAAATAAAAAAAGAAGAACTTTTATATTTAGTATCGGATTATGGAATTCAACATGAAAAAGTATTGGCATTGAGTCAAGAACTAGACAAATTAATCAATTACTTTATGTTTTTAAAATAAAGAGAACTATGACGGGGTTTGTAAATGTTATAGTTCTTTTTTATTAGGTAATTTGAAAATATATTAAAATATATTGTCTAATTTCTTACAGAATGCGCAACTTGCTAGTCGAATATAAGGACTTTTGGTTATAATAAAAAGGAATTATTAATTGTATCGGTTAGGAGCGCAGCACATATGAAAACAGTTGTTGTTATCGGTGGAGGTATAACGGGACTTTCTACTATGTTTTATTTAGAAAAATTAAAAAAGGATTATAATATCGATTTAAATTTAATTCTTATTGAGAAAGAAGAGTATTTAGGTGGTAAAATCCATAGTGTGGAAGAAAAGGATTTCATTATGGAGTCAGGGGCGGATTCAATCGTTGCTCGTAATGAACACGTTATGCCACTTGTAAAAGATTTAAATTTAGAAAATGAAATGGTATATAATGAAACGGGTATTTCTTACATATATTCTGAAAACATGTTACATCCAATTCCTTCTGATACTATATTTGGGATACCGATGAGTGCCCGGTCGTTGTTTAGCAGTACGCTAGTCTCAACGAAGGGGAAAATCGTAGCTTTAAAAGATTTCATAACGAAAAATAAAGAGTTTACGAAAGATACATCACTTGCTCTATTTTTAGAAAGCTTTTTAGGGAAAGAGTTAGTGGAAAGACAAATTGCTCCTGTGCTTTCAGGCGTATATTCTGGTAAATTGAATGAGCTTACAATGGCATCTACATTACCGTATTTACTGGATTATAAAAATAAGTATGGAAGTATTATTAAAGGTTTTGAAGAGAATAAAAAACAATTTCAATCAGCAGGAAATAAAAAATTCGTATCATTTAAAGGTGGACTATCTACGATAATTAATCGCTTAGAAGAAGTGCTGACTGAAACTGTCGTAAAAAAAGGTGCTATAACGACGGCTGTAAGTAAACAAGAAGATCGATATGAGATTTCTTTTGCAAATCATGAAACAATACAAGCAGATTATGTTGTTTTAGCAGCTCCACATGATATAGCGCAAACTTTATTACAGTCTAATGAGTTAAATGAGCAGTTTAATACATTTAAAAACTCATCTCTTATTAGTATTTATTTAGGATTTGACATACTAGATGAACAACTACCAGCTGACGGTACGGGGTTTATTGTAACGGAAAACAGTGATTTACATTGTGATGCTTGTACATGGACAAGTCGAAAGTGGAAACATACATCGGGTAAACAAAAATTATTAGTTAGAATGTTTTATAAGAGTACCAATCCGGTATATGAAACAATCAAGGATTACAGTGAAGAAGAATTAGTACGAGTAGCTTTATATGATATTGAAAAGAGTCTCGGAATTAAAGGTGAACCAGAAGTAGTTGAAGTTACAAATTGGAAAGATTTAATGCCGAAATATCATTTAGAACATAATCAAGCGGTTCAAGCATTGCAAGAAAAAATGACAAATCTTTATCCAAATGTATATTTAGCTGGTGCCTCATATTACGGTGTTGGAATTGGTGCGTGTATTGGAAATGGAAAGAATATTGCCAATGAAATAATGGCTACATTAAATAAATAATACTGTAGAATAAATAAAAACTGTTCCTTCAGCAAAATGAAGGAACAGTTTTTATTTATTTTATTTGAATGGAAATTTTATTGTTTTTTACATTGTTTTCTTTTATTGTTAATGTTATTTCTCCAGATTCTTTAAATGAATACGGTGATAGTTGATAAATATCTTTTATATCATGTTTTTCTTGTAATTTACTTATCGGTATTAATACGATATTTGGCTTCCATGTTTCTTGTTTTCCTGAAGGATATTCTATAAGTATTACCGGATTTTTTAACTGCATTTTTTTCCAAGAGACGAAATATAGTTGAACTTCTGTATCTTTTTTTAATAATTCTTCGGAGAAATAACCGAATTCGCCTACATTACCGAAAACAGTGTAGTTTTGATTTTTTAATTTAATATCTAAATAACTAGGTTGATATGTTACTGCATGATAAGTTCCATATGAAAGTGAGAGTATGGCAGCGATTAAAATACCGATTGAAAATGTCTTAAAGCTATTGCCTTTAAAGTTAGTCATCATGAAAGAGTTTGGTGTGAATTTTTTTGCGAATAAAAAAATAAGTAATATGAGTAAGAGGGATAAGCCGATGAATATATACATAGGAAATTTACACCTCCACAATAAAATAATATATTAACTATATTTTACCATAAATGTATGGGGTAGGGTGGTTGTTTGGAAGGAGAAAATGAAGAAACAATTTTTTTACAGTTCTTGATAATTTGAAATTCGATTTATGGAAATTATAGCGTAATGTTTGAGTAGTAATCAGAAGGTATCCAATTCGTGTATATAGAATAAAGAGGGAATGCGTCATTAGAAATGTTTGATTTATGGAACAATAAGGACTTTAGTAATTATAAATATTTTTTCTGATATAATGAATGAGTAGAGAGAAAGGAGTGATCCTATGGCATTTCCTATATTAGAAACAGAACGCTTACGTTTAGTTGAAATAGAACAATCTTATTGTCAAAAAATATATGAAATCTTTTCATTGGATGAAGTAACGTGTTATTACGGTATGAATTCTTTTACGGAGTTTGGACAAGCTTCACGTATGATCGAATCTTTTTCGAAAAATTACTTTGAGAAAAAGGCAATACGATGGGGAATTGTGTTAAAAGAAACGAACGTTTTAATAGGAACAATTGGACTAAACAATTTACAATTATGGAGTAAACGATCTGAGATTGGATATGACCTGCATCCTCGTTATTGGGGAAATGGTTATGCGTCAGAAGCGGCTCGAGAAATTATTGATTATGGGTTTAAAGATTTGGGTTTGTTTAGAATTGGAGCTATTACATATCCTGAAAATGTTACTTCTTGTAGAATGTTATCTAAAATCGGCTTTCAAAAAGAAGGTCTATTGCGCGGATATATTCATCAAGGAAATAAGCAACACGATGCATTATTGTATTCTATAGTGCGAACTGATATTGAGGACATAAATTTATAATAAAAAAAACCTCTTAATTAAAAGAGGTTTTTTTTATTATAAATTAACCTAATTTAGGTAATAAACGTTCTCCGCTTTTCATGCTACTTTTACATAAAGGGCATTTAGGCTCTTCTTCAAATGAAAAGTTCTTTCTCATCCATCCTAAACAATCCTCTGATTCACATTCCCAAACAGGGGTTTGTTCTGGTGGTACTTCTGCTACATCGTTCTTTCGATTGCGATACATGTAACCACTCCTTTTATGTAAAAAATTTTAGTTATATATTAAAAAGGTTGTTAACCTTGCTGGTAACAACCTTTTTATTGTTTGAATTATAGCTTTACAACGTTTTTAGCTTGAGGTCCGCGGTTACCTTCTTCAACTTCGAAGCTAACTTCTTGACCTTCGTCAAGAGACTTGAAGCCGTCGCCAGTGATAGCTGAGAAGTGAACGAATACGTCGTTACCGTCTGCAACTTCGATGAAACCGAAACCTTTTTCGCTGTTAAACCATTTTACTTTACCTGTTAATGTCATGGTAATGCCTCCTAAAAGTAGAAAAATTACAATATGATCGGCCTTATTTGAATGAAAATAAAAGTTCACATATTATCAAAAACCCATAAGGAGTACAAAATGTCCCTGATTGATACTTGATAATATGCAAAGAAAATATAGTGTTAAATTGACCTTAATTACTATCTTACAACAAATGGTGGGAAATAGCAAGTGCTGGTAATACCACTGACTAATCTGGGTGATAATAGTAAAGGCACAAAGGCATCTCTTTTATTTATATATTATTCCTAATTTGAATTTATTCCAAACAAAAATCATTTATATGAAAAAATAAGTTTAAATAAAAGGCTAAATATTATTTTAATATTGCTGATGAGTACCATAATTAGGAGGATAGAATATTGCAAAATAAACAATTTAAAATAATTGAAGCAGCAAAAGAGGGAAGAAGAAAAGTTCATCCTGTTTTTGCTGTCATACTCGCGATTATATTTTTAACTTTAGGTGAATTATTTATGTTGTTTATGCTGATTTTACCGAAAGCAGAAACAACTTTTATGAAGGCGATTTATAGCGACATTGAGATGATATTAACGTTTGGCGGCGCAATATTTTTTGTGTTTTTATGGATTAGATTTGTAGAGAAAAGATCATTTTCATCCATTGGTTTTTGGGGGAATCAATGGATAAGAAAATATTTGAGAGGTGCATTAATAGGATTTGTTTTCATTTCAATACCAGTAATTTTACTCCTATTAGCAGGAGTTGTAACATTACAAATACAAAAAATTACAGTAACCGCTATATTGGGTATTGTAGGTTCTTTAGTCGCATTTTTAATACAAGGGGCAACAGAAGAAATTATTGTACGAGGTTGGTTATTCCCGGTTCTTTCTGTTAGAAGTCGTATATGGGTTGGGATTGTTGTGACGTCTTTCTTATTTGGTTTTCTTCATTTACTTAATCCAGGTATTACAATTCTTTCAATATCGAATATAATATTAGTTGGTGTATTTGCAGCTTTTTACGTTTTAAAAGACAGTAGTCTGTGGGGGATTTGCGCATGGCATTCCATTTGGAATTGGGCACAATATAACGTCTACGGTTTTGCAGTTAGCGGGATGACCATATATTCAACGCCGTTATTTAAACCTGCAACAAATGGCCCCGTATTCCTTCATGGAGGCACGTTTGGAATTGAAGGTAGTATCATTACAACAATCATGCTCGCTATTGCTTCAATTGTTTTATGGAGAAAGTTATGGGGAAGAAAAGTGAAACAACGAAATTTTAGTTAATGAAAGAGGGAGAAACTATGGGGATAATAGCATTTGAGGGAGCAAGCGCTGTTGGTAAAAGTACCACGTGCCGTGAATTAGAAAAGAATTATGGTGCTTATATAATACCTGAAGTGAATTCTTTATTTGAAAGGCCAAAAAATGAACATAGAACATGGTATTTTGAAAAACAAGTTGAGCGCTGGAATATAGCTGTTCAGAAGTCAGAGCAATATGAATTCGTAATACTCGATGGTGATATATTTCAGCCACTTAGTTATAATTGGTGTTTTCATTTTGATATATTTAATCAGCCATTATCTTTAATAGAAAATTTTTATAAAGAAAAGATGTTAAATAGGGAAATTGGTTTTCCGGATCAATATTTTTATTTATATACGAACGATGAAGAACTTAGAAAGCGGAAAGTATATGATGAAACGAAAAGAAGGAGAAACTTTGAAAAACATTTACATATATCAAAATCGTTTCAGCGTTATTATGAAAATTTAAATACTGTTACAGATGGGTATTGTAAATTAATTGAGGCGAAAAGTGTAAGAAATAATGAATTAGAAATAGTGAGAAACTCAAAAAATTTGAACGTGTGTGAAGAAAGACGTTTTGATGTTTCGAGGTTAGATGCTATTACGAAGTGGTTAAAAGAAAATCGTGCATAAAGTAAAAACAACGAGTGTTGTAGAACGCGCTCGTTGTTTTTTTTTGCTTTTTTATAAATATAAAGGAAAAATTTGTAGAATACTTTCAATATTTAACAGAATAATCTTTCAATTTTAAAGAAAAAGAAATACAATATGAGAAAGTATATATAAATAATATGATAGGGGATGGGATGCGATATTTTAAATGAAGTAACAGTTTTTATATAAAAAATAATTAGGTAGTCAGAACAGAGATATTTGGGAGGAAACAAGCGCGATGAAAACACTATTTAAAATAATCGGTATTCTAGCTGGTATGGCGGTAATCGGAGTAGGTTTAACATATGGTATGCTGCATTATTTAAATAATAGTAAACCAGCTGCGAAAAAGGCATCACCAGCTGCTCCAGCAGTAGAAGTACTAGCTGATAGTAACGTAAAAGCAGAAGATGCAAAGCTTTTAGAAAATGGCAATTATTCATTGCCGAATAGTGGTTTTAATAAAAATTTTAAATGGACAGATGAGAACATACAGACAGCATTACATGAAATGGCACATCAAAAAGCGAAAGCTGATCAAAAGTGGGGTTATATTTTTATTACACAAGAGCGGATTGAAAGCTTAATTGATATTGTAAAGAGTAATGATCTTGTACAGGGAAGTACATATGTAGAAATTTTAGAACGATGGAAACAAGGGAAATATGAAAAGGTTGATGGGGATCACAATAAGATTTGGAAATTACAAAGTGGGAATTTAGGAGAAGGAAAAGGAGTAATGTCGGAAGCTGAGCAAAAAGAATTAATTAATCAAGTGTTTATGAACAAAGGTACATATTCAGGGAGTAAATTAATTGCAGGTGGCGGACAGACTAATAAATAATATACTAATTAATGTAAGAGAGTAATTGCTTATTAGGCAATTACTCTTTTTATATGTACTTCTTAATATCTTAATCTCGTTCAAGTAAGGAAAGAAACGACTGTAACACCGGGGAAATCCATCTGGATTTATGATAGATTACATGACTTTGAATAACGGATGGAGTTTCGATAGGCTGAAAACATAGTTGTTCTTTTTGACAACTTTCCTGTACAACGATATAAGGAAGAATTGAAATGCCTAACTCACACATGACGGATTGTTTAATGACTTCAACATTGGAAGTTTCAAATGTTTTAGCTGGAATATTTCCGCTTTGACGTAAAAAACGATCTACCATTGTCCTATAGCCGCAACTTTGTTCTGTAAAAATGAACTGAGTTTCCTGTAATAACTGGAATGGATTTGTATGTGCAGCGGAATAAGGTGGTAAAATCCATCCAAATGTTTCATTACTAAAAGTACGCGTAATAAAATCATTATGTTCTATACTTTCTCCAATTATGAAGACAACGTCTGTTTCTCCTTCACGTAATTTTTGTAATGCTTGTTCATTTGTGTTTGTTTCAAGTACGATATTTACTTTCGGATTTTTCTGTTTGTAAGTACGTAATAATTGTGGTAATCGGTATACCGCTAATGATTCATTAGATGTAATACTTAATGTACCTTCTAAATAATCTGTATTTTGGGGGATTTCTTGCGCTTTTTCATATATTGAAAGTAATTCTAATGCATAAGGATGAAATTGATGACCTGCTTTTGTAAGTAGCACTTTTTTCCCTAACCGATCGAAAAGAGGAATATGTAAATCGTTCTCTAAAGCTTTCATATGTGCTGTAACAGTAGATTGCGCATAACCTAGCGCGTGCGCAGCTTTAGAAAAATTACCATACTTCACAATGGCGCAAAATGTTTTAACATGTCTCATTTCCATAAGCGATCCCTCTTTTATTATCATGATTTGTGAATGATTATATCATGTATTTTAATTTTCCAAATGATTAAATTCTGTATAAAATGAAATTGTAGAAATATTCATTCAGGTGATATTGGAGGAGAAAAGATGATCAAAAAGGGCTATCATGTAGCTGTTGTTGGGGCTACAGGTGCGGTAGGGCAAAAAATTATTGAACTGTTAGAGAATGAAATGAAGTTTAATATAGTTGAAGTTACATTGCTTTCGTCAAAACGATCCGCTGGTAAGAAAGTAAGATTCAAAGGACGAGAGATAATTATACAAGAGGCAAAAACAACTAGCTTTGAAGGTGTAAATATTGCCTTTTTTAGCGCTGGGGGAGAAGTATCTAGACAATTTGTAACTCATGCAGTTTCTAGTGGTGCGATTGTAATTGATAACACAAGTGAGTACCGAATGGCACAAGGTGTACCGCTCGTTGTTCCGGAAGTGAATGCGCACACTTTAAAACAGCATAAAGGTATCATTGCAGTTCCAAATTGTTCAGCATTACAGATGGTAACAGCACTTCAGCCGATTCGAAAATCATTTGGTTTAGAAAGAATTATCGTTTCAACATATCAAGCTGTATCGGGTTCTGGCATTCATGCGATTCATGAATTACAAGAGCAGGCTAAGTCTATACTTGCAGGTGAAGAAGTGAAGAGTGATATATTACCGGTGAAAAAAGATAAAAAACATTATCCAATAGCATTTAATGTACTGCCTCAAGTAGATATATTTACAGACAATGATTTTACTTTTGAAGAAGTCAAAATGATTCAAGAAACGAAGAAAATATTAGAAGATGAAAACTTGAAAATGGCAGCTACTTGTGTACGTGTTCCAGTTGTATCGGGGCATTCAGAATCGGTTTATATAGAACTGGAAAAAGAAGCAAGCGTTGCGGAAATCAAGGGAATACTAATGGATGCACCAGGTGTTATTTTGCAGGATAACCCTAGTGAACAGCTGTATCCAATGCCATTATATGCAGAAGGGAAAATAGATACATTTGTCGGAAGAATACGTAAAGATCCTGATACGCCAAACGGATTCCACCTCTGGATTGTTTCCGATAACCTATTAAAAGGTGCGGCTTGGAATTCAGTTCAAATCGCAGAGACTTTAGTGGAAAAGGGGATACTTTAATATAGTTTAAAAAACTGGGGAATCGTTAATGACTCCCCAGTTTGTATTTCATAATTGTTTTCTTTATTTCGGCCGACTTTAATTAAAATTAGTCGTTATTGAATTTTTATAAATATCTACTTTATGTGCAGTGAAGCGTAAGGTTTTGGATTCTGCATGAATTGTAAGATTAATAATAATCGATAACGGCATTTCGACCGTTTTCACAATATCTTCTATAGCAATATACTCATTTTTTGCTTCCTTATAATAAACAACAGAACGAATTACGGCCTCGTCACCTTCAATATCAATTTCACACATCATAGGGAATTTTTTACCATTATGTAAGAATAATTCGCCTAGTACGATTGAACCGTTTAATTCTTCTGTAAAATTAGTAGTTGCCGCTGGTTTTACCCATGTTTCGTCATGTTCTTCGTTTTCCTCTTCATGTATTGCCCATTCCCAAATGGGGTTTTGTTTTAGGTCCTCAATAGTTAATTTATCAATTGGTTTGCAACTACTCATACATAAATTCTCCTTTTATTTTGATAAATAAGTTTTTTGATTTCATGAATTAGATGATTGCTTATAAGTGGGTTTAACAAAGTATTTTGCTCATTTGATATCCAAACTACTTTATTTTGAAATAAAGCTATTACAGCAATATTAACAAAACTTTAATTGTCTAGTAAATAATTATTAGTGGAGATATTAAAATGGGATGGTGTTAAAGAAAGATAGTAAAAAACATCAAGGATGAATGAAATTCATTTGGTACGATATGGATATATCCAATGTGAGGGGGAGTTTGATGTATCAAGTAAAGGGGTATTTTTCATCATTAAAAGGAAGTTATTATGAGATTGGAAAGCAACAAGGGGAATTCGTGAAACAAAATCCGTATCTCATCCCGCAATTTATACACGAAGAAAATGTAATATCTAATAACCATTGGACAGAATCGAGAAATATACTAAACAAACATTGTCCAGGCATAAATGAAGAAATTGAGGGGTTTTGTGAAGTGTTAAAAATCCCTTCAAAAAATATGATGTATTACTATCAAACACTATTGAAAGCAGGTTGTAGTCATTGTGCAGTATTACCTAAAAAGACCGATTTAGAGCACACATATGTATTAAGGAATTATGATTTGTCACCAGTAATAGATGATATGCGTTTTTGTTCAACTCATGTTGAAGGTGCGTATGCACATAGTGGCTTTTCTACTCAATATTTTGGCCGAACGGAAGGGATAAACGAGCATGGATTAGCTGTTACATTTTCATCATGTGGTCAACCAGTAGGAAATATTGCAGGTTTAAGAAAGCCAATGGTGAGTGGTTTACAATGTTTTGCGATAATTCGATTGTTGTTGGAGAAATGTAAAAATGTGCAGGAAGCTAAGTTACTAATAGAAGAAATCCCAATTGCTAGTAATATTAATTTAATAATAGCTGATCCTTTAAATGCAGCATATATTGAAATATTTGACGGTCATAAATCCACAATAACGATTGATGGTGAAAAACAAGCTTTTATTGTATCAACAAACCATGCAGTTAGTTCATCAATTCAGAAATTAAATAATAGGAAATTAGAACAATCAACAAAGAGATATCACCTTTTACATGAGCATTTAAATAGATGTGAACAAGTAAGCATAGAGTCTTTAAAAAAGTTAGTAGAAGAAGAATATCCTGCTGGACTTACTGTGCATAACTATGAAGAATGGTTTGGAACTTTACATTCTGTATTATTCGATTTACATGATCGTACAATGAAGATTTGTTTCGGATCACCACTTTTAAACGACTGGTATTCATTGAAAGTTGGAGGAAGTATGCCGTTTTCTGAGGTGAACGTGAACTTTAAAAATAAAACTTATACTGACTTTTGGAAGGAAGATAAGAATGAATTGATACCTAAAAGATAAATGGGATAAGATGGTGATGTAAAGAGTGCATTTATACTGGAGGGATTATCAATACTAAAAGTTACGTTACCATTTGTTCTTATCTTTTTTCTTGTCATTGCGATGTATATTGCTTATCAAAAGAGAAAAAAGTCTGGGATAAAAGGATTGAAAAGTGCGGTAACTTCTATTTGCTTCTTTTCACTTGCAATCTTAAATATGTTTGCATATTGGTTTCATTTTGGCGGTGCTTTTACTTGGCTATTTTCAATTGTATTATTGCTAGTTGGTGCATATTTTACTAAATATATTCCAATATCTAAAAAGGTACATTAAAGTTTATAAGAGTTAAATATAATGTTTACTTTGTTTTGAAAAGAGATTATTCTACTAAATTGTTGTGAAACGGTTTCATAGGATAATCTCTTTTGTTTAGTTTTGGAAAGAACGTACTGTGATTTTTAGTTGCTCAATAAATTCTCGAGTTGCAGCACACATATATTTATCTTTTCTATAAATTAGCCCTATTTCAATTATTGGAGTAGGGTTTTCTATTTTAATAGCTTGAATGTTTTTATTTTGTAAAAAGTCTATATATGGTTTGGGTAACACTGTAATTCCCATTCCTTTGGAAACCATTTGGATTAAAGATTCCATCGTACTAATTTCTAAAATTGGCCTTGGTTTAAAGTTTAACTTTTGACAATGAGATGTAATTAGTTCGGTTAAAAAGAAATTTTTAGGTAAAAGAATTAAAGGGTAGTTCTGTAATTCAGCAATAGATACATGATTACGTTCAGCTAATCGATGACCAGTGGGCACGACCAATGTAAGATTGCTTTTGTATAGAGGGATGGAGATAATCTCTTTATCTTGCACCGGGAGAAATGTAATTCCAATATCTAGTTCGTTTTGTAATAATTTTTCACGAATATCTCCTGTACGAAGCCCTAATACAGAAAGCTCTATATTAGGATATAAATTATTAAAATTTAAAATAGCTGTTGGTAGTAAATAATTTACGACGGTTAACAAAGCCCCTATTGTTAAGGAACCTTGCTGTAATCCGTTTAGGTCTTGAATAGCTGAACGAGCTTGTTCGACTTCATGAAAAATGGTTTTACTATGTGATAATAAAATCTTCCCTGCTTCAGTTAATGATATTTTTTTACCAATTCGATCGAAAAGTGGCATTCCTACTTCATGCTCTAATGCACGTATTTGTTGACTTAGTGAAGGCTGTGAAATATTTAATTTTTCAGCTGCTTTTGTGAAATGTAATTCTTTTGAAACAGCTAAAAAGTATTCAAGTTGTCGTAATTCGATTGGAATCACCTCAAGTATAATGATAGGTTATACCTATCATTATTATATAAATAATTGAATTGAACAATGATTTTAGAGGTTTTATAATCATCTTTATGTAACAGAGAGGGTTGTAAAAATTAATCGAGAGAAAATACATGTAACACCTTTAAAGGAGGAAATAGAATGGCTAATGAATATCAATTATTATCTTTAAATATAGGATTACCAAAAGAGGTTATATACGGCGGAAAAGTAATTCATACAGGCATAAATAAGAAACAAGTAAAGGAACCGGTATATTTATCCTTTGTAAAATTTAATGGAGATGGACAGGCGGACTTAGTTCATCATGGAGGAGTAGATAAAGCAGTTTGTGTTTATACTGGTGATCACTATCCATACTGGGAAAAAGAATTGAATCAAGATCTTGTATATGGGGCTTTCGGAGAAAATATAACAGTTAGTGGTATGCGCGAAGAGGATGTTTGTATTGGTGATACGTTTGAGCTCGGAGAGGCAATCGTACAGGTAACACAACCAAGGCAACCTTGTTTTAAATTAGCAAAAAAATATAATATTCCAAAGTTACCACTATATTTTCAAGAAACAGGATATACAGGATTTTATTTTCGTGTATTAAAAGAAGGATGGGTATCATCAGTCGATACATTAAAAAGTCTACAGTCTGATCCGAAAGGTGTTTCAATAGCGTTTGCTAATCGTATCATGCATAAGGAAAAACAAAATATTGAAGGGGTAAAAAGAATATTAGAAGTAAATGCACTTTCAAGTAGTTGGAGAAAGTCTTTTGAAAAGCGTATAAGTGGAGAAGAAATTAATACGAAGGAAAGACTTGAAGGGATAAAAGAATAAAAATATTTTATTATAAATAGTGTATTTCTATTAGTAAAAGCTAATTAGAAAGCGCTATTTTTATATAATAAACTAATTAATATCCAGAAATCTTAATACTGTTTTATTCGACTTATTTTCAAATAGTCAAAACATAAAATTAATTAGACTTTTTTTTTATGTTTTATGATAGTATATTGATTGGTAAGACCTCTATTTTTAAGAGTAGGTCATATAAGTATATCTAATTTAATGGAATTTAACATTTGGAGGTACAACATGGGGAATGTTGAAAAATTGGCAAGTATTCTAATAGAAGAACCGAAAAGAGAGCAGTTATTTCCTTTATTTGAAGAAGTGTTTGGAATTAAAACTCAAACATTGAATGATTTTTCGGATAAAGGATATTGGGATGATACATATAAAGCTTTATCGTTTTTACAAGAAGATAAAGTGATTGCAAATGTTGCGGCATTTTCACTCCCATTATTAATTAATGGTGAAAAAATAAATGCGGCGGGTATTCAATCAGTAATGACACACCCTAATTTCCGTAGACAAGGGTTAATGACACAATTAATGGATAAAATGATAGAAGAAATCGATAAGAAATGTGAATGTGCATTATTGTTTACGGAAAACCCTGAACTATATACAGCATTTGGATTTAAAGTTGTGCAGGAATATTTGATGACTATACCATATGATAAAAATATTAATAATAACGATTCACTACTTAAAAAGTTAGATTACTATAATATAGAGAATAGACAGTTAATACATGAAACTATTGATAGTAGCCAAAGACTTTCAAATAGTTTTTCAACTTTAAACTTCCATCCTTCATTTTATTTGAATATGTATGATTCGGAATGGAATGAGAAATTGTATTATTCAGAGAAACTAGATGCTCTAATCGTTTATGAAGTAGAAAATGAAAAGTTGAAATTATTTGGAGTATTTGCGCCAGTACTTCCGGTTTTAGATGAATTATGTGGAGAAATCAATGAAAGGTTTACGGAAATCGAATTTTATTTTTCTCCGGATCAATTAGGGGTTGAGGATGTACAGTTTACAGAAGTACAGTCTAGCAAGTATTTAATGGTTCGAAGTGATAAAGAGTTAGATTTTAAAGGTTATAAATTCCCAGTATTAGCGGAGTTTTAAATGTCTATATAAATGCTTTATTATGGAGGAGCTATGAATATATCGTATATACCAGAACATATTGAGCAACTCACTATAATGAATGTACCTGAATACTATAAAATTAATGATAATCATGCGTTTATTGTCCGTTCGAAAGCAGAAACTGATTTTTGGCTTAAAACACATTATGGTTTTGAAGTAATGAATGGTCATGTATTTTATAATGAGATGATGACAGACTTTCAAGCTGAAGTTCAGTTACGTATGAATCCAAATTCAAAATTCGATCAAGCAGGTCTTTTTGTTATGATTTCGGAGAACTGTTGGCTAAAAACATCTTTAGAATATATCCCTGAAGGGCCATCTCACTTAGGTGCTGTCGTAACGAATAATGGATATTCTGACTGGTCAACGCAAAATTATCCAACTGAAGCAGCTAAGCAACAACTTCGTTTTCGAATTATTCGAAAAAGCGGTGATTACACAATATATGTGAAAAAGGGCCATCAATGGGAACAAATAAGAATCGCTCATTTAATGGAGGATATAGGGAAGGAGCCTGTTAAAATAGGTTTTTACACGTGTAGTCCTTCTAAAAATAAGGGATTTGAGACTGAGTTTTTACATTTTACAATTGAAGAAATATAGATGAAAAACCGTATTCTTTTCATTAAGAATACGGTTTTTGTATTTATATAATATAAAGCACATTTATTGACTACAAAGTCATTAATACTTATCATTTAATAATGTTAAATATTAATTTACATAATATAATAGAAGTAATAAAGAAATTACAAAATATATAGCTTAAATAAGGAGGGATATGAATTATTCAGTGGTAATTTCATGGGAAAAGGAGATTATGTATGAAATCATTTCGTAAGTTATTACAGTATTTAAAACCATACATGTTCTTCGCTATTATTGGGCCGCTATTTATGGTACTTGAGGTTGCGATGGACTTAATTCAACCGACTATTATGCAACATATCATTGATGTTGGGATTGCAAATCGGGATTTAAATTATGTAATAAAAATGGGGCTTCTTATGATAGGAGCAGCAGCACTCGGTTTAGTTGGAGGGCTTGGGTGTATGATGTATTCTACAAAAGCAGCTGTTAATTTCGCTACAGACATACGAAAAGATGTGTTTGCGAAAATAGAAACATTTTCTAGTAATAATCGGGACTCATTTGGAACAGGTAAATTATTAACGATCGTGACAAATGATATCACTTCCATTCAATCGGCAATGACGATGACATTACGTGTTCTCGTTCGTGGTCCACTGTTATTTATCGGAAGTATAATTATTGTTTTTGTAACAGCGCGAGAGTTATTTCCAATATTACTTGTAGTTGTTCCGATTTTATTACTTGCGATTATTTTAATTGCAAGTAAAGCAAGTGGTACATTTAAAAAGGTGCAAGAGGCATTAGACAAAGTGAATACAAAGCTACAAGAAAATTTATCTGGTGTGCGTGTTATAAAAGCGTATGTAAGACAAAAATACGAAATCGCTCAATTTGGAAATGTAAATACAAATTTAACGAAGATAAATATTCGAGCTGTGCAACTTATTTCTTTAATGATGCCAATCATTATGCTAGTTGTAAGTGGCGGGATTGTCGCAACATTATGGATTGGTGGAGAAAAAGTATTCGATGGAACGCTTCAAGTAGGAGCGATTTTGGCATTTATTAATTACTTGAATATCATTTTAATGTCACTTATGTCGATTAGCATGGTATTTATTCAAATTGCGCGAGCTTTTCCATCTGCGGATCGTGTACAGCAAGTGTTAAATACCGAGGTTGATATTATAAGCGAAGCGTATGCGATCGAACCTGAGAAAATTGAAGGAAATATCGAATTTAAAAATGTTAGTTATAGCTATACGAAAAATAATGAATACGTTTTAAAAGATATTTCGTTTAGCATACAAAAAGGTGAAAAAGTAGGGATTATTGGATCAACTGGAAGTGGTAAATCTACCTTAGCGAAACTGTTACCACGTCTATATGATGTGGATCATGGTGAAATATGTATAGATGGAATAGATGTTAAAAAATATGATTTGCAAAAACTCCGTGCTTCAATAGGGTTTGTACCTCAGAAGGCGTTGTTGTTCTCAGGCAGTATAGAAGAAAATTTACGTTATGGTAAAGAAGATGCAACACATGACGAGCTGGAAGTAGCAGCTGCATCAGCTTGTGCGACTGAGTTTATCAATAAGCTGGAAGAATCTTATCAATATAATTTAACACAAGGCGCGACAAATCTATCAGGTGGACAAAAACAACGTGTATCAATTGCAAGGGCACTTGTGAGAAAGCCACCGATTCTCATATTAGATGATTCTACATCAGCAGTTGATGCAAAATCAGAGGCTACTATTCAAATAGCTTTAAAAACAAAATATAAAGGCACAACAACTTTATTAATTGCGTCTAAAATTTCTTCCATAATGGATGCGGATAAAATACTTGTATTAGATAATGGTGAATTAGTTGGCAATGGTACACATGAACAATTGTTAGAACAAAGTGAGGTTTATCAGGAAATTTATCTTTCCCAAGGTGGTAATTTAGATAAAGAAGGTGGGGAAGAACATGCGTAATTTTCAAGGGCAATTTGCTAATAAAGGTGGACGAAACACCCCAAAGATGGGAAAAGCTAAAAATGCTCAAGGAACTGTAATGCGGGTATGGAACTATATGGGCTATCAAAAAGCTGCTCTTATGTTTGTTATATTTCTAGTCGTTGTTACTACATTACTTGGATTATTAGGTCCCTATTTTATGGGAGTCATTATAGATCAATATATTGTACCGAAAGATTTAAGTGGTACAGCAAGAATGTGTATGTTACTTATCGCGATTTATGGTGTAACTGTACTTTTAACATGGTTACAAACGTTTGTCATGATTAACGTTGCATTAAAAACAATTCAAAAAATACGACAAGATATTTTTGAGAAAATCCAAACGCTTTCTTTACGGTTCTTTGATGTGCGTTCTCAAGGTGATTTAATGAGCCGTGTGACAAATGATATAGATAATTTGAATCAAGCTTTGACACAAAGCGTTGTACAAATTATTTCATCAGCATTAACTTTTATAGGTGTAACGATTGCAATGTTCGCCTTAAATTGGATTTTAGCAATTGTAACTTTAATTACAGTACCTATTATGTTTTACGTTACAAAAAAACTAGTTGCATATAGTGGTAAAAACTTTGCGAAGCGTCAAAAAGATTTAGGTGAATTAAATGGATTTATTGAGGAAGCAATTACAGGTGCGGATGTTACAACGTTGTACGGAAAAGAAAAAGAAACTGTACAAAATTTCAATAAAATTAATGAACAGCTAAGAGTTTCAGCTACGAAGGCTGATACATTTTCAGCTTTTATTTTTCCAAGTATGAACTTTATTAATAATTTAGGTATGGGCCTTGTCATTGGGACTGGATCAGTTATGGTCTTAAACGGAATGACAACAGTAGGAGTTATTGCGGCTTTTATTAATTATTCTCGTCAATTCTCAAGACCGCTAAGTCAATTTGCGACTTTAATGAATACAATTCAAGCGGCAGTTGCTGGTGGAGAACGTGTTTTTGAAATTATGGATGAGGTACCAGAAATTCAAAATAAAAAAGACGCATTCGTTGTACAAAATTTACAAGGGCATGTTGCACTTGAGAATGTTTCATTTGGCTACGCAGAAAATAAAACGATTTTAAAAGAAGTGAGTCTTAAAGCGCAGCCAGGAGAGACAATTGCTTTAGTTGGTCCGACTGGATCAGGGAAAACAACAATCATTAATTTGTTAACTCGCTTTTACGATATACAGCAAGGACAAATTCATATTGATGGAAAAGATATAAAAGATTATGATATTAATTCTTTACGAAGTAAAATAGGAGTAGTTTTACAGGATACGTATTTATTTGCTGGTTCGATTATGGATAATATCCGTTATGGACGCTTAGATGCTACTGATGAAGAAGTTATCACTGCAGCTAAGGCAGCATCTGCACATTCTTTTATTAAGCATTTGCCAAATCAATATGAAACAGAAATTGCTTCAGAAGGATCGAATTTAAGTCAAGGGCAAAAACAACTTCTAGCGATTGCACGAGCAATTTTAGCAGATGCAGATATATTAATTCTCGATGAAGCGACATCAAATATTGATACAAGAACAGAATTACAAATACAAGCAGGACTAAATAATTTAATGAGAGGTCGCACAAGTTTTGTGATCGCTCATCGACTTAAAACAATTGAAAAAGCAGATCAAATTCTTGTTATAAAAGATGGAAATATTTTAGAAAGAGGGAATCATGAATCTCTCATGGAAGATAGAGGGTTTTATTTTGATTTGTATACGAGTCAGTTTAAAATATAGTAAAAGCATTGATATGTTGCGGTTTCTCTTGAGAGGAGAAACCGCATTTTTTATATTTACAAATATTACTATCCAAATGGTCTTTCACTACATATTTTAACAGCATCCACCTGCATTCCAGGCAAAACATGTGAATAGCGATTTAATGTTATGAACATATCTTTATAACTGAAGTGTTCACTTACAGTCTTTGGATGTATACCTTGTTTCAAAAGTAGCGTGGCATGTGTATAATAACGTAAATCATAAAATCGAACTTTAAAAATCGGAGTTTAAATAAAAAGAGCGCTGTTAAAAGCGCTCTGAGACAAACCATACATTTAGAGAGGAATCAAGATAATATATGGATATTGTGTGAGAATGTTGTAGGTTTTAATTAAAAATAAAGCACACATATAAGTGTGCTTTTATGAACGCTTTAGATTTGTATGACTATATAGTCATACAATAAAATATGCTTGTTTAATATAAATGTGTGTCAAATCTATAAAAAGATATTGTGTATAAGGAACAATAAATGTTAATTAGCTAAGTCTTTTGTTTTTATCCTGCTATTTGCCGGACAGTAAGACCCCCACCTTAAAATTCAGCGGAAGCAAAGAAGTTAGGTGAGGGCTGATTAAAGTTTCACTTTATTAACGAATTTGCACAACTGTTAACGCTGCAGAACGAATATCTACTGTACCTATTACTTCAACGGGGACAATTTGAATTAAATCACCAGGGTTTAAGTTAATTAGAATGACCCCACTTGATACATCGACTTCACCAGTTCCAATAATATTAGAACGGACTGCGGATCCGGATCCTGCAATAATATTAGTCGATGAATTTAATGTCAAGAAAAAGCGAGCTGCTTCCGGGGCTAATGGAACGTTATCAAGGCTAATCGTTAATGTATAGCTAATTTGATAAATACCAGCTACCTGAATTTTAATACCAGTTCCAGTACTAATTGTATCATTAATTACAGGGACAGTAATGTTAGGATTTGGGCCTGTACTAGGTAATAGTAGTGGTGTAAATAATGTTGCAAATTGAGGTGAAGTAGCATTGAAGGCAAAACCTAGGGCAGGTAGTGAACTAGGTGCTTGTGCTTCACAATTAAAATTAGCGAATTTACAAATGGATGAGCGCATATTTTCACTCCTTTCTTGTATTTAGATTTCGTGAGTATTAACTTCACATTTTGGACAAGCATAATACAATATATGAAAATTTATAGTAGATAGTGCACAAGCATTACTATTACGGATAAAGCTATGAATAATAATAAATACTATATGGAAAAAGCAGTTAGCTAATTTAACTAACTGCTTAGTCGGTTCTCCAAGAGCAAATAGGCGAAAAATTATTGCGCTATATAAAAGATCGCTATAGATAAGTGCTCTTTTTGAGAGTGAGTATAAAATTCTATCATTCTATCTAGTATGTGCACTGTATTATGTAGTTGCTACTAAAATTGATGTGAATTTTTAAAATTAGAGGTTTCTTTCAATGAAACCTCTAAAAAGAAAACTAAATTTACGTTATAGTAAATTCAATTGCGATAGGAGTGCCTCCATCTAGGACTGCTCCTCCTACAATAGTAGCAGCTGTAGTAGTTACACCAGTAATAGTATCACCTGTTTGAATAACACCATTAATATAAAGTGTTAAAAAGGCATAAGAAGCAGGGAATGTTGTTACAGCACCAGTGTCATCAGTGAAGTCTGTGTTAGCAAAAGTTAAATCTGCACCAGCAGCAGTTCCTGTTGCGGCTGTACTTACAAATCGTCTTCCAGCTATAAAAGGTTTAACGATAGGCATTTATGTTCACCCCTTTTTGAAAATTAACTCGGACAAGTGTTTTGAAAGTTTTGTCCTGTATCGTATAATATGCTGTGCTTCTACTAAGAGATACGGCTTGTATACTAGTAAATAAGTATAATTATTATGCGTTTTATAAGTTAGGTTCTTATAAGTAATTAAGTGGTTAAGGTTGGATTTTGTATATGGTATGTTTATGTAAAAAAAAGAGAGCGCTTTTAGAAAGAGCTCTTAATCAAATTATTATCTTAGTGTTGGAGGGAGACTGGCGGCCTCAGTGACAGATGGTAAAAATAATTTCCGTGGTATTGTAATAAATTCAAGCGCAATTTGCTTTGGATAAAAAAGTATTTGAGTTAAATCTAGAGCATGTATTAATAGTATCATGAAGCTTGTAAGAATGATAAAACTACCCCAAAAGAAACTTTTTGAAGTGTTGCGAAAATCTTTTATTAAAGAAAAGAATGAAAAAAATGCGGTAATAATGAGAATGAAAAATTTATACTTATCAGCCATTGTAATCCTCCTAAAGCACAGTAATTTATATTATACCGTATTTTTCAATATTATTATAAAAAGATTTTAAAGTGAATAATAAAAAAATAAAGCCATAACTTAAAACATTAGTTTAGGTTCTATTGTTTGAATTCTTTGTTTTAGAAGGTATATAATCTGAATTTAAAAATTTTCCAAATGAATTACCATTTTTTATTTCTGATCCAACATCAAGTGCTTAATGAAATGGTATGAAAGATTATAGGCTAGTGATACGAGATTAAATAAGAGGAATTTGCGTGCTGCAAGAGTTCTAGCTCAGATTTCTACTAGAGAAAAGTATTAGTTGGAGTTGGTATGTTAATAAAAAACGGATAGATGTCGAAACTAAATATTCATGACATTAAGGACAAAGATCAGGAAATATAATTTGGTATTCTGGGAATAACCGGAGATCCGTAGTTAAGGTTGCATAGTATTTGTATTTTTTTTTCTAATTTTTCAATTGTTGTTAAGTGATGAGAACCTAATCCACGTCGTACACTATGTTGAGAAAGAGTCGGCCCAATTTGTAATTTTCGTTTTTTCATTGGATCGTTCCATGGACTGTAAAAAAATTTAAAAATAAAAGCAGGTTCCATGTAAATGCTATAAGGATAATGCGAACCATGTCTCCCGACTCTATAGTTCCCGTGCGAATTATTGTGAATTAATCTACCGTTAAGATATAGTTGATTTGGATTAGGTTGAATTATTATGCCGTGATAACGTTGTTTAACAAGCGGAGAACTATATCTTGGATTAGTGTAGCCATAAGTCGGTTCATCAATCATCATAATCATTCTTATTGAAAACATATTGCCGCCCATAGTGCTAAGTGATTTAAAAAATTGTTCTTTATTATAACAGCACAGGAATTCTGTCGTATTCAATACCATTTTCCATCCTGGAATTTCTCTTTCAATTTCCATAACTTCTTGATCAACTAAATAAGCATCAAATTCGAGTGATTTTGAGTTTCGTATTTCCCAATTAGGAGCGAATGTTTTACAGATTTCAACTGAACGATCAGTGGATCCACGATTAATAAGAATGCCATGATCAAATAGCTTTGTATGGTGCATTAACCACCATGGAAGTAAATATTCTTCATTGTAAAAATGAGAAATTAAAGTAGTCTTAATCAAAATCACCTCCGTATTTAACCTGCTTCTTATTTAATATGATATGGAAGGAAACCTATTGTTAGAAGGTTTCCTCTTAAAAGTTTTAAACCACATAGGGTATGTGGATGGATTAGTATATAAAGTAGTCTGATTGATAAAGAGTGGTATTAAAAAGTACAAAATCTAAAATGAGCATCGAATTAGTGTATAACGATTGAAACGGCACTGAAAACTAATAAAACAGCCATAATCATGTTGAATAATTGGTTATGTTTTACTAATAATTTTTGGAATATTGAACTAAATAAACTCCAACTAAATGTACTCAGTAAACCGACTATACCTAGAAATAATGAGAAAAGCAGAAAACTTGAATATGAATTGTAGTAGGGGAGTATAAAAGTAGAGACTACTGTGAGTCCGAATAATATTCCTTTTGGATTAACAAATTGAATGAAAATACCCACTGTAAATAAGTTTTTATTATTTTTTTCATTGTGATCTGCACCGCCTTTACTAGTAATTATTTTAAAGGCTAAATATAGCATATACGCGACACCTAAAATTTTTAAAGGAAATTCAATTAAAGGGATAATATTAATTAATACAATATTAAAAAAACTACATAAAGAAGTGAGGATGAAAAAACCAAAAGCTACTCCGAAGCAAAAGTTTATGCTTCTCTTTAATCCATGTTGATTTGCGTATGTCATAGCTAAGAAATTGTTGGGACCAGGTGTGAAGCTACTTATAAATACAAATAACAAAAAAGAAAATATAGGCATTTCAAAACCCCCTATTTTTTGTGTGTTATAATGACCAAAAAGAACAATATAACGTGTGCTTTTTATTATACATAACGGTCGTTATATTGTATACAGTGTAGGAGTGTTTTTTATGGAAGAAATTCAACTTATTCTGGCAAAAAATTTAAAATCAATACGTGAAAAAGAAAAATTAAGTTTAGAAAAGGTCTCTCAATTAACAGGTGTAAGTAAAACAATGATTGGACAGATAGAAAGAGGAGATTCAAGCCCGACACTAACAACAATATGGAAAATTGCTAATGGTTTGAAAGTATCATTTACCTCTTTAATTAATAATCCACAGCCTGATACGAAAGTAGTTTTACGAAATGATGTTCAAGTATTGTCTGAAGACAATGGGAGATATAAGGTGTATCCCTCATTTCCTTTCCAAGATGATAGGAATTTTGAAATCTATATGGTTGAAATTGATACAGAAGGGAAATTAAGTTCAGAAGCGCATAAAGAAGGAACAGAAGAGTTTATAACGGTATTTGAAGGGAAATTGACAATTGACATAAATGATTGTCAATATACGTTAAATAATGGAGACTCAATTGGCTTTAAGGCGGATAGACCGCATACTTATACTAATTCAGGAAGAACATTAACTCGGTTAAGTATGACTATTTATTATCCAGCTTTATAAGTTGGCAATAATATAAAGAGTAAAAGTAAATATGTATTGTTAAAACCATCTATAAGAGATGGTTTTATTTTTTGAATATAAAAAAAGACACTCAATTGAGTGTCAATATAGTATTGCTCTCGCGTATAGGATTGGAGATGTTCCTCAAATACATATTGAGATGGTCTGTAAAGAAGAAACAATCTTCATCTTTAATGTAACATCGACATGGGTGAAGTGTAAATTGATAATATATATACGGAAAATTTAGTATAGATGTTTTCTACTATGGATATAGTAAAATTTATTTTTATTACTTAATCACTATCGTAATATTTATCAATTGAGTATTTAGATTGTTTATTATAAAAAGAATGAATCATTTTTTTAATCAATTCGTATAATTGTAAGAGAGGCACCTGTTGATCCGCCTCCAACTAAATTCACGACGGATAATATACCAAATAATTGTAGTGAGATTGTATTACCAGCATTTAAATTAGTAATTAAGTTATTACTATAATTTGAAGTGGATAAAGTGGGAGAAAAAATAGAGCCAGGAATTGGCGTAGAAGCGTTTAATAGTAGTCTAGTTCCAGCAAGTAGAGCGGTTGTCGTATTAACTTGATAGGTTAAATGATATCTTCCAGTTACAGGAATTGTAAATACGTCATTTGAAGCGTTAACTGTAAAATTACCGAGACTTTGGTTATTTGCAAGTGGAATGTTTGTTCCTCCTAATACGACTGCAACAGAACCACCTGATGTATTATTAGCGAACATAGAGTTTGTTGTAACGATTGAACCAGTACTCCCGGTAGGTCCAGTACTCCCGGTAGGTCCAGTACTCCCGGTAGGTCCAGTACTCCCGGTAGGTCCAGTACTTCCGGTAGGCCCAGTACTTCCGGTAGGCCCCGTAAGCCTGTAAGGGAAAATAATGTCAAGAGCCATTGACATTAGTTCCTTTTTTCTAATTTCATTATTATCTTGAATATAAATCACCTCATCTTTTTAAATAAGAATGTTATAGATTTACTACTTTTTAAATAGAATGATCAATTTATTATATTAATAATAGTGGCTATAGCAACGGTAAAATGTTTAATACATGTAATAATTATTATGAGAAGAAAAGAGAATAGTTATAAAGTTATTCTTTAATGATAAGTTCTAAATGATATGTATGGGTTAAAAAACATGTGGAATGAGGTATTAACTTGAAATGCAATGACAAATTATCATTGAATAAGGGGATGATAGGACCAGAAAATATTGGACCTACATTTCCGATTCTTCCACCAATTTATATTCCAACCGGAGCAACAGGCCCAACTGGAATAACGGGAGCAACCGGAGCAACAGGCCCAACTGGAATAACGGGAGCAACCGGAGCAACAGGCCCAACTGGAATAACGGGAGCAACCGGAGCAACAGGCCCGACTGGAATAACGGGAGCAACCGGAGCAACAGGCCCGACTGGAATAACGGGACTGCCCGGAATAACAGGAGCAACCGGAGTAACAGGCCCGACTGGAATAACGGGACCGCCCGGAATAACAGGAGCAACCGGAGCAACAGGCCCGACTGGAATAACGGGGCCGACTGGAGTAACAGGACCGCCCGGAGCAACGGGAGCAACCGGAATAACGGGAGCAACCGGAGTAACCGGGCTAACCGGAGCGACGGGAGCAACCGGAATAACGGGAGCAACCGGAGTAACCGGGCTAACCGGAGCAACGGGAGCAACCGGAATAACGGGAGCAACCGGAATAACGGGACCGACAGGAGTAACTGGAGCAACAGGTCCTACTGGGGGCATTGGTCCTATAACCACAACCAATTTGTTATATTACACTTTTGCAGATGGAGAGAAACTTATATATACAGATGCTGACGGGATACCTCAATATGGTACAACGAATATTTTGTCTCCTAGTGAAGTTTCTTATATTAATTTGTTTGTTAACGGAATACTGCAACCACAACCATTATATGAAGTGAGTGCTGGTAAATTAACTTTATTGGATACGCAACCACCATCGCAAGGATCTTCAATTATATTACAATTTATCATTATTAATTAAAAGGACAGTTCCTTAATGAAAAGGAATCTGTCCTTTTTGTTTTATATTTGAATAGTTAAAATTAAGTGAAGGTACATTCAATTTCTAGCTGTTATAAATGGTTGAATGATAGGAATTTTAACTTCAATCCTTTTCATAGTGTATTGGAATAAAATATAAAATGAATTTTGCAACATAGTATATGAGAGTTCTCTATAATACAAACGGCTTCATGTTTAAAAAAGAGAACACAATCTTAGTAAAGAAATAAGGTATATTTATATGAAAAAAATGGCACTGTTAATTGTTGAGTATATTCAAATTAATATGTGTATTTAAACCTAAGAGATAAACGTGGAAAAATAAAATAAACTCTTAAGTTTAGGTATTTAATCTAAGCAGTCAATTATTAAAAACATATAATTAATATGTGAGTCATGAACATAATTAAATAGCGTTTGCAAGTTTAATTATATTTCATGTTTCCTATTTTAAGTCAATATATAACACATACTCTTTTACAACTTTATGATCCTTATAATAGGAAAAACTCAAATATAAAACAAGTAAGGAGGACATAAATGACAAGTAATAATTGTTTCGGTCATAACCACTGCAATAATCCGATTGTTTTCACTCCAGATTGCTGTAACAATCCACAAACAGTTCCAATTACTAGTGAGCAATTAGGTAGATTAATTACTTTACTAAACTCTTTAATTTCGGCTATTGCAGCGTTTTTTGCAAATCCAAGTGATGCAAACAGATTAGCTTTACTCAATTTGTTTACTCAACTATTGAACTTACTAAATGAATTAGCACCTTCTCCAGAAGGGAATTTCTTAAAACAATTAATTCAAAGTATTATTAATTTACTACAATCGCCTAACCCAAATCTAAGTCAATTACTTTCTTTATTACAACAATTCTACAGTGCTCTTGCACCATTCTTCTTCTCTTTAATTATTGACCCTGCAAGCTTACAACTTTTATTAAACTTATTAACTCAATTAATTGGTGCTACTCCAGGAGGCGGCCCAACAGGTCCAACAGGTCCAACAGGTCCAGGAGGCGGAGCAACAGGAGCAACAGGAGCAACAGGAGCAACAGGAGCAACAGGTCCAACAGGAGCAGGAGTAACAGGAGCAACAGGAGCAACAGGTCCAACAGGAGCAACAGGTCCAACAGGAGCAACAGGTCCAACGGGGGCAACAGGTTTAACTGGTGCAACAGGCTTAACTGGTGCAACAGGAGCAACTGGTGGCGGAGCTATTATTCCATTTGCTTCAGGTACAACACCATCTGCGTTAGTTAACGCGTTAATAGCTAATACAGGAACTCTTCTTGGATTTGGATTTAGTCAGCCTGGTGTAGCTTTAACTGGTGGAACAAGTATCACATTAGCATTAGGTGTAGGTGATTATGCATTTGTAGCACCACGCGCAGGGGTTATTACGTCATTAGCTGGTTTCTTTAGTGCAACAGCTGCTTTAGCTCCATTATCACCTGTTCAAGTGCAAATACAAATATTAACTGCACCTGCAGCAAGCAATACGTTTACAGTACAAGGCGCACCTCTTTTATTAACACCAGCATTTGCCGCAATAGCGATTGGTTCTACAGCATCAGGAATCATTGCTGAAGCTATTCCAGTAGCGGCTGGAGATAAAATACTACTGTATGTTTCATTAACAGCAGCAAGTCCAATAGCTGCAGTTGCTGGATTTGTAAGTGCAGGTATTAATATCGTTTAATTTGTTACAATGTTTAGTAGGAAATTAAACAGGGGTTTGTATATAGTCCTTCCTAATAAATTTAGGAAGGACTATATTTTTTGAGGAAATAAGTAATAAATCAATTGAACAATTACTCTTTATTAAGTTCGTATAAAAAAGTATAATTTACCCTTTCTCATTTAAGGCATAAGTTATGTAACTTTAAAAATTTCCGATCAGCAAAAAAAGATGAATTCTTTTAAAAAAGAATTCATCCATAAAATAAACTATTTATTTTTATTACAGTTACATCCTTTTTTCTTTACATAGCCTTGCTCGGCTAAGTCTCTTTGCGATTGGGAATTGGAAGATTGGGAATTGGAAGATTGAGAATTGGAAGATTGAGAGGATGCTGAAGAGCTACTATTTTTATTATAAGAGTAGTTTTTTCGATAGTTATAATTACTCATAGTACTATCACCTCCAATTTAATATATAAATATTATATGTATGTACACTATCAATTGTTACTATTATTAATAGGAAGAGAACATACAATAAAAAAATCTCCTCGGTATTTTCCTAGGAGATAAATGATGATTCTTTTAAAAATTTACAAATTAATAGCCCCAGTAAAGAGGAAAGTAATAAGAATCTTGGGGATACGGATTATGTTGTTGAGGGAGGGGTTGGGTTGGGTAATTTTTCATTCCACGGTTTTGATTGCAGTTTGCCGGAGGGCCAATAACAGTAGTTGATTGAATAGGAGAAACCGCTTGTTTCCATTGTTGTTCATTGAGGCAGTAAGTATGGGCCATCATATGAGCAGGAGTTAATCTTAAAATATCAGAACCGAAAATAACTTCTGGCGCTGGGGCATTGAAAATAGCTAATAAATGAGTATTATCAGCTGTAGCAATTTCATAATGCCACCACGCTTGTGGAATGTTGGCAACTTGCCCCGGTTTTATCGGTAAGTTTAATATTTGATTCGTAAATGGATTAAGTAAAGAAACAACAGCAGACCCTGAAATACAATAAACAAGTTCAGCTGCATTTTGATGAATATGTGGTTCTACAACATTTCCTGTACTTAAATAAATATCTAATAAAGAAGTATTTTCTAAAGTGTTTAATTGTTTAATACCAAGTACATTTATATAATTTTGGGCATCTTTCCGAAAAAAATTACTTTTATTTACATCATAAGTAAAATTGGTTGAGGGGGAGGTATAGTCGATGTTGGCAGTCAATTGTATTACCCGCCTTTCTATAGGTAAGTTAGGTTACAAAATTAGGATATGTGTCTAGTCTTTGTTTTGTGCTGTTGTCGGTAGCTTAATAAATTCACTTATTCCATAAAGAATAAAGTATAAAGATTAAACTATATTCGTATTCCCATTCATACTTTGGATTGATGGAAAAAAGTAATGAAAATGTTAATTTAAAAGTACATCAATCATTTATAAGGAGTGAATGTTCATGTCATTTAGTGAAATGATTAGAAATGAAGTACTCAGCTGGGCGGGTGTTTCTGAAAAACCGCATCGATTTGGTGGTATTGAAATAAATTATGGTAAGAAAGAACTTGGCCATCTTCATGGTGATAAATTAGCTGATTTACCATTTCCGAAGTTAAAGCGAGATGAATTAGTGAAGCAAGGATTGGTAAAACCACATCACGTATTACCTGAATCAGGATGGATCAGTTATTATATAAAGAGTGAAGAGGATATTCCATTTGCAATTGAGTTATTTCGTATGCAATATGACCGAATTAAAAAGTAATGAAATAAAGTAGGGTAATAAAAATTTATTTTCATGTCACATCCCTCCTTAATCGTTCGTCTTGTATGTAGAACGATAAGGAGGGATTTTATTATGAATACATTTGATGTAGCAATTGTTGGCGGTGGGCTTGCTGGATTAACAGCATCTATATATTTAGCGAAAGCTGGAAAGAAAGTGATTGTATTAGAAAAATCCAGTCAATTCGGTGGCCGAGGGATGACTATAAATAAAAATGGAATCTGCATGAATCTTGGTGCACATGCTTTATATAGAGGCGGGGCAGCGTTTATAACTTTTAATGAGCTCGGTTTGAATCTTCCAGGTGGAATACCATCTACAAAAGCACATGGAATATGGAAAGGGGATATATTCACCATCCCAACAGATTTTCGCTCAATTTTATCAACACCACTACTTTCGTGGTCTGCAAAAGTACAATTCTCACGTCTTATGATTCGTTTAGGAAATTTAGATGTAGGAGAAGTTCCGAAAATGAGTCTAACTACATGGGCAGAAAATGAAATAAAAGATCCAATGGTTCGTAATATATTTTATGCGCTATGCCGGACAACAACATATACGTTTGCTCCTACAATACAATTAGCATCATCTGTACTAAAGCAAATACAGCTTTCTATAAAAGAAGGAGTGCTTTATGTAGATGGTGGTTGGGAGACGATAATAACAAAATTAAGAGATTTAGCGAATGATGTCGGGGTAAAATTTTTGGCTAAAAAGCATGTTTTGGAAATAGAGCATTATGAAGATAAACAAAGAATACATTGTGTTGATGATGAGGTTTTTGCAGTAGATACAGTCATCGTGACGACTCCGCCAAAAGAGGCTTGTAAAATAATAAAAGGTGCAGAAGGAACAAATTTGCATAGATGGAATGAACAATCGGTACCGGTTACTGTTGCTGCATTAGATATTGGCTTGAGACAATTACCCAATCCTACACATCAATTTGTATTAGGATTAGATCAACCTATATTTTTCACAAATCAATCGAGAGCAGCTAAATTAAGTGAAGATGGATCAATTGCAGTGAGTCTAATTAAGTACCATAATCCTATGCTAGAGATGAATCATATTCATGAAGATAAAGAACAGTTGGAAAGTACGATGGAGTTGTTACATCCAAATTGGAAAAGAGAAGTTGTTGCACAGCAATATTTACCGAAAATAACAGTAGTACATGATTTTCCTCATATTGACCGTGTTGAAAAGCCGGGTCCTAATATACCTGAAATGCCAGGTGTTTATGTTGCAGGAGATTGGGCAGGGCATGATGAAATATTAGCTGATGCTGCGGTAGCAAGCGGGAAACGAGCAGCGTTACACATTTTAAAGCAATATGAAAGTGAGGCAGTTCATCATGGAAACGGAGCAGTTATATGAAGCGTATCAACCATTATTATTTTCGTTAGCATACAGAATCCTTGGGAGTGTTATGGATGCTGAGGATATTGTTCAGGATGTATTTATCTCGCTAAATAATATAGAAGATCCTCAATCTATAGAAAATATGAAAGCATATTTATGTAAGATGGCGACAAATCGTTCAATTGATAAATTACGATCGGCAGCGCATAAACGTAACGTGTATGTAGGGATGTGGTTACCAGAGCCACTTGTAGACGAGAGTGATGAGCCATCAAAGTCATTTATAATGAAAGAATCCCTTTCCACCGCATATTTATTACTTTTACAACAACTATCTGAGGTAGAAAGGATTGTTTTCATATTAAGAGAGGTTTTCAGTTATGAATACGAAGAAATAGCTTCAATTGTTGATAAGAGTAGTGTGAACTGCAGGAAGATCTTTCAACGTGCAAGAAAAAGCATTTTGGAGAAACCGAAGCAATCAAAATTAAGCACGGAGAAAATGGCTTCTTATGTTGAAAAGTTTGTATCATCATTACAGTGTGGGGATGCGGAAGGTATGTTAGAAGTATTAAAAACAGATGCTATACTCAAAGCTGATGGTGGTGGTAAAGTTACGACTGCGATTAATCCGATTTATTCTGCGGATCGAATTATACGTTTGTTCTTTGGGATTGCACAACGATTGACAGAAGAGTACACTGTTGATTTCAAAATGGTAAATGGTATACCAGGAGTTATAGTTACAATAAATAATAAAGTAACGTATGTTCTTTCGTTTGCATTTGAGGATGAGAAAATTTCAAATATTTATATGATGGTTAATCCTGAAAAACTTATGCATTTAAATGTAAAAATATAAAAAAGCGCATTTCTTCAGAAATGCGTTTTTTATTATTTTTCTAACATTTCAAGAGGTACATCTTTTTCGCCCGCTACCTCAAATTTAATTTCCCCGTCTTCTTCATAAATACGTGTAATAATCGGTATAGTAATCATTAATTTTTTATGCTGCTTTCGTTTTCGAGCAGCATCTAAGCTAATCACGTTCATTTGTAAGCATCCTTTCTTCTGGAAATATATAAACAAAGAAAATGCGTCCGAAAAGGGCGCTTAATTGAATTTGAAATACCGATTCATTTAAATGGGGTTTATATAATTTAATAACTGCAATTTTAATATGAAATAATATGAATGGAATAATTGCACGTAGAAATTAACTTTACCAAAAAACGAAACAATATGCTATAAAAAATTATAAATCTTTGTCATATAACAGGAAAAAGGTTTTTGTTTCGCATATAATAAAAAGTAGACGGGCAGCAAGAGCTTTTTCATCATATTGCTTGGAAAGGCGATGAAAAGAATGGATACAGTAGATTCATTATTATTGCAACTTGAACAATATGGAGAAGAGCATGATCGAAATAAAAAAACAAGGGAAGAAAAATTACGGAATGTTTCTCGTGAGATGGGGCAATTTTTATCAATTTTAGTAAAAGGGTGTAATGCAAAAAATATCTTGGAAATTGGAACTTCTAATGGTTATTCTACATTGTGGTTAGCTAATGCGGTAGAAGAAACAAATGGAAATGTAACAACTGTAGAGCTTTCTTCAGAACGAGTTGGAGAGGCACTTGTCAATTTTGAAAAGGCAAACCTGTTACAAAGAATCGATATTCATAATCAAGAAGCCGGGGCATTTTTAGATTCGCAATTAGATCATTCATTTGATTTTATTTTCCTAGATTCAGAGCGCACGCAATACATGTGGTGGTTTGAGCATATAAAACGTATGTTACAACCAAAAGGTTTTCTTGTTGTTGATAATGCAACTTCTCATGCGAGTGAATTAGATGAGTTTATAAAAATGATTGAAGAAGATGATACGTTTGAAACGGTGTTATTAGCGTTTCAAAAGGGAGCATTTGTAGCTCGCAAAAATAAATAGAAGTGAGTGTAATAGAATTATCACATTGAAAACAGGTGAATGTCAAAAGATTGAGTGTAGCACGATTGAAAGAACGTAAATTATTTAGGAAATATATGAAGAATCCGCCTTCAGCATGTTGTTCTCTAGGTCTTAAGTCTGAGGAAAATTATGTTGATTACAGGTATACTTATAGTAAGAAACAGGGAATGACTGCATAAACAGGCATTTCTAAAAAAGTCGATTTCAAGCAGTCAGAATGTATATGAAATACGATATAATTGATGAAATATAGTGCATATAAATTCGCACATATAAATAAAGGAGCGATTTTGTTGACTGAACTCGAGAAAAAAGAACCTGTATCCATTGTGAAAGATAATAATGTAGAAGTAGTAGTTGATACAGTTATAAAAGATGCAGAATTAGAGGAACTAAATAAAGAAGCGGATCTTTATGTACAAAAGTTAAATAGCGAGCAAAATACAGATTTATCAAAAGTATTGTCTCAGCTAGGAGATTTAGGGGATAAAGAGCAACAAGCAGCAGGACAAACGTTATCAGCTTTAAAACGCCCTGTAACAGCGATGATGAATGGGAAAAATGAAGAAATTCCAAATACATTGTTAGAATTACGAAAAGTGGTATCAGAGCTTGATCCCAATTCACTTAAAGCAAGTGGTATGAAGAAAATAATGTTTAAAGTATTCAAGAAAAATCCACTTGAAACATACGTGCATAAATACCAATCTATAGATAAACAAATCGAGGAAATTATTAGATCCCTTCTAATTGGTCGTGATAACTTACAAGAGGATACAGTTGGTCTTGAAATGTTAAAAGAACAATCGCACGATAAAATTCATGCTCTTGATAAACAAGTATACTTAGGGAAAAAGCTTGCTGGCATGCTTGAAGCTGAGAAACAAAACCCAGAGCGTCAAAGGGATATTCCGTTAATTAACGATGCATTAGAAAAGATACTTGTACGTACACGTAATATGCAGCAAGCGAAAAGTGTATTATTACAATCTATAGCTTCTGTAGACATCATTAAGAAAAATAACGAAAAATTAACAGAGGCAATACGTAATGCGATTACGATGACGCAAAACGTTGTAACAGTTTCAGCTGCTATTCAGCTTGCATTAACGAATCAACGGAAAACAATTGATGCAGTAAATGCGACGAATGAAGCAATTGAATCGATGGTATTAAGTAATTCTCAAGCGTTAAAACAAAATACAGAAGAAACGACGAAATTGCTTGAAAACCCTGCTATTAGCATGGATAAATTACGTGAATCATTCCAAAATGTGTTCGCTGCAATTGAAGCATCTGAAAAATCTTCAGAACGTATTATTGAGTCAAGTAAGAAGTTCGTTATTGAACTAGACACATTTAATGATGAGATGAAGCAGAAACTCATTCAGCGTCCAAGGAAATAACTGATTATTAGAGGAGGTGAACAAATGAGTTTCATTCAAACAGTACTATTACTACTCGGTACATTGCTTTTAATAGCATTTACTGTCGTTGTTTTAGTAGTATACTTCGGGCGGAAACTGTATTTTTCATGGACGAAGCCATATAAAAGAGCGCAAGATTCTCTAGATAAGATATCAAACAAATCAATACCGTTTCTACAAGAATTTACACAACATCCACTGTTTTATCGCTGGATTCGCACCGAAGGAAAGAAAGAACAAAATACATTAAATACTCTATTTTGTACATCAGGTCAACGTACGAGAGAGCAAGTCTTCTCGATGTTACCGAAAGAAAAGCAGAAAAAAGTGCATGTAATGGCAAAAACTACGAAAAAGCTTACGAATGAAGATATTGATGTGGCTGCGATGAAAGTGAAAGATTTCTTAAGACAAGAAACGCAGCAAACTGTAAAACCGACAGACTTATCATTTTACAAATTGTATTTTTATGACCGTTATCCAGACGCATTAAATGCAATTCAAGCGTATAAACGCTCAATAAATCCTTCATTACAAAGAACGGTTGATGATATTACAATTTCAGTATTAAATGCACTTCCGTACTATCAAGAGCAACGCATGTTTGAACAACAACATAAACTTGAAACATTCTTAATGAAAGATTTAACGGCCATGTTATCGTTGGTAGTACAATTACCACCTTCACAAAGACCAGAGAAGGAAGAAGAACTGAAGATCTACTTGGAAAATTTCAAAAAAGAAATGGAAGTAGTAGAGCGAGATATTCGCGACTCGATTGATCACGATTTAAATGTGAAGATGAGAGCAGCGACTGAGAAGTTTAAGAATAAATAACAAAAAGCGCCTTAAAAGCTAAATATCACAGCTTTAAGGCGCTTTTTTTATGAGGTTTTATTTTGCTCTAACGGTAGTATGACTAGAAGCCACACTTTCATTATGCAATCGATCAACTGCAGTTACGACATACGTATACGATTCTCCAGAAATAGCGGTTTTATCTACATAAATTTCTCCAAGTTTTGTTTTTCTTACAGTAGTAAGTAAATTTTTTGGGTTTTGTATATCCACTTCATTTTTCCCATTCGCGCGGTAAATAGCGTAATAAGCAGAATCATTATCTCTATTGTCAATGATGCCAATTGCAATACCTTCATTTCTTGGAATGGCACCTTTTAAAGTCGGTTGTTTTGGTGGATTATGATCAATCCAAGGCATAGGCGGGATTAATGCAGGGTGTTTATATATGTCTTTTGAGAGTCTATCTTTAACTCCAAGTGGATTGTTATTAATATCTTTTAAGCTAAAATGCATACTACCTTTGATTTCAGGATATAGCCGGTTTAATGCAATTTGTCTTGGATATTCTTCTGGATCAGACCAAGCAGGGACGGAGTTATTATTAATTTTATAGGCCGCTTGACCAATGTATAGGTGAATCGGTTTGTTATTTGTTTCTTTAACCCACCAATCTACTAATATGTCATATGAAGCTGGGGTGAAACCTATATTCCAATATATTTGCGGTGTAATGTAGTCAATATATCCTTTTTGTATCCACTCACGTGTGTCAGCATAAAGGTCATCATAGTTTCTTTGGCCTGCGGTTGTGTTAGAGCCAGTCGGATCGTCAGCTATATTTCTCCATACGCCGAACGGACTAATGCCAAACTTTACATATGATTTTTCTTGTTTTATAGCATTATTTAAATCTTTTACAAGTTCATTTACATTGTTACGTCGCCAATCTTCTATATTTGTAAATCTACCGTTATTATATGTTTCGTACGTTTTCTGATCTGGAAATTCTTCACCGGCTACTTTATATGGATAAAAATAATCATCCATATGCAGCGCATCAATATCGTAATTTTGTACGATTTCTAAAGCACCTTCTGTTATAAATTTTTTCACTTCTGGAATACCGGGATTGTAATATAACTTTCCGCCATAAGGGACAACCCAATTGGGATGTTGCCTTGCAGGGTGATAGTTTGATAATCGATTTATATCGGTGTGATTCATCGTTATTCGGTATGGATTAATCCAAGCGTGGAATTCTATATTTCTTTTATGAGCTTCTTCAATCATAAATGCGAGCGGGTCATAACCAGGATCTTTTCCTTGTGTACCCGTAATGTATTCAGACCAAGGACCGTAATTTGAAGGATAGAAAGCATCAGCGGTTGGTTTAATTTGTACAACAACTGTATTCATACCAGTGCTTTTTACATTGTCTAATAACCTTATAAATTCTTGCTTCTGTTTTTCAATAGGTAAGCCAGTTTTTGATGGCCAATCAATATTCAGAACTGATGCGATCCATACAGCACGTAATTCATGTTTTTTGTACGTAGTATTTACTTCAGCATAAGTAGAGTGAGGGGGAATGAAAGAGAAAGGGATGAACAAGATAACGATACAACATATCATTAATAAACGTTTAACGATCATTTATACGCCTCCCTATCATATGATTATTTAAAATAATATCTGAGGCAAGGTTGACCTTGCAATAGAGAAAATTGCATATTGAAACATTAATTTAATAGGAAAAATATTTTTAATGAAATTTACTTTCATTATAACTAAATTCATTTACTACTTCATATGCTTGTTAGTAAAGTGAAACTTCCTTTCATTTGAAGGGTAATAAATTATAAGTATAGGAGGATTAATAAATGAAGGTTTTGTTCGTCTGTTCTGGAGGAATGTCCAGTGCAATTGTTGTAAACGCTTTAAAAAAAGAAGCGGAGAAAAATGGTGTGAACATGGAAGTGCATGCAATTGGAACGAATGAGGTAGAGGAAGAAGTAAAGAATGGCTGGGATGTCGTAATGGTGGCACCTCAAATAAGACACCGATTTGATTCTGTAAAAAAATTTGCAGAGGAGGAATCTATTCCGTGTGGCATCATTCCACCGCAAGCATACACGCCACTTGGAGGCCCGACTTTATTAAAAACTGTAAATGAATTAATCAGTTAGGGGGAAGCGTTATGAATAAGTTTGTCACGTTTCTTGATAAAAACTTATCTGGCCCGATGGCAAGGCTTTCTGAGCAGAGGCATCTACAAGCAATCCGTGATGGAGTTATTTCGGCGTTACCATTTATTATAGTAGGAAGCTTCTTTTTAATAGTAGCATTTCCACCACTGCCGAAAGATAGTTTCATATCGGTTTGGGCATTAAAGAATCAAACAAGTATATTGATACCATATCGTTTAACTATGTTTATTATGTCCTTATATATAGCATTTGGAATAGGATATAATTTAGCGAAAAGTTATAAATTAGATGCTTTATCAGGAGCACAGCTTGCGGTATGTTCACTACTTTTAACATTAACGCCTGAGTTAATTGATAAAAAAGGGTTCATGCTTCCGATGACAAATCTCGGAGGTCATGGATTATTTGTGACGATGATTGTTTCTATTTTATCCGTAGAGATTTTAAGATTTTGTAAGAAGAAAAATGTAATGATTAAAATGCCAGAACAAGTACCGCCATCTGTGTCGCGTTCGTTTGAAGCACTTATACCTGCTGCATTCGTTATTATTATAATGAGTCTAGTAACTGTCGTTTTTAGCATTGATTTACACCATGTTGTTGATAAATTAGCAGCACCATTAGTAAAAGCTGGGGATAGTTACTTCGGTGTAATGATTCCAGTGTTTTTAATTACGTTTTTTTGGTCATTCGGAATCCATGGTGTGTCGGTTGTTGGAACTGTTGCTCGGCCATTATGGGAAGTATACCTAGGGAAAAATGGTGAAGCAGTTGCTAGTGGAGCAGATCAGTTGCCATTTATTTCACCAGAGCCGTTATATCAATGGTTTATATGGATTGGCGGTTCTGGTACGACGTTAGGGCTTGTATTAGCTATGATTATATTTGGTCGATCGAAATATTCGAAAGCATTATCAAGAACTTGTATTGTTCCGGGTATTTTTAATATTAATGAACCAGTCATATTCGGATTACCGATTGTACTAAATCCAATTTTAATTATCCCATTTATCATTACACCACTTGTAACAGCAACTGTTGCATATTCAGCAACTGCGATGGGATTTGTAACACCAACGCATATTATGCCGCCATGGACATTACCTGCTCCAATTGGTGCATATTTAGCAACAGGTGGAGATTGGCGTGCGATTGTATTAGTATTTATAAATATAGCAATATCGTTCCTTATTTATTTACCATTCTTTAAAATGTACGACAAAAATATGCTTGAAATTGAAAAGAATGGTGACGGGGAATCTGTTAATCCTTAATCTGCACGCTGTTATTTTGAGTGATAGACTTTTTGTCTATCACTTCTTTCACATTAAAACTAGAAAGGGGGAAATAGAATGAATATAAAATTTAGTTATAAAGGCGTATTTTTATTATTATTTGGAGTGATTTGTGCAAATTTACTTTTTGTCCCTTTATTAGGCATGCTAAATCTATCACAAATGCATAGTATATGGCTCGTTACAAGTATTGCGGCAAGCGTTTTGCTTACGGTAGTTGTTTCTTTCATTGATGGATCGTTTGCATCGAAAGCTCAGTTGTTTTTTAGATTTATATTGTTTTCGATTGGTTGTACGTTCGTTACTTACATGATTGTTTTTTAGTAAATAGGAGGTCATGCACGTTATGTATATTGCAGGGGTAATGTCTGGTACTTCATTAGATGGAATAGATGTAGCGCTCGTTCATATAGAAGGAAGTGGTGTAGATTCTAAAATCGAACTCATCCATTTTACTACTGTTCCATTTTGTAATGATATGAAAAATGAGATCCAACAAGCGTTATCAATTGAAACTTCGAATGTCCAACTTATATGTAGTTTAAATTTTAAACTTGGTTTATGCTTCGCCAATGCTGTAAAGGAAGTTTGTAAAGAGGCCAATTTTCCTTTGAGACAATTAGATTTAATAGGCTCTCACGGACAAACGATTTATCATCAGCCAAAGCAAGAAGGTAATATTCTTTCTTCATCTTTGCAAATTGGGGAACCAGCAGTAATAGCGTATGAAACGAATACGACAGTTATTTCTAATTTTCGAACGATGGACATGGCAGCTGGAGGACAAGGTGCACCACTTGTACCATATTCAGAGATTATTTTATATCGTCACCAAACTAAAAATAGACTACTACAAAATATCGGCGGGATTGGTAATGTGACTGTAATACCAAGTCAACTAAGTGAGAAGAGCGTTATAGCATTTGATACAGGTCCAGGTAATATGGTAATGGATGAAGTATGCCAAAGGTTATTTCAGTTGTCATATGATCAAAATGGTAAGATTGCAAAACAGGGGGTAGTTGTAGAAGAAATTTTGACATATTGTATGAACCACCCATTTTTGAAAATAAATCCACCGAAATCAACTGGTAGAGAACAGTTTGGAGAAGCGTTTGTGACTGAATTATTGAATCGATTTGAAAAGCATAGTAGAGAAAATATATTGGCAACTGTCACGATGTTTACAGCAAGTTCAATTGTTCATCATTATCAGGAATTTATTTTTCCGTATTATGAAATCGATGAAGTAATTTTAGGCGGGGGCGGAAGTTATAATCGTACACTTGTTGAAATGATACGATTTGGATTAAAGGAAGAAAAATGCAAAATATTTATTCAAGAAAATTTAGGCTATTCCTCAGCGGCGAAAGAAGCGATCGCCTTTGCGGTTTTAGCAAACGAAACGTATTATCGTAATCCGAGTAATGTGCCGAGCGCAACAGGTGCTAAGAATTCCGTGGTTTTAGGGAATGTAACATTCCCTCCAATATGTAAATGAAAATGAGGCGAACATATGAAGTATATGATCGGAGTAGATGGCGGGGGAACGAAGACAGAGGCAATTGCATTTGATCAAAATGGAAATGAAGTTGTAAGAGGTATGAGCAGATTTGGAAATGTATTAATAGATTTTGATGAGGCACTTTTGCATATTATGGAAGCAATTGATCAATGCCAGAAGAGTTTAATAAATGGGCATTGCGTTTGTGTTTGTTTAGGGTTAGCCGGCATAAGTTGCGCGAATACAAATGAATTAACATTACGTTTAAAAAAGAAATACGGAACAGAAATTGAAATTTTTAATGATGCAATGATTGCGCATGCAGCTGCTTTAAAAGGTAAGGATGGAATATTAACTATAGGTGGTACAGGGGCAATTTGTATCGGAAAGAAAGGAGAAGTGTATGAGTATAGCGGTGGATGGGGACATATTTTAGGTGATGAGGGCAGCGGATATTGGATTGCATTACAAGCTTTAAAGAAAATGGCAATTCAATTCGATCAAGGAATCAGTCTTTGTCCATTGAGTTTGAATATTCAAAGTCAGTTTCAACTGTTGACACCGTCTCATATAAAAAGCTTAGTATATACTTCTTCTAAAGATAAAATTGCAGCAATCGCGCCATTAGTTATTCAGGCAGCGAGAAATGGCAATGATTATGCGCATGAAATTATAATGCGAGCTGGAAAGGAATTAGCAAGAATTACGGTAGATGTTTATAACAAGATGCAATTTAAGCGCTCAACTCCAATTGCAGTAAGTGGCAGTATATTGCGTTTAGTTCCTGAAATATTTGCTGCATTTAAGAAATGCTGTGAAGAAAGTATTAAAGAAATTGTATTTGTATCACAAGCAGAAATGGCAGTGAAAGGAACATATTATTTAATGAGGGATATATATTTTTAAAAATAGCGTATGAGAATTTTTGTATGATTTGTAAAAATATGATGTTAAAATGTATAAAGGGATGTATGTTAAAACGTACAATATACGTAGTAATTGAATATTGTATATGTAATCCCATGTAGAAAGTGAATGATTACATGATTAATAGTATGCAGTTTTTATATTTGATGGCTTCTTATTTAATTGGAAACATCTTGACCGCTTATATAGTAACAAAATTGAGACATAACGTTGATATTAGGGGTGAAGGAAGCGGAAATCCTGGTGCAAGAAATATGGGGCGCGTATATGGAAAAGGGTATTTCATCGCTACATTTTTAGGTGATGCGATTAAAGGGGCAATCGTTGTTACTGTTGCAAAATATCTTTTTGAAGATCCTACATTCGTAATGTTAACATTATTGGCCGTTATTATTGGACATATTTACCCAGTTTTATTTAAAGGTAAGGGCGGTAAAGGTATTTCAACATTTATTGGAGGATTAATCGCATTTGATTATTTGATAGCGCTTACCCTCATAGGCATTTTTATTGTATTTTATTTAATATTTAAAGGATTTACGAAGCCAGGACTAATTACGATTGCTTGTTTACCAATTTGTATGATTTTTTATTCTTATTCTATTGTTACGACTATTTTAAGTGGAATGATTATTGTACTTATTCTATATGTAAATCGAGAATAAAATAAATGTTTAATAAGTGGGGATAATCTCCACTTATCATTTTTTATTAAATAGATAAAGGAGATAAGGCATGGGGTTAATTTATAAAGTTGCTGATCAAGATTGGGAATTTGAAAGTATACATAAATTAAATTATAAAACTTTTGTAGAAGAGATTCCGCAACATGAAGAAACGAAAGACCGGTTTCGTATAGATCGGTTTCATGAAGAAAATACATATTTAATTTGTTTAGATGAGGATAGATTAGTAGGTATGGTCGCGGTGCGGGGAAAACGACCATTCTCGTTAGATTATAAAATTTCAAATTTAGATGTTTATTTGCAAGAGCATGGAGAAAAAGTGTATGAAATTCGTTTACTTTCAGTAGAACGTGAATATAGGAATGGAAGAGCGTTGTTAGGATTAATCCGTTTTCTACATCGTTATTTGCTTCTAAATGGATATAAATTAGCACTCATTTCTGCAACAACACGTGAACTAGCTTTATATGAGCAAATGGGATTCAAAGTTTTCCATACGTTAGTTGGTACAGAAGAAGCGGCCTTTCAGCCAATGTATGTTACCCCTGCTATGTTTGAAGAATCGAGCGTTGGGGGGATTATGACGAAAGAATATACGTTTTTACCTGGTCCAGTAGATATTGAAGAGAACGTTCGAAAGGCATTTTCTACGCGGCCTATTTCGCATCGCTCTAAGTCATTTCAAGTGATGATGGACAATGTGAAAAAACGGTTACTTTACATGACAAAAGCAAAACATGTACAGCTTATGTTAGGAACAGGGACGTTAGCAAATGATGCGATCGCTTTACAGTTACGTTCTTTAAAAGGGAAAGGACTAGTATTAACAAATGGGGAATTTGGTAATAGATTAGTTGGACATGCAAAACGAGCACAGTTACATTTTGATACTTATAAAAAGGAAATGGGAGATCCATTTATTTATACCGAATTAGAAGAAATCATGACAACTGGAAATTATGAATGGCTTTGGTTTGTTCATCATGAAACATCTACTGGAATGTTAAACGATTTAAACGAGCTAAACACTCTTTGTAATGAGAATCAAATAAAACTATGTGTAGATTGCATAAGCTCAATTGGCGCAATACCATTAGACTTAAAGGATGTGTATTTTGCAAGTGGTGTTAGCGGTAAAGCGATTAAATCATATACAGGAATTTCTTTCGTTTTTCATAACCACATTGTAAAAATAAACGAGGCTGTGCCGGCCTATATGGACATTGGTATGTATGAAGAAAATGAAAGCATTCCATACTCACAATCATGGAATTTAATTTATGCATTGCAAGAAGCGTTGAAGAGATTTGAAGATGAAAAGGTATTTGTAAAAATTAAAGAGACATACGAGTATATTGAAGAAGTTATTACTGATATGGGGTTAAAGCTTGTTTCACCTAAAGAACATGCCGCGAAAATTATATTTACAATTCAATTAAGCGAAGGTCAGTCTTCTAAAACGGTAGGTGATGCGTTAGCTTTACAAGGATATATTGTCCATTATGAATCAGCGTATTTACAAAAGAATAACTGGATCCAAATTGCATGCCTGAATCATTATAAAGAACGTGATATGAAGAGGATGTTAAATTGTTTGCAAATGTGTTTATTTCAGAGTGGGGTACATATATAGAGACTTTTTCTTTTCGTATAAAGGAGCTACGACTTACGAAAACTTAGGAATAGAACATTGGAAGAGGTGTAAGTATGATAACTAGAAAACTACCATTACATATAGACGATATTAAAAAAGCTCACAAGATTCTAGATAGAAATGCTCGTAAAACGCCATTAGTAAAATCTTTTTACTTGACTAGTAAAACGGGCGGAGAAATTCATTTGAAATTAGAAAATATGCAATTAACGGGTTCTTTTAAATTCCGTGGCGCATTTAATAAAATGTCGCGGCTCACGGATCAAGAAAAAGAAAAAGGTGTAATTGCATGTTCAGCAGGTAATCATGCACAAGGAGTTGCATTATCTGCTCATTTACTCGGTATTAAGAGTAAAATTGTTATGCCAATTTCTGCACCGCAGGCGAAAGTTGAAGCAACTAGAGGATATGGATCTGAAGTGATTTTACATGGTGAAACCTTTGATGATGCAAAGGCAAAATGTGAAGAAATTATAAGGGAAACAGGTGAGACATACTTACATCCATATGATGATGTAGAGGTAATGGCTGGTCAAGGTACAATTGGATTAGATATTCTTGATGATATGTGGGATGTAGATACTGTTATTGTACCAATAGGTGGAGGCGGAATTATTTCTGGTATTTCTGTAGCATTAAAATCTTTTAATCCATCGATTAATATAATTGGTGTCCAAGCAGATAATGTTCATGGAATGAAGGCATCTTACGATAAAGGAGCAATTGTAGAACATTATGAGGCGCCTACTATTGCAGATGGTTGCGCTGTTAAAATACCAGGGGAATTAACATTTGAAATTGTAAAAGAATTAGTAGATGATATTGTAACTGTATCAGAAAAAGAACTGGAAGTAGCGATGAAAGATTTATTACAACGTGGGAAAGCTGTTGTAGAAGGTGCAGGTGCATTAGCAACTGCTGCACTTCTTGCAGGAAAAGTTAATAGTTATATAAAAGGGAAAAAAGTAGTAGCTGTTATATCCGGTGGGAACGTGGACTTACAGCGCATATCAAGTGTATGTGAGCACTTTTTTGTCGCTAATGAAGTGAAATAGTTTTATAAAAGAAGAGCTAAGAGAAATGATCTTAGCTCTTACTTTTTGTCTACCGTTTACTGTAAGTAGCAATAAATTTGCTGTTTAATGAATTGTTTTATTTAAGCGCCAATTTTTACATATATCTTGAATGTTACAATAATTATTTCAAAATTGTCGAAACATAAGCAGAAATTTAATATAATAGTTTTAATGTGCTAATGAGCGGTGAGGAGGGCAGGTCATGAATAAAGAAGAACAGGTCATGAACGGTTTCAGGGAATTATATAATAAGCTGGTTTGGCTTAATAAAGATAAGATGGAAGAAGGTCTTAAAGGTTTTAAGTCTTCTGAAGTTCACTGCATTGAATATATTGAAAACAATGCAGATTCTAACGTGACACAACTCGCAGAGGCTTTTTATGTGACTCGCGGTGCTATAAGTAGAATGACTAAGAAGCTCATACAAAAAGGTCTTGTTGAAAGCTACCAAAAGTCAGAAAATAAGAAAGAAATTTATTTTAGGCTTACCGAACAAGGGAAAGAAATTTATAAAATCCATGAAAATCTGCACAAAGAGTTTCAAGAGCGGGATAAAGCTGTATTTGAGCAAGTAACTGAAGAAGAATTCGACAGTATAATTCGTTTCGTGGAAAAGTATAGTAGACATTTGGATGCAGAAATAAAGAAACAAGGTATACATATTAAATCGTAATACATTTTAATAATGAAATGGCAGCCTTACTCTAATGAGAATAGGCTGCTTTTTTATCATGTTTTTTGTTGACTAATCAACAAAACAGAGTTATCATTTTGTTGACGAAGCAACAAAGTATTTTAAGGAGAGAAGTTAAATGTCTATATTTAGATCACAAAATGAAAGGAAAACTGAAAAAAACATAGATAAACATGCTTTACTATTCGGACTTATTTCTGTATTTCTTTGTGGTATAGGTTTCAGTATCATCATGCCTGTAGTGCCATTCTTAGTACAGCCATATATAAGTAATCCGGAAGAACAAGCATTAGTTGTTACACTACTAACTTCCGTATATGCGGCTTGCGTGTTTTTAGCTGCCCCAGTACTCGGGGCTTTAAGCGATAAGTATGGCCGTCGTCCATTACTTTTAATATGCTTATTTGGTTCTGCAATTGGGTACTTAGTTTTTGGAATAGGAGGAGCTTTATGGGTACTATTTGCTGGACGCATAATAGAAGGAATAACAGGCGGGAGCATAAGTACTATCTTCGCATATTTTGCAGACATCATTCCAAAAGAACAGAGAACGAAATATTTTGGATGGGTGAGTGCAGTTGTAGGTGCGGGAACTATCATTGGCCCAACCATTGGGGGGATACTTGCCAAGTTTGGTGATACTGTACCTATATATTTTGGTGCAATCATAACGTTAATAAATGTTGTATATGGGATCAAATATATGCCTGAGAGCCTTGAAAAAAATAATAGGTCGAAAGAGATTACTTTTGTAAGGTTAAATCCTTTTGCACAGCTAGCAAACATACTTTCCATGAAAAATTTAAAGTGGTTACTTGTTTCAGCGTTTTTACTTTGGATACCTAACGGATCTTTACAAGCAATTTTCACGCAATTTACAATGGATACTTTCAGTTGGAAACCTGCATTAATCGGACTTATGTTTTCAATTTTGGGCTTTCAAGACATTGTTTCACAAAGTTTTATCATGCCAAAGCTTTTGATCAAGCTTAGTGATAAACAAATAGCAATTCTTGGGATGGTTTCGGAGATTATAGGATACAGTTTTATTGCGGCATCAGCTTTGTTTTCACTCTATCCACTACTTATCGTTGGGATGCTGATGTATGGTTTTGGGGATTCAATTTTCGGACCTTCATTCAACGGGATGCTTTCAAAGTCTGTTAGTTCTAGTGAACAAGGAAGGATTCAAGGTGGAAGCCAATCTATTCAAGCTTTAGCAAGAATGATTGGTCCAATTATTGGAGGGCAAATCTATGTATCGCTTGGTCATGCTGCACCTGCTTTTATGGGTGTGATCCTTATAGTCGCGGCAATAGCAGTTTTGTATAAGGGGACACATGCAACTGTATAACAGATAGAAATAAGAACAAATAAAAGGGTGCCAGAACTTAGGAACAAGTGCTGACACCCTATTTGTTTACGGTTTGAGGACTAAGAGAAATTCTTTTACTGTTTAGGAATTTATTCTGCAATGCTCTCATGGTAAATGACTAGATAGTTTAATTATGCTTGTGCTGAAGTAAATAATGACTCCATCTTTACTTTGCTCTTCTCTCGAATTTCAGCATCTGCGTGTCTCATAACGTATTTATGCGCTACAGCGATTGCTAAAACATCATCTAATAAGCCAATCCCAATAATAGCAGCTATATCTGGAATGAAATCGATTGTTAATACGTAATAAGATAAAGCGGCTAATATTATGAATTTTGCTTTAGTAGGTAATTCTTTCTTTTTCATTGTGTAGAATAAAATAATACTTTCATATACGCTGGATTTACCGAGGTTTACAGAGCTTTTTTTGAACTTTTTCCAAAGTGTCTGTTTCTCCATATAAACACTCCTTTTACAAAAACATAGATTTTTTAAAAGGATGGACAAAGAAGTGAGAGATTAATCAATTTTATTGTTTTTCTTAATTATATATTTCCATAAAAATAGGGGAATACCTGTTCAAAATAATATAATTTGGATTATGAAACGATTCACAGTGTTCCGTTACATATTATATATATTGTAAGATGTATGTGGGTGATTTAGTTATTATTATGCATTTTATAAGCGGTATGGGGGAAGAAAAATGAAAATAATAGAACTACCAATTGAATTCGAATTTAACGGGCAAAAACAATGTATTTATCCAAGTTTAATTATATTACATAATGAATTAACGTTAGTTGATACAGGATATCCAAGTTTTTTACCTTTAATTGAAAATGCAATATTAAAACATGGATATGAGATGAAAAACTTAAAGAATATAATTATTACCCATTATGATGACGATCATATAGGGGCTGTATATGATTTTAAAGTGAAATATCCAAATATTAATGTTATTGCTAGTGAAATTGAATCTAACTATATTAATGGTGATATAAAATCAGAGAGGTTAGTTCAAGCTGAAGAAATGTTAGAACGTATGCCAAATGAAGAAAAAGAATTTGGCAAATGGTTTATACAACAGTTAAAAAATATAAAAGATATTTCCGTCGATGAAAAAGTACATGATGGTCAAATGATTTTGAATAATGAATGTCAAGTAGTGGCAACGCCAGGACATACCTCGGGGCATATTTCATTATATTTTCCGAATTTAGACTGTGTAATTACAGGAGATGCAGCGGTTCAAGAGAATCGAGAATTAGTTATAGCTAATCCGAATTTTTGTTTAGATATAGAAAGGGCGGAACAGTCTTTAAATAGGATTAAAAGTCTTAAAGCAGCACAGTATTATTGCTATCATGGAGGAAAACTTACTGTATAAAATAATAAAAAACCAATCTTTTTGATATAGAAAAGATTGGTTTTTTAATTCATAGATTCTGCAATTTGAATTAAATCCTTTACGTTATATTTACCTTGTATATAGCGTTTGTTACCAATTGCAATTGTATATTGAAAACCATTCTGCTGAAAGATAAGCTCATATGCTGAATCAAAATGAGGATTATATAATGCTTTTATATTATTTTTTAAGCTGTAGAACTTAGCTCCACTAGGTACATAGAAGCCTAATTTGTTTTGAACTGGTGAAACAGTGATTTTAAAAATCCCATTAATATCTTCATTGTAGTAATGGAAGCATTAATAAAATCTGAGAAAAAGCAAAAAGAATTTGTTCATCTAGTACAGGATGAATATAAAAAAAGAAGATAAGAATTTTTTTATTTTTCATATTTGGCGAAACAAATGGTACAATGAAAGCTAATGTGAAAAATAAGGAAAAGAAGTGGTCTATTTGAAAAACTTTTTAGAATTAGGAATTAGTGAAACTTTTAATCATACATTACGTGAAAATGGAATTACAGAAGCAACACCAATTCAAGAGAAGGCAATTCCAGTTATTCTGTCAGGTAAAGATATTATTGGGCAGGCGAAAACAGGAACGGGTAAAACGTTAGCATTCGTGTTACCGATTTTAGAAAAAATTGATCCAGAGTGTAGTGATGTCCAGGCTTTAATCGTTGCGCCAACAAGGGAATTAGCCCTGCAAATTACAACTGAAATTAAAAAAATGCTTGTTCAAAGAGAAGATATTAATGTACTAGCGATATATGGTGGACAAGATGTTGCGCAACAGTTGAGAAAATTAAAAGGTAATACACATATTGTTGTAGCAACACCGGGACGATTATTAGATCATATACGCCGTGAAACAATTGATTTAAGTAATCTTTCAACAATTGTATTAGATGAAGCGGATCAAATGCTTTATTTTGGTTTCTTATATGATATTGAAGATATTTTAGATGAGACACCAGGTAGTAAACAAACGATGTTATTCTCAGCAACGATGCCAAAAGATATTAAAAAATTGGCGAAGCGTTATATGGATGAACCGCAAATGATTCAAGTACAAAGTGAAGAAGTAACGGTTGATACAATTGAGCAGCGTGTCATTGAGACGACAGACCGTGCAAAGCCAGATGCACTTCGTTTTGTTATGGATCGTGATCAGCCATTTTTAGCTGTTATTTTCTGTCGTACAAAGGTTAGAGCGAGTAAGCTTTATGATAATTTAAAAGGATTAGGTTATAATTGTGCTGAACTTCATGGTGATATACCTCAAGCGAAACGTGAAAGAGTTATGAAGAGTTTCCGCGAAGCTAAAATTCAGTACTTAATCGCAACGGATGTAGCAGCTCGTGGACTTGATGTAGATGGTGTAACGCACGTATTTAACTTTGATATCCCTGAAGATGTAGAAAGTTATATTCACCGCATTGGCCGAACAGGACGTGCAGGTGGATCAGGTCTTGCAATTACGTTCGTTGCAGCGAAAGATGAAAAACATTTAGAAGAAATTGAAAAAACGCTTGGTGCACCAATACAAAGAGAAATAATCGAACAACCGAAGATAAAACGTGTAGATGAAAATGGAAAACCGGTACCAAAGCCGGCTCCGAAGAAATCAGGTCAAAATCGTCAAAGAGATAGCCGCGAAGGTTCAAGAAGTGAATCAAGACGTGATTCGAGAAATAGCTCGAGAAGTGATTCAAGAAATAGTTCTAGAAATGAAAATAACCGATCATTTAATAAGCCAAGTAATAAAAAAGGTAGTACAAAGCAAGGTCAGCAAAGACGTGGCCGTTAGATAGTTATAATTGTAAAAGAGTCGCAAAATATTGTGGCTCTTTTTTTGTTTGTATACAACAAGGATGATGGCAAGAAAAAAACAAAAATTTCATTCACCGTATTTGAAATTTATAAAGGAAATTTTATAGTCCAAAACCATTAGAGCGAGGGTATTACTATCATTCAGCAGAACACTTTGGTTAAAAAAAGTTATTGAAGCGAGCGAGTATTTTCATTACACATTCCGCAATTATCGAAATAGAACAAGAGAAGTTTATGAAGGATTAAACTCGTATTGGTGTACGATCGTTGGAAACTGGAAAACTAATTTGTTAGTTTTGATCGATGAGGAACTCGAGAAGCAACACTGCCATCCTTATGAGGAAATTGCTTATGACGATGAAGGTAATGTAGTGATAATATGCGAAATAAGAAAAAAGGACTAGCAGTCGTACCTGCCGTCCTTTAATAGGAGAAAAAGTAATCTTGTTTAGAACTACGCATAAACAGAAAATCTGCTTGTAATTAGTTTTACCCTAAATATACGTGTCTATACAAAAAAGGGATAAGTAAAAAATACTTATCCCCGGAAGGGAAATCCCAAGCACAAAAATGGCTCGTATTGGTCTGCAGGTTCAAAAGTAGTATATGTAAAACGAAAAATCTCATACAAAAAGCAGACAACGATTTTGGTTGTCTGCCAGTGAGTTCAATGAGTTAGCTAATTGTGATAATTTGCATCCCCATTGCGAGAAGAGTGAAGCTGCTAGTTCAAACAGCTTGTTGGTATTATTTTCGATTTCTTAAAAAATATACAGAGAAAGCAGATAAGTGAAGAACCTACCTGCTTTTGCTGTAACAAAAGAAAGAGGTATTAGCCGTGGACACGGCGGCTTGAAAATAGTATGTATTTTTATTTGAAAAATATTCACGGGGTGAAGAAACGTGGAATGTTTGATAAAGGTGTTTGTGAAATTAATCGGCTAATTAGTAAAACAAAATAGTTATTTGGGAGAAAGAGAAAATGAATATGAGATGAATTGAAGCTGTTGAAGAATTACTTGAAGTGATGAAAGAATGCTTTTGGAACGGAACATCTTTAAAGGGTGAAGCTAATGATTTTAATATTGTATCTTGGCTGATTGAAGAAGCGACGCGTAAAACAAAATAAAGATTTCATCTTGTAGCAATGGGGAATAGATATGTGTACTTATTGGGGGAAAGTAGATAAAGAGTTCTTTAAGAGGCAAGAACCGGAACAAAATAAAAGAGCGGCTAGCAAAAGCTAACTGCTCAATACAAGGAGATACAGAGAAGACTACTTTAAATGAATGTTGGCATACAGCCTACATACAGTATTGACCGAATATTTATTTTAAATTCAATTTATTTAAAGTAAACATTCCAACAGATAAAATGGTTGCGCCTGCTATAGAACCTAGCCAGTCTCTCCAGCCTAATGTATTTAAAGATGCATCTGTTAAATCCGTAATTAAGAAGATAGCAAACATTAATACACCAAATGCTAAGCATCCCCAAAATGTTTGCAAATATTTAATCATTTTCTTTCGGAACTTGCTCATATAAATCACCCTTATTAATAATTTATATTTTTATAAATAAATTATCGCATGTGCAAAAATTAAAAGTACAAAATATGCAATATTACATATTGGAACTCAACAAAATACTCCATTGATAAGAACATAGATCGAACGGAGGGAAACCGTGTCGTATGAATCAATTGTCATTTTTTGAAGTCATCGATGTAAAGGAGATGCGCTGACTTGTGGTGAAGGAGCTGAAAAACTACAAAGTGTTGTGCGTCTGGATGAAGAATCGAGAAAAATAGGATCAAGCGGAGGGCATCGTTCTTTTCCTAAAATGAAAGATGACGATAAAAAACATGAGATACGTTTTAAACAAATTGAGCGTACGTTAAAAAATAAAAATTTATAAAGGAAATAGAAAGTAGGATGTTGTATATACAATAATAGGAAACTTTTTGCAAACTAAACATATAATTTTAATAGACCGACAGTCGGTCAGGTGGGAAGGAGAACTTGAATGCGAATTGTAAAGGAGTATGAGGAGCGTAGAAAGGAAATTTTAGAAACAGCTGAGCGTTTGTTTCTTACGAAAGGTTATACGAAAACAACCGTAAATGACATTTTAAAAGAAATAGGTATAGCAAAGGGGACGTTTTATCATTATTTTAAGTCGAAGGAGGAAGTAATGGATGAAATCATTATGAGGATTATTAAAGAGGATGTCACTAAGGCGAAAAGGATTGTCTCCAATCCCGATATCCCCGTTTTAGATAAGTTATTTAAAATTTTAATGGAACAATCACCAAAATCGGGAGATGTAAAAGAAAAAATGATTGAACAATTCCATCAACCAAATAATGCAGAAATGCATCAGAAAAGTTTAGTGCAGTCCATTATACATTTATCTCCTGTATTAACGGAAGTTTTAGAGCAAGGAATAGAAGAAGGCATATTTTGTACCTCATACCCACAAGAAACGATTGAACTGTTAATTTCCTCAGCGCAAGTCATATTTGATGATAGTTTATTCCAGTGGAAACCTGAAGAAATGATAAACAGAGCTAAAGCTTATATCAAAATGATGGAAGCATCTGTCGGAGCGAAAGAGGGATCTTTTGATTATATGATGGAAGTTTTAATTAAACAGAAATAGTGATTTTCTGTTTGAGTATTATCGACCGACAGTCGGTCTAGGTTAAATGAAGGATGTGACGAGGATGCCAGCAAGTATTCAATCTTCCTTGAAAGATTTTCACTTAATGGTAAGTGGTCAAATTATTACTATTTTAGGTTCAACACTATTACGTTTTGCTCTCTCACTATATGTGCTAGATATAACAGGGCGTGCAGATATATTCGCAGGGTTATATGCGGTAACGAGTATTCCGTTTCTGCTAGCACCTCTTGGCGGAGCAATAGCAGATCGTTTCAACCGCCGTAATGTAATGGTCATTTTTGATTTTATAAACGCTGCTATTGTATTAAGTTTTATAGTTTTGTTATTAACTGAATCGGTATCTATTTTAATGATTGGAACAATTATGTTTTTACTAGCAGTCGTTAGTGCAATGTACGCACCAGTTGTAATGGCGAGTATTCCTCAATTAGTTCCAGAGAAAAAGTTAGAACAAGCAAACGGTATCGTAAATGGTGTGCAAGCATTATCTAATATAGTTGCACCTGTACTAGGAGGAATATTATACGGCATAATTGGTTTGAAAATGCTCGTAATAATAAGTTGTCTCGCTTTCTTTTTATCTGCAATTTTAGAAATGTTTATTACAATACCATTTATAAAAAGAATACAGGAAGGCCATATCGTACCGATAATTGTAAAAGATATGAAAGAAGGTTTTCTTTATGTTTTAAAGCAACCTTTTATTTTGAAGGCTATGTTACTTGCAGCTTTACTAAACTTAATTTTGACACCGTTATTTGTTGTTGGAGGACCTATTATATTACGAGTAACTATGCAGAGTAGCGATACGATGTATGGAATTGGAATGGGATTAATTGATTTTGCAACTATATTAGGTGCATTGTCAATCGGTTTCTTTGCTAAAAAGTTACAGATGAAAACATTATATAATTGGATGCTTATCATAGCTTTATTAGTAATACCAGGGGCACTATCAGTTACACCGTTTACTCTTAATTTAGGATACTATCCACCATTTATCCTCTTTATACTTTCTTCTCTTCTAATCGCAATGATTATGACAATTGTATCCATCTATGTGATTACTGTAGTCCAAAAGAAAACACCAAATGAAAATCTAGGAAAAGTAATGGCAATTATAACAGCGGTATCTCAATGTATGGCACCAATTGGGCAAGTCGTATATGGTTTTATGTTTGAAGGATTCAGTGCGAAAATTTATTTACCTATATTTGCTATTAGTTTCATAATGATAATAATAGCTATATTGACGAAGAAAATATTAAGAAATGAAGGGAACTAGCTTCATATGATTAGGAGAATGTTAAAAAGAGATTTCTCTAAAAATAAAATGATAATTATTATTTTATTTATGTTTATCAAGTTATCAAGTTTTTAATGGCTAGTGCTTCAAGTAACGTTATAAATCTATGATCGATTGTTTAAAGTATCAAGCGCACCGCACGTTGTACAGATGCATGCCGGAGAAATAAATCAAAAGTCAATAGATTCATTTGTAGAAAAAACTCCTTTTGTAAAAAAGTAGCAAACGGCAGAGATGATCCAAGTACAAGTAAACGGGTATAACATTTTTATACAAAATAAAAATAAGGCGAACATAATAGTGTAATAGATATCAGTTCCGTGAAACAAAACGCTAATTTTGATTTTTTATTAGATTTAAATAATAAAGTGATACAGATTAGTAAAAGGGAAATAGGTGTACCGATTTATTTTATGCAAAAATACAATTTGCATATTGGAGATGAAATATGGATTATAAAAAATAATATGGAACAAGAATTTACAATATCAGCATGTGTTCGTGATGTTCAAATGAATCCATCAATCGTTAGTTCAAAGCGATTTGTAATAAGCAATGAAGACTTAGAAAGATTAAAACGAAATTTGGGAAAAGAGAATATCTTATTGAATTTCAGTTAACAGATGTAAATTAGATAAATGAATTTGAAGATTTATACCAGTCATCGAACTTACCTCAAAAAGGTCCCTCTATTACTTATCCTCTTTTTAAAACACTTAATTCATTAACTGATGGAAGAATACTATCGGGAAATTAGTGTTATGAAAGCTATCGGCATTACAAGTAAAGATATTCAAAAACTATATGTAACAAAATATGTTGTTATTTCAGCTGGCGGATGTATATGTGGATATATTCTTTCACGATTTGTTACAAAAGTATTCACCTCAAATATCGCTCTTTATATGGGGGCAGGAAAAAGTGATATACGGATAGATTTACAGCAATCTGAAAATATAGAGCAACGATTTAAGGGCGTTATATCAAGAATATAACATGTTAGGTCAAACAAACCTTGATATAACAATGTTTGTTTAACTTGAATTTGTAAAACATTTACATTTTATAAATGCAAGTTATCCAAATCAACGTAATTATAAACATAAACATGATTAACACCAATCGGTTTACGTGACATTCGTATATTTTAAGTCTTTGATAAATAATACAATTTAAATTTTGCAGATCAGTAGAATGAGGAAATATGCTTAGAGTATTAGCGAAACCCAACCCTAATCAATTCTTCATCATTTATTTCAATTACGAATCTATATTCTTTGTCTAATAGCCAGTAATAAAAACTGACTGCATCAACGTCAACTAGTGATTGGAATACTTTATCAAGATTTGTACTTACTACAGGGATTTCATAGTTATCCCATATTATAAAAATCTGTTCGTCAAAATCTAGTTGGTTTGCTCTAATAAGGGAAATTATTTGTTCTTTGTTCGAAGCTATGAATTGGTTATCTATCTGTTCCCAATCTATTCTTCCCGAGACAGTTATAGGAAATGAATTCATAAAAATAGTAGCAATCTGTTGGCTTTTTTCTTGGGAGAAAATGAGAGTTTCGTTTCCTAGGGATTCAAGGCATTCACTAAACAAAGGGTTTGTGTCATTGTTGTTTTTGGTTTTCAGTGCTCTTAACTTTTGTCGCAATTTCCATTGTCTTGACGATCTATCATCCATTTTTAACATTCCTTATACAATTATTTAAGAATGAGTATAGCATATAAGGGAAGTCTTTATGAAAAGGAACTTTTTAAATATAAATTAAATAAAAGCGTTATTTGAAAAAAAGCCTTTTAAGGAAAGATAAGAGGCCATCAAAAAATATAACAACATGAAAATTTTATATTATGTATATACAATTTAAAGAGTTAGTGGAAATAATAAAATGTATAAAATTCTTATAAAAAAGCCCTAAGATTAGGGGATCTAGGGCTTCCTCTGTTGGTATATCTCACACGACATTATAAAAAGAAAAGAACTTAATGAAGGTAACACATGAATGTTTCGTAAATGTATCAAAAAAGTGAACAAAAGCGTTATTTTATTAGAAAAGTATGATTGTATGAAATAACATGTATGAAAGAAGAGGCGTTAGCAAAAATATCCCTTAACGAAATCGGCTTTATTTTTCAGCAAAGTAACCTTCTTAAGTGACTCATGTTGTATAGGTAGCAGAGAAAACAAAAAGAGTTCTTTTTATGGAGGACGGAGAAGTTGTTAGTGAAATACAACTAGGCAAGTTTAGGAATGATGATTTAAAAGCGCGAGAAGAGAAATTGTTAAAATGGTTAGCTGTACTCGGATTTTAAAGACAAAAACTCCTATTGAATATAGGAGTTTTTTCTTTGTTTGAAAGTTCGAAAAGATATATAATAATTTTCTGACTATTAATTTATGGAGGGGTATTAATGAAAACTGAAACGTTACACACACAAGAAGACATTTTAAAAATGCTTGATTCATTATTAAGACCTGCAGAACCATTTTGGAATGAGTTTTATGAGAATAAAGAAAAAGATGTTCCGTTTTTTGAAAATATTCCAGATGAGAATCTAGTTTCGTATATAAAAAAAGAGAGAGTTTCAAAAGGGAAAGTATTAGAACTTGGATGTGGTCCAGGTAGAAATGCCATTTATTTAGCGACTCAAGGATTTGATGTAACAGCAGTGGATTTATCTGTAGAGGGCATTAATTGGGCTAAAGAGAGGGCATTAGAAAAAGGAATAGGAATTCATTTTATTTGTAATTCAATTTTTAATTTAGAGGTTCAAAACGAATTTGATTTTGTATACGATTCGGGCTGTTTGCATCACATTCCACCGCATAGAAGAATAAATTATGTGGATTTAATTAAAAACTCATTAAAATCGGGTGGTTATTTCGGATTAACATGTTTTGCGGCAGGCGATTTAGATGAGCGAAATGGATCAGAAATAACAGATTGGGACGTATATAGAGAATGGAGTCTACAAGGTGGTCTTGCATACTCGGAAGAAAAGTTAAGAGAGATATTTAAAGAATTTGAGGTAATTGAGATTAGAAGGATGAAACAAATGAAACAACCGAATGAAATGTTTGGAGAATCATTTCTTTGGACAGCATTATTTAAGAAGAAATAATAAAGTAGATAATTGACAAACTCATCGTTTTTATAGACAATATATTAATAGGAATATACGTTCGGTTTTTGAGTGACGTATGTTTTACATAAATACATAACAAGGGGCTGTCTCCATATGAGTAACGCAAATCAAAAAATTACTACGTTTTTAATGTTTGAGGGCAAAGCTGAAGAAGCAATGAATTTTTATACGTCGCTATTTGATCAATCGGAAATTGTAAGTATTTCTCGCTACGATGAAAATGGACCTGGTAAAGAGGGAACTGTAATTCATGCAACTTTTACGCTAAATGGCCAAGAGTTTATGTGTATTGATAGTTATGTAAATCATAATTTTACATTCACTCCAGCTATGTCTCTTTATGTAACTTGTGAGACAGAAGAAGAAATTGAAACGGTCTTTCATAAACTAGCGCAGGATGGAGCAATTCTCATGCCTTTAGGTTCTTATCCGTTTAGTAAAAAGTTTGGCTGGTTAAATGATAAGTATGGTGTATCTTGGCAGTTAACTCTTGCGGAATAAAAAAGAAAAAGCATAGCTTATTTGTTTAATGGATTTAGTTAAAAGCTTGAAAAACTAAATAACATAAAAAAGCGTTCCAACTGTCAACAGATTTGGAATGCTTTTTTTGTGTCTTTTTAGAATTTTTAGTAATTATTAGTGTTTATCTGTTAATATAAATATAGACAACTATGTATGAACTATCAGACGGGTTAATAGAAAAAGGAAAGCATAAATAGTTAATAAGTTTACACTTAAAATCCAACTAGATCGTTAGGAGGACTAATCGCAATGGATATTACACAACAAAACAGTAATGCATGGGATAAGAAGGTTGAAGAAGGTTCTAGATACACGCAACCTGTAAGTAGCGAGGTTATTGAGAAAAGCAAATCAGGTGAATGGGAGATTACAGTCACTACGGAAAAATCAGTTCCTAGAGAGTGGTTTCCAAAGTCATTAGATAGATTAAAGATACTTTGCTTAGCATCAGGTGGCGGACAACAAGCACCAGTTCTAGCTGCTGCTGGAGCAGATGTAACAGTTACTGATATATCTAAGAAGCAATTGGAACAAGATGAAAAGGTAGCAAAACGGGATGGTTTGACTTTAAAAACCGTACAAGGAGATATGTCAGACCTTGGTGATTTTGAAGATGATTATTTTGATATTGTTGTAAATCCTGTCTCTAATTTGTTTGTAAAAGATGTTCATCTTGTATGGAATGAAGTTTCTAGGGTTTTAAAGAATAAAGGTATTCTTATTGCTGGATTTACAAATCCGTTACTATGGATCTTTGATGATAACCAAGAACAAAAAGGTATTCTTGATGTTAAACATTCAATTCCTTCATCAACATTGGATTATTTACCAGAGGATGAAGTTCAAGATTACATCGATTCAAATCAAACAATAGAATATGCGCATACTTTAGAAGACCAAATTCAAGGCCAAATTGAAGCTGGTTTTGCTATAACAGGTTTTTATGAGGATGATTTTGGTGGGACAAGGATATTAGATAAGCATATTAAAACATTTATTGCGACAAAAGCTATAAAGTTAAAGATGGATTAAGAATTTTTGCTTGTCATACGGGGCGTTAGTCGAAGAATGCTCTTAAAATAGAAAAGGATGGTGCTTTCCATCCTTTTCCTTATGTATTTTGAGTGTCGAAACTATTCTCAAAACAAGTTTTACACTACCAATTGTATAATTAGGTTATGCTTTTATATTAAGAATTTTGCTGACCAAATCTTTTCCCGAGTTTAGCTAACAATTCAGGTTGATCGCTTTGGCTCATTATAACTTCAATAAAGATAAGTTGATTCTTATAAAAAGTTATATTTGTTAAGACTTCTGCTAATTCTGCTTCATTTTCTACTTTAAATGTTAGACTTTTTTCTTCTGACCCAAATACCATTGATAGTTTATTGTAATTCCACATTTGTATATCATTATAAGGTTGGTTTTGGCCGTGAATGGCACGTTCAACGGTGTATCCGTTGTTATTGATTAAAAATATAATCGGTTTTAAATTTTGACGTAGTATAGTTGATAACTCTTGGGCAGTTACTTGGAAAGAACCATCACCAATAATTAAAATGTTGCGCCGTGCTAAATTGGCGAGCTGTGTACCAAGTAGAGCGGGCAATGTATATCCGATAGATCCCCATAACGGTTGTCCTACATATGCAGTGTTTTTAGGTAGAGGGATAGCAGCACTACCAAAGAAAGGTGTTCCTTGTTCTACAATTAAGATGTCGTTTTCTTGTAAGAAATGGTACATTTGCTGCCAAAAACGTTTTTGTGTGACCATTTGTGCTTTTGGATTGAACTCTTCAGTAAAAGGTGATGGTGCTGAAATAAATGGCTTAATTTCAAGAGTATCTTTATTACGATGCGCAATTGAATCACTTAAATCTTGTAAAACATCCTGCATTACAACTGGACCGTATTTTTTATCTATAATTTTCACAGTGTAGGGATGGATTTCTATAACTTGTTCTTTTGTAAAACCTTGTGTGAAGCCGCCTGTAATAGTATCAGTTAACTTCACACCAATACTAATAATACAATCAGATTCATCAATTCTTTTTCTCAAGTACGGAGAACTTACATCACCAGTATAAATCCCTATAAATTGAGGGTGTTTTTCTGGGAATATTCCTTTTCCCATACTTAACGTCGCGATGGGAAACCCAGTTTTTTCTACAAATTGATGTAAATTTTCTTTAGCGTGAAATCGATCTACTTCAAAATCAGCTAAAATTACAGGTTTTTTGGCGTTATTTATTATTGAAGTGGCATGTAGTAGCATTTTATCCAACGCTTCTTTATTACTTAAAATCGGTTTATATAAAATTGGTTCTGTAGGTTTATTAATTGGTTTATTATACACATCAATCGGCAAATTAATATGAACAGGGCGTTTTTCATTCCAACATGCACGTAAAACACGGTCAATTTCCTCAACTGCATGCTCAGGTGTTACATTTGTTTGTGCCACAGTGATTTCTCGATACATATTGGAAAAGTGGTCGAATTTTCCATCGCCTAACGTATGATGGACGATTGCTCCATTTTCCATTACTTCCGTTGGTGGCGTACCTGTAATTTTTATAACTGGCACGTTTTCCGCATATGAGCCAGCAATACCGTTAATAGCGCTTAATTCTCCAACACCGAAAGTAGTAATAAGAGCGGCGATTCCTTTTATGCGAGCGTACCCATCTGCTGCATATGCAGCATTTAATTCATTACAATTGCCAATCCACTTTAAATTTTTATGTGCTACCACATCATCTAAAAAGGCAAGATTATAATCACCAGGAACCCCAAATATATGTTCAATTCCTAATTCGTGTAGTCTATCCAATAAATATGTACTTACAGTATATTGTTTTTTCAAATGAATCATCTCCTAATTATGCAATGAATGTTTCAATAGACTAAAGAAGTTCTAATGCGTTGATTAAAATATTCATTACTAGATTGTGGTATAATTTACATACAGGGGGAAAGTAGATGACACAACATAAAGAAGAACAGATGAATGAGGCATTAGCATTATTTTATTTTGCATATAAAACATTTACTGAAAAGCCAGATGAAATTATAAAAGAATATGGCATTCAACGAGTACATCATCGAATTTTATTTTTTATCGCACGTTTTCCAGGGATAAGTGTAAATGAGTTATTATCACTATTAGAAATAAGTAAACAAGCTCTCCACGGGCCGCTACGTCAACTTGTGGAAAAGGGCTTAATTGAGAGTAATGAAGCTATGCATGATCGACGTGTGAAACAGTTGTCTTTAACAGAAAAAGGTACAGATTTAGAGAAAAAACTGAGTGATGTACAAAGACAACAAATGGGTGCTATTTTTTCAAAATTTGGTGAATCATGTGAGGACAATTGGCACCAAGTTATGAATGAAATGGCAAATAGCCGATCAGGTTTTGATGCTTGGATATCGAAACGGGAAATACCAGTCGATCAAAAATAATGAAAAAGCTTCTGTTTTTATCGTTTGAAAAAGAACAAATTTTATCCATACATTTGGCAACTATCGATTGGTCATAGAGTGAATGGATAAAAAGATACATTACTAGATACTTTATACGTGTACGTAATGGAACAATAAAATTCACATTTCCGAAAGGGGAATTATAATGATAAAACTTGTACTTATTCGTCACGGACAAAGTTTATGGAATCTTGAAAATCGCTTTACTGGATGGACAGATGTTGATCTATCAGAGAATGGATTAAGTGAAGCGGGAGAAGCAGGAGCAATATTAAAGAAAAACGGATATACTTTTGATGTGGCTTATACATCTGTATTAAAACGCGCAATTCGGACGTTATGGATTGTACTTCATGAGATGGATCTTACTTGGGTCCCAATACATAAATCTTGGAAGCTAAATGAAAGACATTATGGTGCATTGCAAGGGTTGAATAAAGATGAAACTGCTCAAAAATATGGTGAGGAGCAAGTTCATATTTGGAGAAGAAGTGTTGATGTAAGACCACCGGCTCTTATTGAAGACGATCCTCGATATGAAGCGATCGATCCAAGATATAAAACACTCAAAAAAGGTGAATTTCCATTAACTGAATGTTTAGAGGATACGGAGAAGAGAGTACTTGCTTATTGGCATTCAGAAATTGCGCCGACATTAAAAAGTGGTAATAAAGTAATTATTTCATCACACGGTAACACAATTCGCTCGCTAGTAAAATATTTAGACAACCTTTCAAGTGATGGTGTAGTTTCATTAAATATTCCAACTAGCATTCCGCTTGTTTATGAATTAGACGAAAACTTACGTCCGATTCGTCATTATTATTTAAGTATGGATGGAGAAGTACCTGAAGGGGAAATTCCGAAACATATTTCTTTTTAATACAAAAATTTGAAATGAATGCTTGTCTACATATACAATATAGACTCATGGTAAAGTGAAATTTTAATCAGTGGGGTCTTACTGCCCACAAATAGTAGGATAAAAGACGTGGTACCTTCTAATATATATGCGATGTAGCTAATTTTAGAAGCTTGTCCACGTCTTTTGTCATAAAGAGAGCAGCTTGCGCATGTAATGATATCGTGAGTAGTTTTTGAATGGAGGGTGATGTGATTAATGATCTCTAACATTCGAATTGGCTTATTTGTTTTAGCGATTGTCTTTGTAGTCCTTGTTTTCTTTTATTGGAAAAATGAGGAGTTGTACGAGGAGAAAAAGCAACGTATTAGAAAGACTTGGTATGGTTTGTTTATCATATCTGTCACCGTGTATTTCATGATAAAAGGAATCGATTTAACCCTCTGGAAAAATCTTTTAATGTTTACTGCAATGGTTATTTTTGTTGATATTGCGTTCATTTTAACGCCTAATATTTCAGAAATATGGGGTGCGAAATTTAGCGATATTGGCAAGACAGTTCAATCCATAAAACGATCATTAATTGCGTCTAAAGCGAGAGGGGAAATATACACGACAATTATTCAAAATGTTAATCCAGCAGTATTCGGTACGATGGAATGGCATACGGAAGAGGAATATACAAAGAGCTTAAATGCATTTTTAGATTCATATGGGGAAAAGATTGGCGCGAAAATTGTTGTTTTTGAAGCTGCGAAGGAATTAAATACAAACTTTCGTGGTATTCGCTCACAATTTAGTATTATCGTCCCGTTAGAACATATCGAGCAATTGAATGAGCAGAAAGCGGTGCAAGTAGAAAATGTCGGGATTATACCAGCAAAAATAGTAAGTGACGTTTTCATTGTTATTGATGGAAAGAAAAATAACCTGCAAGATCGGGATTTTGAAAATGTATATAATTTAACAATACATCATAGTTATTTTAGTAAATAAGGACAGAATCTTTTTCTGTCCTTTTCTTCTATACATAAATTAAAAACAAAATCCGACAAAGTTGAATAAAATTGGACAATCATTCCTACACTAGCATGTAGAGGTGATTGTAGTGGTAAAAGATTATGACAATGATTTTTTTAAAGAAGATAACGAAGATACAACAGATTTCTCTTTAATAAAAGGGGATACGTTGCAGCAAGTAGAAGAATTAGAAGAAGAATTAAAAAGAAAATCATAAGTGTACACTCTTTTTACATTTGCTATATAATATAAATAAAAGGTTGTATCTTTTTGAAAAGGGGGAGAAGAGATGGCTGAAGTCAATGTACAAAAGTCTTCGTTTTTTAAAGAAAAAAAAGAAGAATCCAATACAGATTTCTCTCTTGTGAAAGGTGCATTAACTCAAAATGTAAATGGATTAGAAAAACTTATAGAGGCGATCCCATATAAGTATATAAAAGAGGGTAATTTAAAAGAGAATGCGTAAAAGCATTCTCTTTTAAATTACATCTTTATGATTTGTTTATCCGTTATTTCTTTTTTTGTTTAAAAATAATTTTATACATATAATATCCAAGAGCTGCAAAAATAAATCCAATAGCAGCACCAACTATTTCTCGCATAAACAATAAGTATAAAGAAGCAATAATTAGGGCAAATAAGATTAAAAGTAGTACATACTTTGAAATAAATTCTAACCCTTTGTACACTAGTAGAATTACACCTGAAAGAACAGTGATGATAGGTAATATCCTATTTTCGAAAAGACCTTCCTTTTTTTTGTTAGAATTCTGATGTTTATTCAATATAAATATACTCCCGTCTTAGAGGATTAATGTTTTATTAGTTTTGCTATTTCATTTTCGAAAAGATTTTTGGTTAAATAGGTTATATCAAAGGAATCATTTATTATATTTTGAGTTAATAGCCATTGAGTGTTTGGTGATTCAATAACAAAGAATCCATTGTCAGAAATAACCTCATTCTTTTCTGTTGTATCTAGACGCATAATAGTGTAAATCGACTGCGTTGTTTTTAAATCCCTTATAAAATTTTCAGCATATAAGGAATTAAATCCATTCTCGATTAACATTGTTTTCCCTTCTTGAATAGACAATGGGAATAACTTTTCGATATTTTGTACGATGTGGTTTGGGAGAGTTCCTACAATGTTACTTTCTTTTTCCTCTTCTTGAAATCCTAGCTGTAATAAATTTTTAGATTCTAAAAATAATCTATCGTCTGAAATCTCTTCGATTTCATGTATAATACCATCTAAACTCTGATATGTAACGTTTGAAGTGTTATCAATATAAATGTTAGCAGTAATCGTTGTTTCGTTTGTAAAATCGACTTTTTGAAGTAATAATGAAAGGTGCGGATTACACATAGTGCTGAATAATTTCTTTATACCCGGTTGTAATTGCATTTCTTTAGTTTGTTGATTAAAGTTTAATAATCCTCTAGCAAATAGGGAATGCGCTGCAGTTAATAATATTTTTTCGACATCTGCTTTCTCTAGTTCATCATAGATAAGACTTAGTAATTCTTTTGCATAAGGTTGATTTTCTATAGAGTTCATTAGAAATGCTAATTCCTCTATGGAAACAATTTGTTTTTTATTCATAGCTCATAAAAAGTCTAATTAGAGACTTTTTTTACCTCATTTCTTCAATTGATTTTTAATTTATTTTAAAAAATTAGTGAAGCTATCTGTAAAACTTGAAATACTCTCTTTAAACTTTTGACGAGGTACAAATTTATCTGCCAATTCATTGAATGCGGTGCCACCAACAGTAGAACCAATAATGCCACCTGCAATTGCACCAACAGCTGTACCAACTGGAGGGAAAATGAATGAGCCAGCTAATGCACCCGCTTCAGCACCCGCTACTCCACCTGCATAAGTTGAAGCTAAATTTCCAACTACCTTTCCTGTAGAATAAACTGTATCCATAGCAATATTAACACCAGCTTGAGAGCCATCATATTTTTTAAAATCACTTTGTATGGCTGATGTTAATGAATTTACTTCACCTAATGTAGTAAGGGTAATGGAAGCTATACCAAAGGGTTTCATATTTTTTATAATATGCTTAGAAATATTAGATTCTTTAATACTATTTTTAGGAAGAGATTTATCTAATTTTCCTAATGATGCAGCGGTTTTTTCTAATGTTGAAAAGTCTTTCAAGGGAATTAATTTATTCCATAATTCTCCCGCCTTACCATTAACCCATTTACGAGTGACGATATCTACTAAATCATTTCTTTTTTTGTTTGGAATAACATTTAATACACCTGCCATTATACCTAATTTAACGGTGGGAGATAATGCGGTCATCAATCCCTTTTTGAGAGAATCGAGTAAACTCCCATTATTTGTGGATAACTCAGCTCCTGTTTCATCATCTACTTTTCTGAATTTTTCGGCTGCCCTTTTTAGTTGAGTTTCAATCTGCTGAAGGTAATGAATATATTTATTCATTACTTGGATAGATTGTTGAAAATCATAATAAAACTTTTCTTTGGTAGAACCATACCAAATTGATTCAAGATATGAGATATCTTTTCGAAGGTTGGTAAATTGTACTTGTGCTTGTTCTTGAGCACTTTTGAATTTTTCGGCTGAACATTCTAATAATTCTGGAGTCACGATAATATTCAATATGGTTAACCTCCTTGTATGAAAAATTATTTTAACCAAAAATATATTAGATGATAATTCCATTAATTTACTACTTAATAATATCAAATATTATTAAGTAGTAGTAGATTAATGTTGTTAATTTTATAATAATTAACAAAAATAAAAAAGAGATAATGTGAGATAGGAGTTGAAGATACAACAGATTTCTCTTTAATAAAAGGGGATACGTTGCAGCAAGTAGAAGAATTAGAAGAAGAATTAAAAAGAAAATCATAAGTGTACACTCTTTCTACATTTGCTATATAATATAAATAAAAGGTTGTATCTTTTTGAAAAGGGGGAGAAGAGATGGCTGAAGTCAATGTACAAAAGTCTTCGTTTTTTAAAGAAAAAAAAGAAGAATCCAATACAGATTTCTCTCTTGTGAAAGGTGCATTAACGGAGAATATAAATCGGTTAGAGAAACTGATGAATAATAGTAGTTCAAAATATATACAGGTGAAAAGAAAAAAAGAAAATGCATAGAGCATTTTCTTTTGTTTTTTTATTTAATAGTAAACTTTTCTCTTATTTTTTCAGGCAAATCTGCTTTCTGAATCTCTTCATAGGACTTTACTTCAATTGATGATATTTCATTTTTATTATTATCATCTTGATCTACATAAAGGCGTAAAAACGCGTCTGCATTTAATTTATGATTGTTTTCTTTTTTTGTACTTCTAAATGTAATTTGTTTTTTGACGCCATCTTCATCATATGCGGGCAGCGTATAGTTTCGTAAGTTTCTACCATCTACCTTTTCGATAGTTCCTTCGCCTTTTATCTGCATGTAATATACATCTTTGCCAATTCTATTTAGTGACGCTCTCTCACAGCCAATAGTAAAACTAGAAAATAATAAACATAGTGTAATAATTGCTAAAAACTTTTTCATTTTCTTTATCTCCTTTAATGTGTTTCTTTAAAAAGTATACGGCTATTATTAAATGAGAAAAATCGATATAGATTACAATGCCCTTACAATGTTGTAAGAGTGTTTTACATAAAATGAACAATAAAAGTTAAAAGAAAGGTAAAATAATGAATCATGGTATAATGATAAAAGACTTACATACTATTTTTTCATTTTGAAAGGAGCTTGAAAAATGTATTCTACTTTAGAACAATTAACAAAGCACCCTGTATTTTATCATTTTGCAGAAATTTCAAAGATTCCTAGAGGATCAGGTAATGAAAAGGAAATTAGTGATTATTTAGTGGGCTTTGCAAAAGAGCGTAACTTAGAAGTCATTCAAGATGAAGCATTAAATGTCATTATTAAAAAAGAAGCAACAGCTGGTTATGAAAACGTACCAGCTATTATTATTCAAGGTCATATGGATATGGTTTGCGAAAAAAATCAAGCAACAGTACATGATTTTGAAAAAGATCCAATTGAATTAAGAATCATTGGGGATATGTTATATGCAAATCAAACAACTTTAGGTGCTGATAATGGTATTGCAGTTGCGTATGCATTAGCTTTATTAGATTCAAAAGAAATTACGCATCCAGCACTTGAAGTCGTTATCACTACTGAAGAAGAAACGACAATGGGCGGGGCTTTTGCTATTGATCCAAATCATTTTGAAGGAAAGATATTTATAAATATTGATTCTGAAGAAGATCATAAATTACTTGTAAGTAGTGCAGGTGGTGCGAAAGCTGTTGAAACAATTCCCGTAATTTGGGATGAAACGCCAGCGAATATGGATGCATACCGTCTATATGTTGGTGGTCTAAAAGGCGGACATTCTGGTATGGAAATTGATAAACAACGCGGTAATGCGAACAAAGTATTAGGACGAGTATTACGTGATTTATCAGCACATACGGAGTTTAACATAAGTGAAGTTCACGGCGGATTAAAAACGAATGCAATTCCGCGTGAAAGTGTAGCTACAATTTTAATTCGTACAGAAGATGTAGGACAAGTAGAAGAAAAACTAGAATCATGGACACGTGTATTACAAGAAGAAATGCGTGCTGTTGATCCAGATGTTCATGTTACACTGACAAAATTGGATGAAAAAGTTGAAAAAGTATTCGCTAAAGAGACACAAAAGCAGCTTATTTCATCATTATTCTTAATTCCAAATGGCATTCAAAGTATGAGCATGGATATTAAAGGTCTTGTAGAAAGCTCAACAAATTTAGGCGTTATTGAAACGTTGCAAGATGAAATTAAATTACGTAACGAAGTGCGAAGTTCTGTAAGTAGTTTAAAACAACATGTTGCAGAAGAAATCAAATATATTGCTGAATTAGTTGGTGCTACATTTGAAATAGAGTCAGAGTATCCAGAATGGCCATACAATCCAAACTCACAAATTCGTAATTTATTTGAAAAAGTGCATCAAGAAAAATACAATAAAGAAATTGAAATCTTCGCTGTGCATGCGGGGATTGAGTGTAGCGCATTCGTTCAAAAAATGCCTGAATTAGATGCAATTTCATTCGGACCAGACATTTTTAACGTCCACACTCCAGATGAACATATCAGTATCTCTTCTGTAGTGAATAACTGGGGATTCTTCATTGATTTAATGAAGGGTACAAAAGAATTAGCTAAGTAATAACGACGAAATAAAAAGGAGCCTATAAAAATTTATAGGCTCCTTTTTTGTATTGGAATTTATCCCGCTATTTGCAGAGCAGCCCGATTGGTTTAACTAACAATCAGTGGGGGATGAATAAAACCACTACTGATCAAAGTTTCACTTTATGAGAAGTCATTTTTCGTTAGTATGTAATATTAAGCTTGAACAATTAATAAGGATGAATTGTTGATGTTTTTTAGTACTGATGAAGGGGTGGAGAAATGAAGGGAAGAAAGCATTTTATTGTTTGTATGTTTTTATTGTTCTTCACATTTAGTTTTATTGGTGTTCAGAAAATAATAGCAGAGGAAGTTGAATTTACAGGAACAACAGCTCCATTGAATGTAAATGTTAGAGAGGCAAAAAGTTTGAATGCAAATATTGTAGATGTGATTCCCGGAAATACAAAAGTATCTTTTAAAGGATGGGAGTATGGTGAAGCGGTTAAAGATTACTGGACAGGAAATTTAGATAATCGTTGGTTTTATTATTTTAAAGATGGAAAAAAAGTATATGTAACGTCAGCGTATATTAATGGAAATCCTCCAAATACATCAATAGATCGTAAATTATCTGTACCTAACATATTACAAGAAAGATCAAATTGGTGTTGGGCAGGCACTTCGGTTTCAGTTTTAAATTATTTTGGGAAAACTCCTTCACAAGATCAGTACGTTAGGTATGTTAAGGGTGGATCATATAATAATCCTGCAACTTCACGTGAAATACAATATGGATTATCGGGATATGGTGTTAGCTCAGCTATAAGTTCTGGAGCAAAATCGTATGATTGGTTCAAAAGTCAAATTAATAGTAATCAGCCGATGATTGCACTCATTATGTGGCAAAATGGAGCTAACATCGGACACTTTCTAGTACTTGATGGATTTTATAAAGGGACAAATGGAACAGATTATATAACGTACATGGACCCTTGGTATGGTGATCATTATAATCATAATTTCAGTACGTTCCATAACAATAATAATTTTTGGTGGAGTGAAACTGTTTATAATATCCATGCAAACTAATAATATTAAAAGCGGGGGTTCATAAATGGGAAAACTACTTAAGCTTGTGATACCGTGCATGTGTTTAATGACCGTTATTATTTTCGCTAGTAAAATTAGTTATGCATCAAAAAATAAAAGTGAATCGGTACAATCGATCGCATTAAAAGATTATCAATATAGTAAGGGAAGTTCTTCTGAAAATTTAAGCTTTGAAAAAATAACAACATCTCCATTTTCGTTACCAATCTATGAAACAATTCCAGCACAGCAAATTTTAAATAGCTCTGAATTTAAGCATTTACTATTACCAACAAATGAAAAGTTGTGGTTTATTATGAAGGGTGAGCAGCCAGAAGGACTAATTGTTGCGAATGATATTGAACCGATTCGAACGGGCGGAGAAAATAGAAGTAAAGATTTATATGGATTATATACAGCAATAAAGAATAATACAAATGAAACAAAAGATATTAGTTATTTCGAATTTGAAGGACAAGGAATATTGGTAGTAAATCAAAATAATGATCAAGAAATATACCTTAGTAAAGGTGCCGCTGCCATATTAAAACTTCCTGCTGGTCAAAAAGTATTGAGCAGTGAAGTATTACAGAAAATGAAAGAGAGAATTGTAACTGCTTTTGAATAGTTAAATATAAACTGAATAAACAAATCAATAAATAAATGAATATGTATTTAATATGAAATTTCATGTACTGTATTATTTTCGAAAATAATACAGTACATAGTATAAAAAGAATAACATAAGAAAAGAGTGTAAGATTTTATGAAAAAATGATGATTATAGTAGAAATAGTTGATTCTTACTTGTTTTGTATAAAGTTCGATTCAAATTACACTTCACATTTAAAATATTTAAATAATTCAAACGGAAAAGCTTGACCTTCACACTATGTAAAGGTTTACAGTAAGACAGAAAAGGAGGTTAAGAAATGAAAAAAATAACGAATTTGTGTATGAGTGCTATACTAACCACATCTATTTTCAGTGGTTATGCTCTAGGGAAAGGGATTGAGAAAGTTCAGGCGAAGGAAATTGAAAAAACGCAAAGAAAAGATATGAAGAAAGTAGAGGTACGAAAACAAGTAGGAAAGTATACAATGCCAGATGAAAAAAGCAAACATGAAGGAACATGGCTACAATGGCCTCATGAATTTACATATGGGCAAAAATATCAGCAAGAAGTAGAGCCAATTTGGATTCAAATGACAAATGCTTTAAGCAAAGGCGAAAAAGTTCATATTGTTGCATATGATCAAGAAGAAAAAGAAAGAATTACTGAGGTTTTAATAGATCACGGGGTAAATATGGGGAAAATTGATTTCTTTATCGCACCTACTGACGATGTATGGGCGAGAGATACTGGACCAATTTTTGTTTATGATAATGACAAAAATCTAAAGATATTAGACCCAGGATTTAACGGATGGGGAAAGAAAACACCATATAAGAAAGATGCTCGTCTTCGTGAGAATCTTAGTAAACAGTTAGGAATTGAAAGAATTGATTGGAATAAATTTGTTCTTGAAGGTGGCGCATTTGAATTAGATGGTAATGGAACTGCTTTACTAACTAGAAGTGCTGTAACGAATAAAAATAGAAATGCAAAATTGTCAGAAAAATATATTGAAAAATATATTAGTGACCTTGGGGTAACAAATTTTATTTGGTTAGATGGAGTACCTAACTTAGATATTACTGATTTTCATATTGATGGATTTGCAAAATTCCACGATAAATCTACTATTATAACATTAAACAAAAAAGATTTAGCTGAATGGGGAACGTCTGATAAAGATATTAACAAGTTGTTGCAGGCAAAAGATGCTGAGGGTAATAAGTACAAGTATGTATATCTGCCGCTAAGCAAGAATAATGTTACATTAGAAAACGGAAAGCAACTTGATTATAAAGGTTCATATATTAATTATTATATAGCGAATCAAGTTATCTTAGTACCTAACTATAATGACCCTAATGATAAAATAGCAAATGAGACGATTCAAAAACTTTATCCTGATCGTAAAGTGGTGGGGGTTGATGTAAGAGAGCTTTATAAAAATGGTGGTATGATCCATTGTATTACTCAACAACAACCAATTAATTTAAAATAATATATTTATAGTGTTTAGGGAAGTTTTCTATTTCTTATGAGAACCTGTTTATCTATAGGATAGGTAAAGATGCGATGGCATTTTTACCTATTTTATTTTATTTTATTTTATTTTTTATCCTGCATTAACGGGCAGCTCTAATGATTAAAGTTTCAGTTTATAAGTTAAGTATACCTTTCCTATAAACTGAAGAAACCCACCCTTTTTGAAAAAGCTTAATCAAAATGGATGGATTTTCTACATTAAAAGCTATACTTGCTGTTACGGAAGAAACATTGTCTAAAGGTATGTTTTTACCTTTTAAAAGTTCCTGGTACAATTAGTCTTACTAAAATATCTAAATACAATCTATATTTTTTCTTTTAGCAAGCCATACATGCCCATTACCTTCAGAATACAGAATTACCTTAAATAATAAAAGTTCAGCGACTTTTCTGTTTTTATTTGTAAATGAACCACATTATACTTGGTCAATTATTGTGCAACCTTTTCGAATAAATGATTTTCTTTATTTGAAAATAAGGGTGCATCTATAAAACCATAATGATAAACTAAAATACCTAATTCTACTCTAGAATTAATATGCCATTTTTCTTTAATATGATTAATTATCGTTGAAATTCTTCGAGGGGTAACATATATTTTTTTTGAAATTTCTACATCTGTAAATCCTTTTGCTACATAAATAGCCACTTCTAACTCTCTTTCGGTCAACATTCTTTTCATAAAATACGCTCCTTCGAAATGATTTATATAAAAATCAAAAGAAACTATTAAAAGAAATAAAGGTGGAAAATCATATTTAGTTCTTTTAATTTCGCTATTTGCGGACAGTAAGATACCCACCTCAAAATTTAGCTGTGGCAAAGAAGTCGGACTCTCTGTAAATGCCTGCCTGGAGTGGACTAATAATCAGTGGGCATGAATAAAACTCCCATTGATTATTAGTGAACCATATTTTAATAATTTCTCGTATTGTGATACAAGTTTGTAAAAGAAACTATAAATCCATATAATTAGTAATTGTAACTATATTAATTTTTACATTACATTAAAAGTTGGAAAATATTCTTATACTCATAAAGTGTTACATTTGAGGGAGGAAAGATGGAATTCTACAATCTTGGTATTATTATTAAAGAACTTAGAAAGAAAAAAAACATGTCACAATCTGAATTATGCCATGGAATATGTTCACAAAGTCAAATTAGTAAGATAGAAAAAGGTATTATTTATCCATCTAGCATATTGTTGTATCAATTATCTGAAAGACTTGGTATTGATCCAAATTATATATTTGCACTAACCAAAAACAAAAAAATAAAATATATTGAAAATGTAAAATATGTAATGAGAGATTGTGTGAAACAAAAACAATATAATGAGCTTTACGAAATAGTGAAAAAAGAGAAAAACGAAAATAATTTCCAATCAAAAGAAGATAAACAATTTCTATTATGGCATGAAGCGATTGCTATATATTATGTAAATGGAGCAACAATTAATGCTTTTGACATTTTAAATAGAGCACTAAAACAAACCTTAAGTAGTAGTAACTTTTTATCAGAAAAAGAAATAAGCATAATGAATTCAATTGCTATAATACATGCAGAAAATAAAGAGTATGAGAAAAGTATAAATATATTAAAACAAAGTTTAATTAATTTTAATAAGATAGAATTTCCTAGAGAAAAAGAAATCAAATTAAGACTCATTCATACGTTAACAAAATGTTTACACCTTGCAAATCAATATGAAGAAGCAATAAAGTATAGTGAAATAGGCATAAAATTAGCCATAAATATGAATACTTTATACTTATTAGGTGAATTATTCTTTGAAAAAGGTGCAATTTTATTAAAAGTTCAGCACTCTAATGAAGTTGGTTTAACATACATAAAAAAGGCATTATTTATATTTGAATTAACAGAAAGAAAACAATATATAAAAATGATCAAGGATAAATATATTAAAAATCAAGAATAAACAAGAAATAATTCTAACATAAGTTATTCCTAATTGGTATTTATTCCTAAAAAAAGTGCTGTAATACGAACTATTCCTAATTGTTGTTTATTGCTAAAATAAGTACCGTAATATTAGATAAAAATAAAGGGTGGCATTTTATGAAAACAAGAGGGATTACTCGTAAAGCAGATAGCATGGGGCGTATTGTTATTCCAATGGAAATAAGACGGAGTTTAGGAATTGTAGAAAAAGATTCTCTTGAAATGTTTATAGAAGAGGATCAGATTATTTTACGAAAATATCAATCTCCAAGAGCTTGTGCACTTACAGGGGATATTTCAGACAGCAATATTTCGTTAGCGAATGGGAAGATTATTGTAAGTCCAAACGGCATGGAACTGTTAATAAAGAAGTTACAGCAATATCTTTTAAAATAAAAGGTAAGTAAGAAATTTAAAATAGAATATACTTGGAAAAAGGTCCTCTATCACCATTTAGGGGACCTTTTTATTGTTATCAATAAAATTGAGAGGCCGTAGTTGGTTCAATGAAATACGAATTAACTCATAAATAGTCTGACTATTTTTTATAAAAAAACTATTTATTTACATTTTTTGGTTTCGTGTTATATTTTTAGTGTCAATATATTTATCTTGAAAATTCTGATTTTAAACTCAGGAAAACTTTAGAAAATGAAATACTCTTACTTGAATTGAAAATCATATAAACATAGTTTGAAAGTAAAGTATGAAAATGAATCAGATTTTCAAATTAAATTTGCCAATTTAACGGAGATTCGTGGGGGAAATGTGACTAAGAAGAAATCTCTTATACTCCACGTTTTTTATCTGTAAATTGGTAGTTCTAATAGCTTTGAAGAAAAGCAAAGGAGCAAAAAAGAAGTAGGTAGTTCATTTAATAGAAGATATGGTGTGAAAAAATAAAACAACGGAGGTTTTATAATGAATAAAGGAACACTGCAGATTACAGAAATTGAAGAAATTAGCATTCCTAATGTATTGAAGGATAAAATCAAGAATCTAATAGACTATGAATTAAAAACTCATAATCCGTATACTTGTGATCAAGAAATAGCTGCAAGCTTTTCGAGAGAGTGGCTTAATTGTTTGATTGATTATTCAAAGAAAACTTCGAATTCAGACATAAAAAAACTACTACATATGATAAAAGTAGCGAATTGTGGTGGGAACGTACCACCTACTCTTATTAAAAATATTCCATGTGATCCTATGGAAACACTATTACCTGGGGAGAATCGCAAAGGTTTTAATTATGGTGAAGACGAAGACGATAGAATGAAAAAATATTTTTATGCAGAATGGGTCACATGGCTTTTTGCCACACTTTTTAATTATGATGCTTTAATTCACCCATCCGAACATGCAGGGAAAAATAGATTTCACCTCATTTCCCCTTTGAACAACGATGAAGTTTTGCGAAATGTCGGTGCAAGCACCGGTGGTGGGAATTTTTATCAACATAACGATGCCACAGTGTTTACAGATATGAAAGACCAATCAGATATTGAAGCAAGATTGAAAACATTCAATACAAATTTAGAAATTGTATCAAATAGACTTAATAAATCCGTGGAACGAATAGTGTCTGAAATTACTTGTGGAAAATTTACTAGAGTTGATGCTCTTTTATTAAAAGGAGTGTTAAATTTAAAAACTCAAACTCATATTGGAACGCCAAAATTACTTCAAAAGCATCTTGAAGAAAATCACTTCAGTAAAGATGATATATTGGCGATAAGTAAAATGCCTATTGCTCATATCGCAGGAATGGCGGATGGTGAAATATCTGGATTTGTAGGGGAAATAAACCAAATTATATTTTTGGATGATAATGGTGATATTATTGCAACTTGTTTGAATGGAGCAGAAAATAGATTGATTTATGTGGGAGAAAGTGAAGAAGAAAAATTGAAATTTGACATGTTTTTAGAACTCTTACGAACAACGCCTACTTATAAGGTTCCACTTACATCTGAAGATTTATTAATTATCCCAAATTCATACTATGGTAAACAAACAAATGTAACTCATGGTAGGGAAAGGTTATCTGAGGAAGAATATAAAATCCCGATTGGAGATAATAAGTACGGAAGAAGAATTGTTTGCAGGCAGTACGTTTCCAGCCGATTACGTGATCAGAAAGAAAGTTACTTTACAGATATCATTAACTAGTTTAAAGAGAGGAGGGGCGATGGGGAGGTTTGGGTTATAATAGCTCAAGCCTGCCCCTATTCTTTGTATGGATTTTACTATTGAATTACTCATACTACTATTTTTAGTAGCTGTATTAGCAGGATGGATAGATACAATTGCTGGGGGCGGCGGTATGATAACTATCCCGATAATGTTATTAGTAGGTATGTCTCCTTCTGTAGCGATAGCAACTAATAAACTACAAGGGAGTAGCGGAACCCTCATGGCAACAATGATTTTTATTAAGAAGAAAGAAATTAATCTCAAAGATATGCGTTTGTCCATCTTAATGACCTTTTTGGGATCCGTTTTCGGTGGATGGCTTGTTTTACAGATACGGGCAGAATATCTAATCATGATATTACCTTTTTTACTTATTATTATTGGTCTTTATTTTCTATTATCTCCAAATATAGCAAACGAAGATCGACCGAGAAAAATAAGTATGTTGTTGTTTGCGTTAACAGTGGCTCCATTCCTTGGATTTTATGATGGCTTCTTCGGCCCAGGAACAGGTAGTTTAATTGCTTTAGCATTCATTCTTTTATGTGGATATAGTGCTACAAGAGCAACTGCAAATGCTAAGATCTTGAATTTTACAAGTAATTTCGCCGCTTTGTTATATTTTATTATTTTTGGCCAAATCGATTGGACAATTGGGTTGATTATGATGCTTGGTCAAATTATAGGATCATATATTGGAGCGAAGATGGTGCTTACAAAAGGGACGTCATTAATACGACCAATAGTGGTTATTGTTTGCTTTGTCATGGCAATTAAAATTTTTTTACAAAATATGAACTAAATGTAATCAAAATATTATTTGGATCAAAGTTAGAGTGTTTTCATGTTCTTATTGCAGTATTACGCTGTTTAAGATGTGTTCAAAATTACACAATTTGACTAGTGTAATGTATTGCGTTATGCTTTTTTTAGTATAAAAGAAAGGCTTGAAGATAATGATTCGTCGTTTGAGAAAGCTAAAAAATGTAGCTGTCGTAGTAAGCTTCTAAGTAAATAGCAAAATATATAATACTTAGAAGCGAGGAATAAAGTTATGAAGTATCCATTATTTAATCATTGGTCAGAAACACAGTATATAAAAGATATAGTAACAAATCCACTCATTGAAGTGGGAGAGTACTCCTATTATTCAGGCTATTATAGTCATCAAAATTTTGAAGATGGCTGTGTAAGGTATTTGTGGGGGGATGCTAAGTCTCAAGCACTTTTCAATCCAATTGAACAGATGGGATGGCATCTTGATAAACTCATTATTGGGAATTATGTTTGCATTGCAAGTGGAGTAGTCATTTTAATGGGTGGTAACCATAATCATCACTCAGAATGGATTACAGTATATCCATTTGCTGAGCAAATTGAACAATCATATGAACCTAAGGGCGATACAGTCATAAAAAGTGATGCTTGGATTGGAATGAATGCTATAATAATGCCTGGCGTTACTATTGGTGAAGGGGCAATTGTTGCTGCGGGATCTGTCGTAAGTAAAGATGTTCCGCCGTATACAATAGTTGGTGGAAATCCTGCTAAGGAAATAAAGAAACGATTTACTGATACAGAAATAAATATGTTAATGGAAATGCGTTGGTTTGATTGGGATAGGAAATTGATTGAGAAGGCAATTCCGCTGTTATCTAGTCCATCCATCGAACCATTATTTGCTTTTTATAAAAATAAAGTGAAAAATAAATAAATCAGTTAGAAAAACTACATCCAGTATAGGGTGTAGTTTTTTTATTACAAAAAACTAATAGTTTAGACTAAAGAAAATTCATCTCTAATATAAGTCTAGCAAATAGCTGAATTGAATAATTAAAATCCTTGATAGCTAATAAAGCATTAACGGGCAGTAAGACCCCCACTGATTAAAGTTTCACTTTATTTTTTGTAAATATGGAACAAATGTAATATCTAGATTGTCTATTAATTGTAATCTTAAAAAATATGAAAGTGCGAATCATTTTGAAAAATATAAGGGGATTAAAAATAGGGATATGTGTGGGAATACAAAGTATCAGGGCATCTAAAAGTGTCGGGTGAGATGGTCTATATGAAAGCGATTCTAATGTCTTATATGTATATACAATTTGAGAACACTGTCTGTTTTTTTGAGATTATGTTAGAATAACGCTTTTTTGAGTACAAAGATATTGGAGGTAACAGAAGTGAAAGGTATGTTTTGCAAGAGATTTATTGCAATAGTAACAGTGCTTACACTATTTTTTAGCATGTTCGTTACATTTGGAAGAGCAGCAGCGGAAACAGTTTCTGCTATAGACGTTGAAGCGGGATCAGCAATTTTAATAGAAGCAAATTCCGGAAAAATTTTATATGAAAAAAATGTAGATGAATCATTGGCAATTGCTAGTATGACAAAAATGATGAGCGAATACTTAGTTCATGAAGCGGTGGATAAAGGAAAACTTAAATGGGATCAAAAAGTTAAAATCTCTGAATATGCACATAAGATTTCGCAAGATCGTTCATTATCAAACGTTCCATTAGAAAATGGTGGCTCTTATACGGTAAAAGAGTTATATGAGGCAATGGCAATTTACTCTGCAAATGGTGCAACAATTGCTTTAGTTGAACAGATTGCTGGTAAAGAAGTTAATTTTGTAAAAATGATGAACGATAAGTCGAAAGAGTTTGGAATGAAAGATTATAAATTTGTAAACTCTACAGGCTTAACAAATCAAGATTTAAAAGGATATCACCTAGAAGGGACAACTCTAGACGAGAAAAATAAAATGTCTGCAAGGGATTGTGCAATTTTAGCACAACGTCTTATTCAAGATTTCCCCCAAATATTAAATACAGCAAAAATTCCTAAAAAAACATTCCAAGAGGGTGGTAAATATCCAATTGATATGGCGAACTTTAACTGGATGTTAAAAGGTTTAATTAAGCAATATGAAGGTGTAGATGGTTTGAAAACAGGAACGACTCCAGAAGCGGGAGATTGTTTCACTGGTACAGTAGAAAGAAATGGTATGCGCCTAATTTCTGTAGTGATAAAAGCAAAATCTCATACGGCACGTTTTGATGAAACAAAGAAATTATACGATTATGGATTTGCGAATTTTGAAGTGAAGAATGTCTACGGAAAAGATTCAGTAATAAAAGGATATGAAACAGTTCGAGTGGCAAATGCAAAAGACAAAGATGTAGTAGTTCAAACGAAGCAAGCTGTTTCACTTCCAATGCCGAAGGGCAATAAAGACATTTATAAAAAAGAATTTAAAGTATTGAATAAAGAACAAGAAGCGCCTATTAAAAAAGGTGTAACAATTAGCAAAATGATTATCTCGCCTAAAGATAATACAGATCCTGGGTTCTTATCAGGTAAATCATTACAAATAGACCTTGTAACAAAATCTGATGTGGAACAAGCAAATTGGTTTACACGTTTTATACGTAAAACAGGATCTTTTTTTAGTGGTATGTGGGATAGTGCGATTGATATAGTAAAAAGCTAATTTTATAGGATACAACTAAATGTTTCACTTTATAAAAATTTAATAAAATCTTTTCTTTGTATTAAATATTTTGTTTTAAATTATGTATATAAAGAAATGGAGGTCAAATTAACTTTGTACTGCTTATATTAGGAATTTAAAGAAACAATATGTACAATTCTCCCACTACATTCTTATAGTGGCCTTTATGAACAGCAAAATTTACAATTTACAAGGAGAACATTTTATGAGTAACAGAATAAAAGAATTAGATTCCATACGAGGGTTAGCGGCACTTACTGTGGTATTTGGACATTTTTTTTTAATGCTACCATCGTTGCCTAATTCTATTAAATTTTCCCCGCTTAGGTTTTTATGGGCGGGTGGGGAAGCTGTTATCGTTTTTTATGTACTAAGTGGTTTTGTGTTATCTATGGCACTTTATCATTCAAAAACAAATTATTGGGGATATTTAATTAAGAGATTTGTAAGAATCTATATTCCTTATTATTTTTGGATAATCGTTACCTTTGTTTTATTTATTTTATTTTCGTCGTATGAAGTGGTAGGATTACGGGATTGGTTCTATGATAGGTGGCAAGGGTCTATAACAAAATTAGATATTCTAAACCACTTTGTGCTTCTTAATAACTTTTTTACGGAAAATTATAATCCAGTTATTTGGTCATTGGCTCAAGAAATGCGTATATCTATTGTGTTTCCTTTGTTATTCCTTCTTTTTTATAAACTGAATTGGAAGAAAACGATACTATTTGCTTTGAGCTTTTCATTAATTAGTGTTGTTCTTAATATGTTGCATATTGGGAAAGCTGAAGGGTTTTATAATGGTTATGCTGATACACTGCATTTTACATCTATGTTTATGGTTGGAATGTTACTTTTTAAGTATCAGGAAAAACTTATCTACTCATATAGGAATATGAAAAAAATTAAAAAAGGATTTCTTATTACATTAGGGGTTATTCTATATTTATATTCCATTTTAATTTATGGTTTTTCCCGTAATGATACAACTTTCTTAATAAAAGATTGGGGTGTCGTAATGGGGGTTAGTATATTTATTATAATGGCTATGAGTAACCTAAAAGTAAAAGCATTTTTAAATAAGAGTGTATTTGTATATTTAGGAGAAATTTCATACAGTATCTATTTATGTCATTTTCCAATCATGATGGTACTATTTAAACTTTTGTATACAAAGATACCTATCTTTTTCCTTCTTACTTTGTGCATTGCAATGACACTACTTTTTTCTATAGTTTCATATCATTTAATCGAAAAGAAATGTATCAACTGGGCAAAACAAAGAACAACAAATTTTTTGAAAAAAGTATAATTCCTAGATAGATTGTATTTCTTTAGTAAATATATGAATATGACCGATTCCTAAGTATACTTAGGAATCGGTCAATTTTAGATTCTAAATGTAAATATAGTAAAGTGGAATATAATTGAAATCGAAAACCACTTAGAAATAACAATTACGGTGTGAGCTATTGTATAGTATAGATATGGTTAATAATAAAGGGGGAATACATATGTGGAAGCGATTTGTAGCAATTGGCGATAGTTTTACAGAGGGGATAGGGGATGAAGTTGAGGGAATTGTATTAAAAAGCTGGGTAGATCATTTTGTTCAACTGTGTGAAAACGATGTAGAATATGCCAATTTTGCAAAGCGTGGGTTAGTAACTGAAGAAATTCGCTCGCAGCAATTGGAAAAGGCGCTAACTTTTAATCCAGATTTGGTTAGTCTCATTGCAGGGGCAAACGATGTTTTAAAAGGACGTTGGAATCATGATGCATATAAGAACGATATGGAATTTATGGTAGATACATTAAGTAAAGCAGGGGCTGATATTATTATAGCAAACCTTCCGGATTTTACAGTTAGGCTTCCTTTTGCTTTTGAAAAAAACAAGTAATAAAAGAACAAGTAATAAAAGAACAATTATTAGAGGCAAATGAAGTTATACGTTCATTGAGCAGAGAGTATAAGCTTCATCATGTTGATTTTTGGAATCATCATTTAGTTAATGACAATACGCTTTGGTCTAAGGATTTAATTCATCCAAACTCAAAAGGATATGTAAAAGTTGCTGAATTAATTTTTAGTAGTTTGCCTGTACAGAAGACAAAATAATAGTTTGCAATGTAACGAATATGGTATTAATTGTATTAAGCTATGTTTTTTAGTAAATGGAAAGAACTAAACATTTAGCAAACAAAGCGTATCTACGATATATTTCTACAGTAGTGCATAAATGTAGAATCACAAAGAAAGATCACTTATGGAAATAGGTGATCTTTAAACGTTTTTATAACTAAATTAAAATATATACTGTATTACTAACAATTTCGTACTACATAAAAATTAAGTTCTCTTATAGAAAAACTGATTTTATATTACCTTAAAATATAATAACATATTCAAATCATATTTTGGGTATGTATCCTAATTGTGAATAATGTGTAATTTTTTTGAAGTATAAATATCCAATAAATAAAATAGGTAGTAGGTGCAGAAGTATTAATACTATATTATTCAATTCTGTTATGAGTACATTAGTAATTGGTAGTATTATATTTTTATTATCAATTTTAGTTATTGGAATTAATTTGCATAGAAAATATGTAGGATAAGAAAAGATAAATATACTTTATTGTATATTTATCTTTTTGTTTAGTAGGATTTATAGCCTCTTTAAACTATTATGTTAATAAAATTAAAAAACTTAATTTTTGATATCCTTATGGCTAAAGCCATCTATAAAATGGCAATATAACTAAATAATTGTTTGGTATGATTTTTGGATTTGGTTTTTTTATCCGAATTTTCTGATTCAAATATTTCAACTTTATGAATATAGTAGGTGAAATATTTGTGTGATAGTATTTGAGATAGAAAAAAGCCAACTTTAAAAAGGATGTGAATTGAATGTGCAAACGACTGTAAAGGGTTATATTAAGGCAACGTTTAGCTGTTATTAGTGTAAGGGAAAGATATATTTTGTAACAGTTGATATAAAAATGAAGAAATGGGTACGCTTTATTTTATCTGACTATTTTAAAGATATAAAAAATAATAGTTTAAGTTTTGACGAAGTTAAATTTTAGGTGAGATGTCAATAATGATTAATTTGGTTTAATAAAGAGGTACCTTATACGCAAAAGCGTTTATATTAGTAACCTAAGGAGCTTGCTTTTATGAAAACTACCGATTCAAAAGGCCTATTAGGAAATAGGGTATATTTACAAGTTTTCTCTGCCTATTCATTGCTTATGCTTGGTGTTTTTATTGATATGTTAGCGATTATGACTATAGTTGGGTTTGAATGGGAAGTAGATCCTACTATGATTGGATTGATTCCTGTTGCATATGCACTTCCAGGAATTATTTTTGGCTCATGGGCAGGTGTTATTGCAGATCGTTTTAGAAAAATTCCAATTATGATGTTCTGTAATCTAATGGTTGGTCTAATAACGATTGCTCTTTTATTTGTACAAGATATCCACTGGCTCTTAGTGGCATTAATGATTCGTTCCATTTTTATTGTTTTCTATTATCCTGCACAGCAAACACTAACAAGACAGATTGTATCCCCGGATTTGCTTACTAAAGCAGTAAGTATCAACGGAATAGTAGAGCAGGGTACCAAAATAGTAGGCCCACTTATAGGGGGTATGTTGCTGAGCTGGTTTCAACCAGAGTTCTGCCTCATTATAAGAGCTATAAGTTGTTTATTAGCTACCTTAGTTCTCATACCCACAATAAAATTTAAAGAAACTATATCGAAAGAATTTGTTGAAAAGCAAAAACAAAGTACTTGGACCGCTTGGGTACAAGGGTGGGGTTATGTGTTATCTAATCGGATAATATTATCAACCATGATTTTCGTTACAATAGCCATGGCAGTATTACAATTAGTAGACTCGCAATTCCCAACTTTATTTAAGAGCCTATTCCCACATGATAAAAGTAAAATGGGATATATCATTTCTATTATTGGTCTTGGCGGGATACTTGGTGCATTACTAACTCAGAAATTAAAACAATTTCAATATGGCTGGGTAGTATGTGGAGGTATGGTTTTAATGGGAATTGGTTTTGGGGGGATTGGTTTGATAACGCCCGGTACGGTCTTCGTTTTAGCCTATTTAATTAGTTTTATCGCTGGTATCGGAAGTGGGCTGATGCTTGTATCTAATCAAGTCATATTACAAATAGAATCCGATCAAGATCAAGTAGGAAGAGTATTTGGTATTCAAAGTAGTTTAACAAACGCAGTTTTAATTATTTCTCCTGCTATGAGTGGCCCATTAGTGCATTTGTTTGGAGTAACTCAACTCTATGTTTATGGAGGGATTGGGCTTGTTATTATTGGAGTAATTGGAGTTTCAATGCAGAAATATTTATGGGGTAAACATAAACACGAACCTATAAGAGCAAATAATTTTTGAAGGGAAGATTTTTATGACCAATGAGGAATGTTATCCATTAAGCCATCCGCAGCGAAGAATATGGTATACAGAAGTTATTCATTCTGATAAAGGAATATGTAATTTAAGATTTTTATTTAAACTTCATCGAAAAATGAATTATTCAAAATTAAACCAAGTTGTGAATCGCGTTATCAGTGAAAATGACGGTCTGTGCATTAGGTTAAAAGAAAATGGGCATCAGGAACCGAAACAATATTTTATTAAACATGAAGAACAAGAATTTGAGTTTTTTGATTTCAGTAATGTGGAGAATACAAATTTGCTTGAGGAATGGATTGAGCAGAAAACAAAAGAAACGTTTACATTATTTAATTCGAATTTATACTATTTCGCTTTAATAAAATTAAACGATAATGAATGTGCAGTCTTTGGAAATGTTCATCATATTATTATGGATGGTTTATCAATTCAAATATTTACTGAGCAGATTGCAAAATATTATTATGACATGCATAACGAGAATGAAGAAGGCGAAATTAAAAATTCATATGTTCAATTTCTGACCAATGAACAAACATACTTGAATAGTAGTCGCTTTCAAAAAGATCAAAAATTCTGGTTAGAGGAATTTAAAACACTGCCATCTGCGACTGGATTGAAGCCTTATAATACGTACCAAGTTAGTACCAAAGCATCACGTGAGACGTTTATATTAACGGAGCATTTGAAGAGAAAGATAGAGAAATTTTCTGAAGATTCAAAATTTAGTTTATACACCCTTTTTGTTGCTGCTTTCTCGTTGTCCATGTATCGGTGGACCTCATCGCTTAATATTGGTTTAGGAATGGCTTACGGCAACCGTATGACTAAAATGGAACGAAAATTGATTGGAATGATGGTGAGTACAGTTCCTTTAAGAATGGATATTGATCCAGAAGAAGAAGTACTTTCATTTATTAGTAGGGTGTCCAGAAAACAAAGTAAATCATTAAGACATCAGAAATATCCATTTGATTTGTTATTAAAGCGGATTAATAAAGAGAATAACAGTAATGTGAGACTTTTCGGAACTACGATTGATTATAGGGATCGTGATGAAAGTGGTGACTCACTATGGATTCCAAACCGTGAAGAAGTACAAGATTTTGCAGTGCATATTGAAAATCTAATTGATATAGACTCTTTACATGTACATATTGATTATCGTGAGGAGCTATTTTCTAAGGAAGAGATAAAACAGTTTTTTAACGTGATGTTAGCGATAATGGAAAACACTTTTGAAAACCCAAAGCAGAAGGTGGCTGAAATAGAAATCATTTCTGAGGAAGATAAAAGAAAAAGTTTAGTTGAGTTCAACAATCCTAAACTGGATGTCCCGCCTCAAGTAACTATTCATGAAATGTTCGAACGGCAAGCGATGATTTATCCAAATGCTATTGCAGTTACGTATGAAAAAGAAAAAATTACTTATAAGGAGCTTAATGAACGTGCAAACCAGTTAGCTCATTATCTGCAGAAAAAAGGAGTAGGACCTGATACTTTAGTTGGACTGTGCGTTGAACGTTCCCACGAGATGATTGTAGGTATTTTAGGGATTTTGAAGGCTGGTGGGGCTTATGTCCCACTTGATCCAACATATCCAGAGCAACGACTTCAATATATTTTAGAAGATGCTAGCATTCAGTTATTCGTAACGCAAGAAAGTTTAAAAGAATTGAACTGGTTACCAGAAAATGTTGAGTCGATTTGCCTGGATCGTGATCAAGATGAGATTGGGAAAGAAAGTAAGACTTTGCCGGTTTCTAGTGTCGGTCCCCAAAATCTGGCATATGTAATCTATACTTCGGGATCAACGGGAAATCCAAAGGGCGTTATGATAGAGCATCACAATGTCATTCGGTTATTTAAATCGACGGATTGTTGGTATCAGTTTAATGAAAAAGATACTTGGACGCTTTTTCATTCGTATGCATTTGATTTCTCAGTATGGGAAATTTGGGGAGCATTATTATATGGTGGAAAATTAGTTGTTGTTCCGTACTGGATTAGTCGATCACCTAAGGATTTTTATCAATTATTGGTGGAGGAAGAAGTCACAGTTCTAAATCAGACACCTTCCGCATTTCGACAATTAATACGAGTGTGTGAACAAGAAGATAAGAATAAAAATTTGCAGCTGCGTTATGTCATATTTGGCGGAGAAGCGTTAGAACCTACTAGCTTGTTACCGTGGTTTCAAAGGTATGGGGAGAAAAATCCACAGTTAATTAATATGTATGGAATTACAGAAACTACAGTTCATGTTACATATTATCCAATTACTCTAGATGATGTGCAGCATGCTTCAAGAAGTAATATTGGAAAGCGGATTCCCGATTTAGAAGTGTATATACTAGACGCTTATCAACAACCTGTTCCTATAGGTGTCGATGGTGAACTTTATATTGGCGGGGCAGGGCTTGCACGTGGGTATTTAAATAGACCTGAATTAACAGCAGAGCGTTTTATATCTCATCCATTTAGTAGTGATCTGAAAGCAAGATTATACCGGACAGGAGACTTAGCGAGGTATTTGCCAGATGGGAATCTAGATTATCGTGGAAGAATTGATCATCAGGTTAAAATACGTGGTTTCCGAATTGAGATTGGGGAAATTGAGTCTACTTTACATACATATGCATATGTAAAAGAGGCAGTTGTAATTGTAAGAGAAGATCAGCCGGGCGATAAAAGATTAATAGCATATGTTGTAGGAGATGGAAATGTAGATGCGTGGAGAGAGTATCTTAAAGCGAAACTACCAAGTTATATGGTTCCTTCGGGATTTGTGGCGATGGAAGCTATTCCACTTACAGCTAACGGTAAAGTTGATCGTGAGGCCTTACCTATGCCAGAGGAAAAGCAGATTAATAGTGAATGTGTTGGCCCTCGGAATAGTAACGAACAGATACTGACTACCATTTGGAAGCGAGTATTAGGTGTTAAAAAGGTGGGAATCTATGATAATTTCTTTGAAATTGGTGGCGACTCGATTCTCAGTATTCAAATCATATCTCAAGCAAGTCAAGTGGGGTTAAAACTTACTCCAAAGCAAATGTTTGAATGCCCAACTATCGCTGAGCTGGCACAAGTGGCTATAGAAACGCAGGGAGTACAAGCGGAGCAGGGAATTGTGATAGGTGATGTGCCTCTTACTCCAATTCAGTGCTGGTTCTTCGAGCAAGAACATCCACATACAGAGCATTGGAATCAATCAATGCTTTTAAGAGTAAAAGAAAGATTGAATGTGAAATTACTAGAGGGAGCGATATTAAATTTACTGAAACATCATGATGCTTTACGTTTCCGGTACGAACAGTTACCAAACGGAACGTGGAGGCAGAGAAATGAAGGGACTGATGAGCTGTCAGTACTCCATGTTGTAAAACGTAATCAAGTTAATGAAAAAGAGTGGAATAAAATAATACAAGAAGAGATGAACATTAATCAAGCTAGTTTCAATTTAGTTAATGGTCCGTTAATGAGAGTAGTGTACTTTGAAGATAACTTGACTAGAAATGATCGAATATTCTGGGTGATTCATCATTTAGTAGTAGATGGAGTGTCATGGAGGATTCTATTGGAAGATTTACAGGTGGTATATAACCAGATGAAACAAGGTCAAGAAGTTCGCTTACCTGCGAAAAGTACATCTTTTAAAGAGTGGTCTGAACGACTCCAGACATACAGTGATTCGGGTATTTCAAAAGAAGTACAAAATTATTGGAATGAACAAGTAGAAAAAGAAACGATGAAAATTCCAATGGACTATCCAATACAAGAAACAACAGAAGAATCGATTGATCAAGTGACGAGGACTTTAGGAATAGAAGAAACACAAACATTGTTACACGAAGTTCTAGTCACTCATAAGACAAGGATTGATGAGGTACTATTAACGGCATTAGGACAAGCTATCGTCGATTGTACAAATCAGCAAACCGTTTCTATTCATCTAGAAGGACACGGAAGAGAAGAGATGATTGAAGGTATTGATTCATCAAGGACAGTGGGCTGGTTCACGAGTATTTATCCCGTTCATCTCAATTTTCAAGGAACTCAGACACCTATTGAAGGGTTAAAGGCTGTCAAAGAACAATTACGTCGAATTCCAAATCGCGGAGTTGACTATGGTATTTTACGTTACTTGAATAAAGGATTACTTCCGTTTTATCAGCAAAAGCCTTCAATAAGCTTTAACTATTTGGGCCAATTTGATCAGGTGTTTTCAAGGGACTCTTTGTTTATGCAAGAGACAGGATTTACATTTTTAGATCATGCTCCAGATTCCAAACCGTCTCATCTAATTGATGTTATCGGAATGGTGAAAGATGAAAAGTTACATTTTATTTGGATGTATAGTAGGGAACAGTTTTCTAAATTAAAAATTCAAGTGATAGCAGATGGTATGTTAAGGCATCTCCGTCAACTTATAAATAAACCAACAACAGAGTCTGCTTTTACGGTATCAGATTTTGCTGATGCAGAGGATCTTACGGAAGAAAGCTTAAGCAAAGTATTACTTAAATTAACAAAAAAGAGGGTGTAAAAATGGGAGACGTTATTGATATATATGGTTTATCACCTTTGCAAAAAGGAATACTGTTTCATACTTTATACGATCAAGATGATGAACATTCTTTTTCCTATATTGTACAAGTAGGTTTCTTGCTCGGGGGGCAATTGGATGTTGCTACTTTTGAAAAAGCTTGGGAATATGTTATTCAACGACATGAGGTTCTGCGCTCAGTATTTGTTTGGGAAGAAGTAGAAAAACCTCTACAAGCAGTTTACGAACGTCTTCCTTTTACTATTCATCAAGAGGATTGGAGTACCTATTCGCATGAGGAGAAGGAGAAGAAATTACAACAGTTTTTGACTGCAGATCGTAGGAAAGGATTTTTATTGGATGAAGCACCATTGATGAGAGTCACTGCGATTAAAGAAGCAAAAGAGGAAACGAGAATTATCTGGACACATCATCATATTTTGCTAGATGGATGGAGTGTGTCATTGGTCTTTAGTGAAGTGATGGAAGTTTATCTCAAGATGATAAAGGGAGAATTGTTGAATCTTCCTAAATCTCTTCCTTATAAAAAATATATTCAATGGATAAATAAACAAGATCAAAGTCAAGCAGAGGAATTTTGGAAAGAAGAATTAAAAGGGTTCTATGCACCCACTCCATTAGCAATGGAAAGAAAGGATCAAGGACAAGAGAAGGGTTATGGAGAGTTTGCTTATCAAGTATCTGAGGAACTTACTGAGAGTTTACAAAAGTGGGTACGAAATAGTCGATTAACGTTGAATACGTTAGTACAAGGTGCATGGGCTTATTTGCTGAGTAGGTATAGCGGTGACAGTGACGTCGTATTTGGCGTAACTAGCGCTGGACGTCCTACTGATTTAATAGGAGCAGAGAATATGGTGGGGCTATTTATTAACACATTACCTACCAGAATTCGATTAACGGATAATGCATCAGTAGTAGATTGGCTTCGTAAAATACAAATGAAAGAAATGGAACGAAGACAGTATGAGTATAATTCGTTGATAGATATTCAAGGCTGGAGTGAGGTTCCGCGAAATTGCTCCTTATTTCATACCTTGTATGTGTTTGAAAATTATCCAATTCAAGGTGAGAGAAATGATGATTTAAGATTACTAGATGTTAAAAGCACGGAACAAACAAATTATCCTTTAACACTCATTGTAATGCCCGGTAAGAAAATTACTTTAAAGTTGATGTATGATCGAAGCTATTTTAATGAAGAAGCAATAAATCGGATTCAGAATCACTTATTGCAAATATTAATTCAGATGACGAAGAGCCTAGATTCAAAACTATTTGAAATTACTCATTTAACAGAAGAAGAACAAATACAGTTACTAGAGGAATGGAATCATACTCAAGTTAATTATTCGGCTGAAGGCATGATTCATACGATGTTTGAGGAGCAAGTAAAAAAAACACCGGAAGCAATCGCGGCTAGTTACGAAAATGAACAAATTACCTATAAAGAGTTGGAGAAGCGTGCAAATCAGTTAGCTCATTATTTACAAAAGCATGGTGTAGGCCCAGAGTCTCTAGTTGGGGTATATATGGAACGTTCATTACAAATGATGATAGCGTTATTAGGTATTCTAAAATCAGGAGCAGCGTATGTTCCACTTGACCCTACTTATCCAGAGAGTCGACTTCGATATATATTAGAGGATGCTGGAATCGAAGTACTAGTGACGGAAGAGAATTCTAAAAATTTGTTTGTATCTGAAAATATAGAAACGATTTGTATGAATAAAGATTACACTGCAATTGAAAAAGAAGAAACAACCCCATGTATAAGTGGTGTAACAGGAGAAAATTTAGCGTATGTTATGTATACTTCAGGATCTACAGGGAATCCAAAGGGAGTAATGATTGAGCATCATTCAGTAATTAATTATCTAGAATGGATGCAACATAAATATCCGCTTTCTGAAAAAGATGTGGTCTTGCAGAAAACGCCATTCTCATTTGATGTCTCTGTTTGGGAATTATTTTGGGGCATTCACGTTGGTGCAAGTGTATCTTTCCTACCTCCAGGTGGAGAAAAAGATCCTTCTATTATAGCTGAAGTGATTAAACAACATCAGGTTACTATAGTTCAATTTGTACCTTCGATGTTATCTGTTTTCTTAGATTACTTCAATCATATTGAATTGAACATGAATTGTTCGTCCGTACGCCATGTATTTTCTGGTGGAGAAGAACTAAGTTCAGGGTTAGTTAGACGTTTTCAACAGAAATGGGATTATAGTGGACAAGTGAAATTAACCAACTTTTATGGGCCAACTGAAGCCACTATTTATGTGAATGCATTTGATATTCAGCCTAATCAAGAATTTGTTTCTATTGGGAAGCCAATACAGAACACGCAATTATATGTATTAGACCAAAATCAACGCTTGCAATCAATAGGAACTGAAGGTGAGTTATATATTGGTGGTGTTGGTTTAGCGCGTGGATACTTAAATCGTCAGAATCTTACTGCTGAAAAATTCATTTCGCACCCATTTCAATTGGGGGAACGACTATATCGAACAGGAGATTCAGTAAGATATCTAAATGATGGAAATATAGAATTTATAGGTAGAATGGATCATCAAGTCAAAATGCGTGGTTTTAGGATTGAACTAGGAGAAATTGAAGCAACTTTAGAAAAATGTTCGTTTATTAAAGAGGCTGTCATATTAGTTAGAGAAGATCGTCCAGGTGATCAACGATTGGTTGCATATGTAATAAGCGATGGAAATACCGAAGAGTGGAGAGAGTATTTACAAAACCAATTACCGAATCATATGATTCCAGCGCACTTTATAGAGTTAGAACATTTTCCGCTTACTCCGAATGGGAAAATTGACCGAAAGGCCTTGCCAGCACCTGATGAGCAAGCTATTGAAGATTTAAATGTGCTACCTCGGACGCCATCGGAAGAGCTTATTGCCTCGGTTTGGAGTCAAGTGTTAGGAACAGAAAATATTGGCATTCAGGATTCCTTCTTTGAACGTGGTGGGCACTCACTACTTGCTACTCAAATCGTCTCTCGATTGCAAGAACTGTTCCAAATTAAAATTCCATTACGTGAACTTTTCAAGCACGATACAGTGGAAGCATTGGCGAAACGAGTGGATCAGTTACGAAAGGAAGATAAAAAACGAAAGGTTGCTCCTCTTGTACCTATGAAACGAGAAGAAGTTATCCCACTTTCCTATGCGCAGAAACGTCTATGGTTTATTGATCAATTAATGCCAAATAGTGCTATGTACAATATTCATGCAGCGTGTCGCTTAACAGGTAAATGGTCAATTGAAGCATTGGAGGTCGGATGGAATCAATTGTTGGAGCGTCATGAATCATTAAGGACGACAATTCTAGAACAAGAGGGTGAACCTTTTCAACAGGTTCAATCTCTTGTGTTCAGGCATATTCCTCAAACGAATCTAACAGATCTTTCTTTGGAAGATAGGGAAAGAGAAATGAAACGCCTTATTCAAAACGAGGCGGAGGAACCATTTTATTTTGGACAAGGTCCTCTGATTCGAACACGAATATTGAAAGTGGACAGGGAAGAATGGGTTCTCATTTGTACGATGCATCATATTATTTCAGATGGATGGTCAATGGGAATCTTACTTGAAGAATGGATGGCTTTTTATGAAGGAGCACTAACCGGAAAACCAGTGGAATTGAAGGAGTTATCTATCCAATATGCAGATTTTGTCATGTGGCAGAAGGAATGGCAAAAAGAGGAGAGTTTGAATCAGCATCTTCAATATTGGAAGGAAGAATTATCTGGGGAACTACCGGTTTTACAATTACCGATGGATCGTCCTCGACCTGCAGTTCAAACCCATCGTGGTGCAAGTCAGTCCTTAATAGTGGCGAATTCCTTACAGGAAAAGCTCAAAGATTTAAGTTTGCAAGAAGGATGCACTTTATTTATGACATTGATGGCAGCGTATCAAAGCTTCCTTTCTCGTTATACAGGACAGGACGACATTATAGTTGGAAGCCCAATCGCTAATCGAAATGTGAAAGAGATTGAGGGATTAATAGGATTCTTTGCAAATACGTTAGTTTATCGAGCTGATTTCAGTGGAAATCCGACGTTCCAAGAACTATTGTCGCAGGTAAGAAAAAAAGCGCTAAAAGCATTCGAGTATCAGGACATCCCATTTGAGAAAGTGGTAGAATCCGTAAAACCTGAACGGAATACAAGTCATTCACCAATATTCCAAACTATGTTTACTTTACAGAATACGAAACAAGAATTTCTTCAGCTATCTGAAAGACAAATGGAACTCATGAAAAGCCATGCTTCTGTTGCCAAATTTGATTTGAGTTTATTTGCTTCTGAGACGGAAGAAGGATTATCACTAACCTTTGAATATAATACTGATTTGTTTAATGATACAACCATTGAACGTATGGCAAGTCATTTTAAACATTGGTTAAATCAAATTGTCTCTCATCCAAAATGTATACTATCAGAACTGAATATGTTATCGAAAGTAGAATATAAGCAACTACTAGAGGAATGGAATGAATCAGCCGTTATAGATATAGAAGATAGTACGATTCATACAATGTTTGAAGAACAAGTGGAAAAAACACCAGAAGCAATTGCAGTAGTGTGCGAAGATGAAGAACTAACATATCGAGAGTTGGACGAACGCTCAAATCAGTTGGCACATTATTTGCAAAAAAATGGTGTAACATGCGAATCATTAGTTGGGATTTGCGTTACACGTTCATCCGAGATGATTGTCGGTCTCTTAGGAATTATGAAGGCGGGAGGAGCATATGTCCCAATTGATCCAGCGTATCCGGAAAGTCGACTGCAGTACATTTTAGAAGATGCTCAAATAAAGGTACTGGTGACACAGGAAAAGTTACAACAAAAAATGGTTATACCTCCATTCGTCAACGTCATTTGTATTGATCGTAATCGAGCAGAAATAGAACAAGAAGTTACTACGGTATGCACGAGTGAAGTGACGGGCGATAACTTAGCCTATATTATCTATACTTCAGGTTCCACTGGAAATCCAAAGGGAGTAATGATTGAGCACAGGAATACAGTAACAATGATTCATTGGGCGCATCACACGTATTCTCGAAAGGAATTAGCGGGAGTATTAGCTTCAACTTCACTATCTTTTGATTTATCCGTTTTTGAAGTATTTGTTCCCTTAACGATGGGTGGTAAGGTGATTGTCGCTGAAAATGCTCTACATCTAGACAAGTTGTCTACCAAAGGTGTGACTTTGGTTAATACTGTGCCATCGGCAGCGAAGGAACTGGTTCGAGCAAAAACAATTCCTTCTTCAGTAAAGGTAATAAATTTGGCTGGAGAACCGTTACCATATCCGCTTGTTCAAGATTTATACGAGAGAAGTACGATTGAGAAGGTGTTCAACTTATATGGACCGTCTGAAGATACTACGTATTCCACGTATATGGAATTAGAAAAGGGTGTCATGCATAGGGTACCACCAATCGGTAAACCAATCTTCAATACAGAAGTATATGTATTGAGTGCTGAACGAAAAATGGTTCCAATTGGTGTAGTTGGTGAGCTATACATTGGTGGATCAGGGTTAGCGCGTGGATATTTAAAACGCCCTGACTTAACGGAAAATCGATTTATACCGCATCCGTTTAAAGAAGACGAGCGAGTATACCGGACTGGAGATCTAGTAAGGTATTTGCCGGATGGAAATTTGGAGTATGTTGGACGAATCGATCATCAAGTAAAAATTCGTGGGTTCCGGATTGAACTAGGAGAAATTGAAGCGACATTACAAAGGCATACATTAGTTAACGAAGCTATTGTGATGGTGCGGGAAGATTATCCTGGCGATCCACGTTTGATCGCCTATGTTGTAGGAGGCGGGGATGCTCAAAAGTGGCGTGATTATCTCAAGGATCAACTACCAAATTATATGATCCCAGCCTATTTTGTTGGATTAAATGCATTTCCACTCACTCCTAATGGGAAAATTGATAGGAAGGCCTTACCAGCACCAGAGAGACAGGAGATAGCAAGTGGTTATATTGCTCCTCGTACGTCCACGGAAAAAACAATCGTTTCGATATGGCATGAAGTTTTAGGTATGGAAAACATCGGAATTCAAGATTCGTTTTTTGAAATTGGTGGCCATTCACTACTCGCTACGCAAGCTGTTTCCAATCTTAAAGAGGCTTTTGGAATCGAGATACCATTGCATGATTTATTTATGTTTCATACGGTGCAGCAATTGGCAGAACAGATTGATCAATTGCTCGATAACAAAAATCAAGAAATGCAGAATGATAGTAAGGAGAATGTAAGTCTTCAAGACTATGTTCAAAAAGAAGCAGAAGTGAGTAATGATGAAGAATTACTGGAACTACTTAAGCAATTAGAGGAGCTATCAGAGGAAGAAGCACAAGGGATATTCGAGAGTAATTTGATTGAGGAAGGGGTAAAAAAATGAGAAGTGATTTACTTGCAAAGCTGAGTTCACTTTCTCCTGAGAAGAGAGCATGGCTTCAGAAGCAAATGCAAAAAAAGGAGAATAAAGAAGCACTCCCGTTGTCTTATGCGCAACAACGTTTGTGGTTTATGGACAGATTTAACCCAAACAGTTCTTTATATAATATTCCAACAGTATGGCATCTAAAAGGAAATTGGATACCTGAAGCATTAGAGAAGGGATTCAATCGACTCATTGAACGTCATGAATCATTACGAACTGTTTTTAAAGAAGTAGGAGAACAGCCTGTGCAACAAATTCTCGAATTTCTTCCTAGAGCATTACCTGTAAGGGATTACTCTCAACTTCCTCTAGAAGTAAAAGAAAAAGAGGTAGATAGTTTAATTGCGAGAGAAGCGCAAGAACCATTTGATTTAATGAATGGTCCTTTAATTCGTAAGCAGCTTGTTCAATTAGAGAAGGATGAATGGTTATTACTGTGTACGATGCATCATATTATTTCTGATGCTTGGTCCATTGGTATATTCATGAATGAATTACTTGCTTTCTATGAAGAAGAAACGGGCGGAAATCCTGCTAAATTAAGTTCACTATCCATTCAATATGCAGACTTTGCGAAGTGGCAAAAGGAGTGGTTGCAAGGTGATGTGCTAAATCGTCAGCTTACGTATTGGCAGGAAGAATTGTCTGGTGAACTTCCTATCTTACAACTGCCAGTGGATCGACCTCGACCGGTTAAGCAGACTTACTCTGGGGCTACGCATCATGTGATTTTTCCTTATAAATTGCTTAGTCAATTGAAGGATATAAGCCGACAAGAAGGATCTACTTTATTTATGACTTTAATGGCCGCATACCAGAGCTTTCTTGCTCGTTATACAGGACAAAAAGATATTCTAGTTGGTAGCCCGATTGCAAATCGGAACCATAAGGGAGTAGAAGGATTAATTGGTTTCTTTGTTAATACGTTGGTTTATCGATCAGATTTGAGTGGCACCCCTACCTTTCGGGAGATTTTGAACCAAACAAAGAAAAAGGCGTTAAAAGCTTACGAATATCAAGATATACCATTTGAAAAAGTGGTAGAAGCTGTGCAACCTGAACGAAGCATGAGTCATTCCCCTATATTTCAGACCATGTTTACGCTACAGAATATAAAACAAGAACGACTAGATTTGCCTGATAGAAGTATTGAAATGGTAGAAAGTAATATGTCTATTGCTAAATTTGATTTGAGCTTAACTGCCTATGAAGTGGAAGAAGGTCTATTCGTCTCATTTGAATACAACACGGATTTATTTGATAGTAGTACCATTGCACGTATGGCAGGACATTTTGAGAACTGGCTAAATGAAATCACGTATCATCCAGATGAATCATATACAAAGCTGTCAATGTTATCAGATACTGAGCAAAAACAACTCCTAGAAGAATGGAATGATACGGACGTAGTTTATGGTCATGATTGTATGATTCATGAGCTATTTGAGCAACAAGTTGCACGGACACCTGATGCAGTGGCGGTAGTTTATGAGGGTGGAAAGCTAACGTATCAAGAACTAAATGAAAAATCGAATCAATTGGCACATTTTCTACAAAAACGAGGTATCGGACCTGAATCATTGGTTGGTATATGTATTGAACGTTCTCCTGATATGATTATCGGTCTCTTTGGGATTTTGAAGGCAGGTGGGGCTTATGTCCCACTGGACCCAAGTTATCCCGAAAACCGCCTGAGATACATTTTGGAGAATTCACAAATTCAAGTGCTGTTAACAAAAGAGGCACTACAGGACTGGTTACCTAAAGATATTCAAGCAATTTGTTTAGATCGGGATCAAGTAATGATTTCTAAAGAGAGTAATTTAGCTCCGGTGAGTGGAGTAACAGCAAATAACTTAGCCTATATTATATACACTTCGGGTTCGACAGGAAATCCAAAGGGGGTAATGATTGAACATCATTCTGTTATAAATCGCCTACAGTGGATGCAGAAAAAATACCCATTGTCTGAGGAGGATACAATCCTACAAAAGACACCGTTTTCGTTTGATGTTTCTGTCTGGGAATTATTTTGGTGGTCATTTGTAGGAGCACGTGTTTGTTTACTTCCACCAGGAGGAGAGAAAGATCCTGCGGTGATTGAGGAGTATATTGAACGATACCGTGTGTCCACCATGCATTTTGTTCCGTCGATGTTATCTACTTTCTTAGATTATATGGAATTATATAATTCGAAAAGGGATGTATCGTCTTTAATTCAAGTTTTTACTAGTGGAGAAGCGTTAAACACTGAACAGGTTCGCCGGTTTAAGGGGATCTTTTACAATGCTCAGCAAACAAAGTTAATTAACTTGTATGGTCCTACTGAAGCAACTGTGGATGTGACTTATTACGATTGTGATTTAGAAAAAGAACCAATGCTTATTCCGATTGGTCGTCCGATTGATAATACAGAGTTGTATGTGTTAGATCAATATCAACAAGTGGTCCCAATTGGTGTGGCAGGGGAACTTTACCTTGGAGGAGTAGGATTAGCACGTGGCTACTTCAATCGACCGGATTTAACTACTGAACGTTTTATTCCGCATCCCTTTAAGGACGGGGAACGATTATATCGAACGGGTGACTTGGTTAGATATATAAATGATCGTAACTTAGAATATATTGGAAGAATAGATAACCAAGTTAAAATTAGAGGATTCCGAATTGAATTGGGAGAAATAGAAGCAGCTTTACATGATCACTCATCTGTAAAAGAGGCAGTCGTGTTGGTGAAGGAAGATCGACCAGGAGATAAGCAGTTAGTAGCTTATGTAGTGGGTGAAGGGGATACTGGGGAGTGGCGTGAATATCTCAAGAAGCAATTACCACATTATATGGTTCCGGCATACTTTTTCCAAATTGAAGGTATGCCACTTACTCCAAATGGTAAAGTGAATCGGAAAGCATTATTGGAATTAGAAGAACAGTTCATAAGTGAAGATATTACTTCATCACGAACACCAGTGGAGGAGCTCATCGTTTCCGTTTGGAGCCAAGTGTTAGGAATAAAAAATATTAGTGTTCAGGATTCCTTTTTTGAAATCGGTGGTCATTCACTACTAGCTACTCAAGTAGTGTCACGTTTACAGGGAATTTTTCAAATCGAATTACCAGTACGTGAACTATTTGAATATACAACGGTGGAGTCACTGGCAAAGCGATTAGAACAGTTACGTAAAGGAGATAAAAAACGAGAGATTCCGCCACTAATACCAATGAAACGAGGAGAAGCTATTCCACTATCTTATGCCCAACAACGTTTATGGTTTATTGATCAATTTACACCTAATAGTGCCCTTTACAATATGCCAATGGTATGCCGTCTTACAGGGAATTGGCTACTTGAAGCATTGGAAACGGGATGGAATCAACTAATAGAACGTCATGAATCACTGCGGACGGTCTTTCAAGAAGTGAATGGTCAACCCGTACAGCAAATTGAACCGTATGCTTTTCAATCAATTCCGAAAACGGATTTAACTATGCTTTCTTCTGAAGATCAAGAAGAAGAAGTTAAACGTTTAATTCAACAAGAAACAGAAGTGCCATTTGATTTAACAGAGGGTCCATTAATCAGGACAAGTATTTTGCACGTGGGAGAGGAAGAATGGATACTCCTTTGTACTCTACATCATATCGTTTCAGATGGATGGTCAATGGGAATCCTACTTGAAGAATGGATGGCATTTTATGAGAAAGCAACGGATGGAAAGGTAGCGGAACTTGAACCATTACCGGTTCAATATTCCGACTTTGCTCAGTGGCAAAAAGGATGGCTAAAGGAGGAGGTGCTTGATCAACAACTCCAATACTGGAGGGAAGAATTGTCTGGGGAGCTTCCTGTACTCCAACTTCCTGTGGATCGCCCGCGTCCCGCAATACAAACTCATCACGGGTCGACATACACTATGGTTCTGCCAAGCACGCTACATGATAAATTGAATGAACTTAGTCGAAAAGAAGGGGCTACGCTCTTCATGACGCTTTTAGCTGCATATCAAAGTTTTCTATCTCGTTATACGGGACAAGAAGATATTCTGGTCGGAAGCCCAATTGCGAATCGGAACTATAGAGAAATTGAAGGACTAATTGGTTTCTTCGTTAACACACTGGTTTATCGAGCTAATTTGAGTGGTAGACCGACATTTCAAGATGTACTGTATCAAGTTCGTCAAAAGGCATTGAAGGCGTATGAATATCAAGATATTCCATTTGAAAAAATTGTAGAAGTTGTGCAACCGGAGCGAAGTACAAGTCATTCGCCAATCTTCCAGACTATGTTCATCTTGCAAAATATGAAACAAGAGTTACCGGTGTTATCTAGTAGAAGTATTGAAATGATAGAAAGCCATAGTCCAATTGCAAAGTTTGATTTAAGTGTAATGGCAGTTGAGACGGAAGAGGGATTACTTTTTACTTTTGAGTACAATAAGGATTTATTCAATGCTACTACTATTGAACGGATGGCAGGACACTTTGAGAAATGGCTACATGAAGTTTCTCATCGCCCACAAAATCCGTTGCATGACCTGAGCATGCTATCAGAACCCGAACGTACTTTGTTATTAGAAACATGGAATGACACTGTAATGGAAATGTCTCATCAGGGTCTTATTTGCGACAGATTTGAGGAGCAAGTAGCAAGGCGTCCGGATGCGATTGCGGTAGTTGATCAAACAAAACAGTGGACTTATGGTGAACTGGATACACAAGCAAATCAGTTGGCAAATGTTTTACGGCGAAAGGGAGTAGCCCCAGAGTCAGTGGTAGGAGTTTATCTTCCGAGGTCAGCTGAGCTAATGGCAAGTTTACTAGGCATTTTAAAAGCTGGTGGAGCTTATGTTGTTTTAGATCCGTTATATCCAAAATCAAGGTTAGAATACATGATTGAAGATGCAGGAATTCAATTTGTAGTGACGGCGGAAGGACAAGAAGGACATTTCGCACACGTCGAAATGGTGAGGTTAGAAGAACTAACAGTGGAAAGCGTAATCGCACCTACACGTCAAATAAATCCAGAGAACTTAGCCTATATTGTTTATACCTCTGGTTCTACAGGAAAACCGAAGGGTGTCATGGTTGAAAATCGCTCATTAATGAATATGGTTTCTTGGCATCAAGAAGTTTATCATATTTCAGCAGAGGATCGTGCGACTCAGATTGCAGGGGTTGCTTTTGATTCGGCTGTCCAGGAGATTTGGCCGTATCTAACTGCTGGCGCAGCACTCTACTTGTCAACAGAGGAACTGAGAATTAATCCAGAAGCACTAAGGGACTGGCTCATTGATTCACGAATAACAGCTAGTTTTGCACCTACGCCTATTCTGGAAAGACTCTTGAAATTATCTTGGCCAGATAAAATGGATCTTCGTTTTATCATTACTGGTGGGGATCAATTAACGCAGTATCCATCTAGCGATATTCCTTTTGCGGTAATTAATCAGTATGGTCCATCGGAAAATACCGTTGTTACTACAGATTGTTACGTACCTGTAGGGGTGACAACAGGTACGCCATCGATTGGTCGACCGATTGCGAATACAGAAGTTTATGTGTTAGATTCTCATCTTCAGCTAGTACCAATTGGTGTAATTGGAGATCTCTATATTGGAGGGAAGAGTCTTGCACGTGGATATGCTAATCGTCCGGATCTTACAAAGGAAAAATTTATTCCACATCCTTTCAAGTCAGGAGAACGTCTCTATTATACAGGAGACAAAGCAAGTTATCTTTCTGATGGTAATCTCCAGTTCCATGGACGTATAGATGACCAAGTAAAAATTCGTGGTTTCCGGATTGAATTGGGAGAAATAGAAGCTGTTTTGCAGGCACATTCTTCTGTGAAAGAAGCAGTTGTATTGGTACGAGAGGATAATCAAGGTGATAAGAGATTAGTAGCTTATGTAGTTGGTGAAGGAAGTGTCCATGAATGGCGAGAACATCTACAAACACATTTACCAAATTACATGGTTCCAACAAACTTTATTGAGATGGAATTTTTACCACTTACACCGAATGGAAAGCTTGATTTGAAGGCATTGCCTATACTTAGTGAACAATCCGCTGAAAATACTGTATACCCAAGAACTCCGCTGGAAGAACTTATTGCTTCAGTGTGGAGTCAAGTGCTAGGAATAAGAGACATTGATGTTCAGGATTCATTCTTTGAGCTCGGTGGTCACTCTCTACTTGCTACACAAGTGGTCTCACGCTTACAGGAAGTCTTTCAAATCAAATTGCCAGTACGTGAACTGTTCGAATATTCAACGGTCGAAGCATTATCGAAACGAATAGATCAGTTACGTAAGGGGAGCGAAAAACGAGAAATTCCACCATTGATGCCGATGGAACGAGGGGGAAATATTCCACTGTCTTATGCCCAACAGCGCTTATGGTTTATTGATCAATTTGCACCTAATAGTGCACTTTATAATATGCCAATGGCATGCCGTCTTACAGGGAATTGGTTACCTGAGGCATTGGAGTTGGGATGGAATCAGTTGATAGAGCGTCATGAATCTTTGCGGACTGTATTTTATGAAGAGGATGGCCATCCTATGCAGCAGATTCAACCGTACGTTTTCCGTCCGCTTCTGCAAATGGACTTAACTAAGCTTTCATTAGAGGAGCGAGAAAGAAAGTTGGAGCAATGGATTCAAACTGAAGTCGAATCTCCATTTGATTTAGAAAAAGGGCCATTGTTCCGTGGGAAACTCATAAGAATTTCAGAAGAAGAATGGGTTCTTCTGTGTAATATGCATCATATTATCTCAGATGGATGGTCGATGGAAATCTTGCTTCAAGAATGGATGGCATTTTATGAGAATACGATTGGTGAAAAACAAGCAGAGCTGGAACCACTACCAGTTCAATATGCCGATTTTGCTCAGTGGCAAAGAGAATGGTTGAAAGATGAAGTACTATATCAACAACTTGCGTATTGGAAGGAAGAATTATCCGGTGAGTTACCAGTCTTAATGTTGCCAATGGATCGTCCGCGTCCGCCAGTGCAAACCCACCATGGATTAACTCATAATGTTTTGTTATCGCGCTCATTACTGGATAAATTAAACGAACTAAGTCGTCAAGAAGGGGCCACACTTTTCATGACCTTATTGGCATCGTATCAAAGTTTCCTTGCTCGTTATACGGGACAAACGGATATTATTGTTGGCAGCCCAATTGCAAATCGAAATTATCGAGAAATTGAAGGGCTGATTGGTTTCTTTGTCAATACATTGGTTTATCGCGCTGATTTAAGTAATGCACCGGCATTTCAAGAGTTGTTGTCTCAAGTGCGGATAAAAGCATTGAAGGCGTATGAGTATCAAGATGTTCCGTTTGAGAAAATTGTAGAGGTTATCCAACCTGAACGAAATACAAGCCATTCTCCGATTTTCCAAACCATGTTTACTTTGCAAAATACGGGACAGAAGCTACCAGAACTACATGGAAGAAATATAGAAGTAATGGAAAGTAATGCTCCTATCGCTAAGTTTGATTTAAGTTTAACTGCTGCAGAAGTGGAAGAGGGTTTATTACTTACTTTTGTTTATAGAACTGATTTATTTGACAGCTTAACTATTGAATCCATGGCTGAACATTTTGGGAACTGGTTGAATGTAATCGTGGAGAATCCTGATAAAGCATTAGCTAAGTTGCCTATATTGTCAGGATTACAGCAAAAACAGTTGGAGGAGTGGAATAATGATGCTGTAGCATACCCACAGGAAAGTACAATTCATCAGCTGTTTAAAGAGCAAGTAAATCGTACACCTGATGCGGTAGCAGTGGTAGATGAAAAACAGCAGTTAACGTATCGAGAGCTGAATGAAAAAGCTAATCAATTGGCCCACTATCTTCAGCAATGCGGGATTGGGAATGAATCATTGGTTGGACTTTGCTTTGAGCGTTCAGTTGAGATGATTGTTAGTATTATGGGGATTTGGAAGGCTGGAGCAGCCTATGTTCCATTAGACCCATCATATCCAGAAAGTCGTCTACGATATATTTTGGAGGACACTGGAATTCAAGTATTAGTTACGAACGAGTCATTGGAAGACTGGATACCTAAAGAAATCAAGATAGTTTGTCTAGATAGGGATCAAGCAATGATTTCACAAGAAAGCATTCTTTCACCAAAATGTGAAGTAACAGGAGAAAACTTAGCGTATGTTATCTATACTTCAGGATCAACGGGGAATCCAAAGGGTGTCTTGATACAGCATCATTCTGTACTAAACTTGTCGCATGGTTTACAAAAAGAAGTTTTCGAACATGAGATACCATCTAACATGCATGTCGGTTTAAATGCGTCAATTGCCTTTGATGCATCTATCCAGCAATTACAAATGCTGCTTTATGGTTCAAGTTTGTATATTATTCCGAATGAAGTACGAAGTGATCCGGAGCAGTTTGTAGCTTATATTAGGGAGAACAAGTTAGAAATCTTTGATATAACACCTTCATTGCTTCAATTACTTATAGATGCCGGATTGTTAGAAACGTGTGATGGCGTTCATGTTCCAAGTAAGGTACTGGTTGGTGGTGAAGCAATTATGCCGTCATTATGGGAACAGCTAGTAGAGACTGATAAAATACAGTTTTATAATGTATATGGTCCTACAGAATGTACGGTTGATGCAACATGCTATCATATCAAAAAAGATAGTAAGAGAGTAACAATTGGGCGTCCATTGCCTAACGTCCAAACTTATGTATTAGATAGTAATAGGTTGCCAGTTCCAGTTGGTGTGATGGGGGAACTTTATATCGGAGGAGTAGGTCTAGCAAAGGGGTACTTGAATCGTCCAGAGTTAGCATCCGAACGATTTATTTCTCATCCATTCAAAGAAGGCGAGAGGTTATATAGAACAGGCGATCTTGTGAGATATCTTCCTGATGGTAATATAGACTACTTAGGAAGAATGGATAATCAAGTGAAGATTAGAGGATTTCGAATCGAACTTGGGGAGATTGAGTCGACTTTACAAGAGCATGACTTGGTAAAAGAGGTAGTTGTAATAGTTAGGGAAAATCAGTCGGGAGATAAGAGGTTAGTAGCTTATGTAGTGGGCGAAGGTAGTGTAGAAGAATGGCGAGAGTATCTTAAAACAAAACTGCCAATCCATATGATACCTTCCTACTTTGTCGAAATGAAAGAATTACCGCTAACCATAAATGGAAAGGTTGATCGGAAATCGTTACCTATACCAGATTATCAAGGAATACAAGAAGGCTACGCGGCCCCAAGAAATGAACGTGAACATAAGCTTTCTATCATTTGGGAACGTGTGCTAGGTTCAAAACGTATTGGTATTTATGATAACTTTTTTGAAATTGGTGGAGATTCAATTCTTAGCATTCAGATTGTCTCTCGCGCAAAGCAAGCTGGTTTACAGTTGACACCAAAACAACTATTTGAACACCAAACGATTGCTGAGTTGGCGCAAGTAGTCAAAGAAGAACAAGGTGTACAAGCTGAACAAGGAATTATAACTGGAGAGACGATACTTACACCTATTCAGCAAAGGTTTTTTGCACAAAATCATCCTAATCCACATCATTGGAATCAATCCATGTTCTTTAGAACGAAAGAAAAATTGGACATAGGATCACTGGAAAAGGCAGCGCGTAACCTTCTACTTCATCATGATGCCCTGCGTTTAAGATATGAACGTTTACCTAATGGGACTTGGGAACAGTGGAATGAAGGAATTGAAGAACAATTGATGCTGACTGTCATTTCATTAGACGAAGTGCCGGAAGCGGATTGGCATGAAGTTATTCAAAAAGAGATTAATGTTGCACAAGAAAGATTGAATTTACATGATGGTCCTTTAATGAGAATGGTGTATTTTGATGAAGGTGAGGAGACTGGTCGATTATTTTGGACAATTCATCACTTAGCCGTGGATGGTGTTTCTTGGCGAATTTTATTGGAAGATTTGCAAACAGCATATACGCAAGCGGTCCAAGGGCAAAAAATTCAATTACCTATGAAGAGTACATCTTTTAAAGAATGGTCGGAGAAATTACAACATTACGCTCAAACTGGAATATCAAAAGAAGTGCTACATTACTGGGAGCAGCAGGTTGAACAAGACGTAGTTATACTGCCAGTAGATGGTACTATAAGTAATCCAGTAAGCGCAGTAACTGAGGAAATTACTGTGGTGTTAAACGAGAATGAGACCCGTATGTTATTGCAAGAGACTTTAAGCACTCACCGTGTCCAAATCAATGAAGTATTATTAGCAGCATTGGTACAAGCTACAGCAGCATGTACGGGGCAGCCGATATTAAGCGTAGATTTAGAGGGACATGGTCGAGAAGAGATTATTGAAGATGTTGATTTATCGAGAACCGTGGGATGGTTTACAAGTATTTACCCAGTTCATTTAAATATTACTAATGCTAATACGCCAATTGCAGCATTAAAAGCAGTTAAAGAACAAGTTCGCAAAATTCCTAATAAGGGTGTTGATTATGGGGTGTTGCGTTACATGAACACAACAATGTGTGAGCCATTAAGCTCCCAATATACACCGTCTATTAGTTTTAACTATCTTGGACAATTTGACCAAATGTTTTCTAGCGATGCAATGTTTATTCCAGAGAACAAATTTAAGCGTTTAGATCATGCTGCCGGTTCCAAGCGATCGCATGTAATTGATGTAATTGGGGTTGTAACGGATGGAAAACTTCAGTTCACTTGGGTATACAATGTTGGACAATTTGCCAAATCAACGATTCAAAGTATTGCACAGAATATGCTATATCAACTGAGTAGATTGATTCAATCTTCAGATAGAGAATCTGCACTGACCATTTCGGATTTTGCAATGGCTAATCTTAGCCAAGAAGGTTTGACAAATGTACTAAATAAAATGCATCGTGGAAAGAAAAATCAGATTACTGATTTATATCCACTATCACCTTTGCAAGAAGGTATGATCTTCCACACATTGCATGATCAAGGGGATGAACATGTTGCACCGTATATAGTGCAATTGAGTTTTATGATTCAAGGGGAAATGGATATTCCTACTTTTGAGCAGGCTTGGAAATCTGTAATTCAGCGGCATGAAATTTTTCGTACAGCATTTGTATGGGACGAAATTGAAAAACCTGTACAAGTGGTGTATGAAAATATCCCATTTAAAGTGAACAAAGAAGACTGGCGTACAATGACAAGTGAAGAGATAGCGGAAAAAAGAAAAGTCTTTTTGGCATTAGATCGAAAACAAGCCTTCCAATTTGATGAAGCACCATTGATGCGGGTAACAGTCATTCAAGAAGGTGAGGAAGAATATCGGATTGTTTGGACCCATCACCATATTTTACTGGATGGATGGAGTTTACCATTGGTCTTTAATGAATTACTTACAGTCTATCAGAAGAGAATGAATGGAGAAGCTGTGAAGTTACCTAAGTCCTCACCATATAAGAAATATATCCAATGGTTAAGAGAACAAGATAAGGAGCAGGCGGAACAATTCTGGAGAGAGAAGCTAAAAGGTTTTACTGCGCCAACTTTGCTGGGCTTAGAAAGTAAAGAGGAAGAAAAAGGTTACACAGAGAAGGTTACGTATTTATCAGAAGAGCAGACTCAAGCGTTACAAGGATGGGCGAAACGCAATAAACTTACTTTGAGTACAGTAATTCAAGGGGCATGGGCATATCTCATGAGCCGATATAGTGGAGAAAATGACATTGTTTTTGGTGTAACAAGCTCAGGGCGTTCTACGGAGATTATTGATGTTGAAAACATCGTAGGTCCTTTCATTACAACGTCACCGACGCGAATTCAATTGATGGATGATATAAAATTAATAGATTGGTTGCAGAAGATACAAGAGGAAGAGATAGAAAGAAGACAATATGAGTATGCTTCTTTGACAGAGATTCAGGGGTGGAGTGAAGTTCCTAGAGGAATACCGCTGTTCAATAGTTTATATGTGTTTGAAAATTATCCAGTGAAAGAGGAGTCTTCAGAAAATCTGGAAATTGGTGAATTGGAAGGGGTAGAACAAACCCACTACCCATTAGGGTTAGCTGTAGTTCCAGGAATCCAGTTATCGTTAAAGTTAATGTATGACCGTAGTAAGTTTAATAGAGTAACCATTGAACGAATGCTGGGTCATTTACACCAAGTGTTAATGCAAATGCTCAAAAACATTGATCAAAATCTATCGGAGCTAGTATATATTACGGAAGCTGAACAAAGAAAGCTATTGGAAGAATGGAATAATAATACTATATCCTATCCACGTCAAAATGTAATTCATCAACTATTCGAAGAGCAAGTAAATCGTACACCTGACGCGTTGGCAGTAGTAGATGAAAAACAGCAACTAACATATCGAGAGCTGAATGAAAGAGCTAATCAATTAGCCCATCATTTACAGAAATGTGGAATTGGGACAGAGTCATTAGTTGGCCTCTGCTTTGATCGATCAGTTGAGATGATTGTTGGTCTCATGGGAATTTGGAAGGCTGGAGCAGCCTATGTTCCATTGGATCCATCGAATCCAGAAAGCCGCCTGCAATATATTTTACAAGACACGGGAATTAAAGTTTTAGTTACAAATGAGGTATTACTAGGATGGATACCTAAAGACATCAAGACAGTTTGCCTAGATAGGGACCAAGCAATGCTTTCTCAAGAAAGCAAACTTTCACCAATATGTGAGGTAACAGGGGAAAACTTAGCGTATGTTATCTATACTTCTGGTTCGACAGGGAATCCAAAGGGGGCTTTAGTACAGCACCATTCTGTAATAAACCTATCCTATGGTTTACAAAAAGAAGTTTTCTCACATGACATACCTAGTAATATGCGCGTCGGTTTGAATGCGTCAATTGCCTTTGATGTATCTATTCAGCAATTACAAATGTTGCTTTATGGTTCAAGTTTATATATTATCCCAAGTGAAGTTCGCACTAATCCGGAACAATTTGTGTCCTATATTAGGGAGAATAAATTGGAAATGTTTGATATGACACCTTCATTACTTCAATTACTTATAGATGGAGGATTGCTAGAAATAAGTGCTGATGTTCATGTACCAAGTAAGATATTAGTCGGTGGTGAAGCAATTATGCCGTCATTATGGGAACAGCTAGTAGAGACAGAAAAAATTGATTTTTATAATGTATACGGTCCTACAGAATGTACGGTTGATGCAACATGCTATCATATCAAAAAAGATAGTAAGAGAGTAACAATTGGCCGTCCGTTGCCGAACGTTCAAACTTATGTATTAGATAAAAATTTGTTACCTGTTCCAGTTGGTGTAACAGGTGAGCTATATATTGGAGGTGCAGGTATAGCGAGAGGATACTTGAATCGCCCAGAATTAACAGCAGAGCGATTCATCCGTCATCCATTTAATGAAGAAGAACGTTTATATCGTACGGGAGATTTGGTTCGTTATTTACCTGATGGTAATTTAGATTACTTGAGAAGAATTGATAATCAAGTGAAAATTAGGGGCTTTCGTATTGAACTTGAAGAGATTGAAGCGAGTATAGAGAGGCATCCATTGGTAAAAGAAGCAGTAGTTTTGGTAACAGAGGATAAATTAGGAGAGCAGAGATTGGTTGCTTATGTAGTTGGAGATGTTAGTATGCATGAGTGGCGTGAGTATCTCAAGACACAAGTACCAAATTATATGGTTCCCGCTCACTTTATTAAGGTAGACGAGATTCCTCTTACAACAAATGGCAAAGTTGATCGAAAGGCATTGAACAATTTAACTATTCATAGAGAAAATAACTTCTCTACACCAATCATTCCAAGGGATGAAATTGAATATCAGTTGATTAAAATCTGGCAGGATGTGTTACAGATAGAAGATGTTTATGTAAATGATGATTTCTTTAATAGAGGAGGACACTCTCTCCTTGTAATTAAATTAGTTTCAAAAATTAGGGAGAAGTTTGGAAAAGAGATTAAGGTGTCTACATTGATTAAGAATCCAACAGTGGAAGGAATCGCATGCCTTATTCGTGATAAGCATGATATGACGAAATCAGTAGCAGCGCTAGTTTCACTACAAGAATCAGAGAAAAGACCTTTCTTCTGCGTTCATCCGTTTATGGGGAATGTATTCTGTTACATTCAACTAGCAAGATTGCTTAAGAGCCATTGTTCATTTTATGGTTTACAGAATCCTCTTATAGAAAAGAAAGAAATTGACGAGTTAACTTTGCCGGAAGTAATTCAACTTTACATCGAAGAAATAAAACGTGTTCAGCCAGAAGGTCCATATCGTCTTGGAGGATGGTCTTTAGGCGGTGCGATTGCTTATGAAATCGCAACTGTACTAAGGAGTCAAGGTGAGGAAGTTGAGTTGTTGATACTAATGGATACTAAAGTACCTTCAGAGCAGGACTATAAAACAACGGAGGATATGCTCTCATATATATATGAGCATTTCATTCCTAGAGATTTTACTGAGCAGGAAGAAGGCCTCTTCCATAAACAAGATATGCTTGTAGAGCGATTAATTATGGAAGGAGTACTCCCGCCTGATGCAGATCTTATCAATTTGAAGCAAGTTATCAATGCTCATAGGAAATGCCTGAATATAATGGCAGAGCATGATTTAATACCATACTCTGGAGAAGTTCTCTACTTTAGTGCTGAGGAAGGAAAAGAGTTGTTTACAGATTGGGGACCTTTATTAAAAGGAAGAGTAAATAAGTATTCTGTCCCTGGATCACATGAGGAAATAGTAGACTTCCCCGCAGTTGAAAAGATAGCTAAGTACCTATTAAATGAATTTGAAGAGATAAAAGAAACATCCCTTTCATTAACTGAAAAGTAGAGAGCGCAAAAGATGCAACGCAATGAACGAAAAGGGGAGACCAATACCTGCATGCATATCAAGTGTAGGGAATAATGAATATATTAAGAGCATTACTTTTTAAGGGGATAATGTAAAAAGTAATTGGTAGAGACATAGAAATCTTTGTAATAGAAGCGAATGCCTGATGATATTACTGAGGAAAGGTGCATATTTTCATTGATATGTAAATATGCACCTTTCCTATTGTATATGCAATTTAGTAATGTGAATTTGAATTTATGTAACGTTCATATATGAAGTAATTCTTTAAAAAAGGACGTGATTTATCATACAAATTCAAGCTGTGAAAATACCAAAGAATATTGAAAGTCATTTGTTTAAGCAACTTAGTAACTTAGTTTCAAATGAGAAGAAAGAACGAATGAAGCGTTTATTAAATTCATGCGACATTAATAGGACCCTGATAGGAGATTTACTAATCCGATCTCTAATCTGCCAAAAGTATAAAATTAATAATGAAGAAATTAGATTTATATATAATGAGTATGGAAAACCTTTTGTTGAAAACTTTTCTGACTTTCATTTTAATCTGTCACATTCAGGAGAATGGATGGTTTGTACTACTGCTAATTTTAATGTGGGTATTGATATAGAAAAGATTTCAGAGATAGAGGCTCTTAAATTAGCAAATGAATTTTTTTCAGAGGAAGAATTTTATGATATATCTAATATAAATTCTGATGAACAAATTAATTATTTTTATGATTTATGGACATTAAAAGAAAGTTATATAAAAACGATTGGAAAAGGGCTTTATATCCCGTTAAATTCATTCTCTATAAAAAAAGAGTCACCAACTTTAATTTCATATAAGTATATACCTCAAAACTTTTACTTTAGACAATATAACATTGAGCCAAATTATAAGGTATCTGCTTGTGCAACAAGGGATGAATTTCCGCAAGAGATAATAATTAAAGACATTTATGCAATTTTCCAAACTATATACAAATTTGAAAGTAAGGAGAAAATCAATGCAGAAGACTAAACTTTTTTGCTTTCCACATGCTGGGGGATCCGCGTTTAGTTACGCAAAATGGAAAAATTACTTTAATCCATATATTGAGGTAGTCCCGATAGAGTTAGCTGGTAGAGGATATAGAATTGAAGAAAGTTTGTACGGAAGTATGGAAGAAGCGGTAAATGATGTCTATAATAATATCGTTATGCAGATAGATGATTCGCCATATATTTTATTTGGGCATAGTATGGGAAGTTTGATTGCCTATGAAGTAGCTAGAAAAATACAAGATTCTAAAAGCGTATTGCCTAAATTTCTTGTCTTATCCGGTAGAAATCATCCAAATAGTAAAATAAAAAACATCCGACATAATCTTTCTAACGAACAATTTAAAAGAGAAGTTATTGCAATGGGAGGTACACCATCTGGGGTACTGCAATCAGAAGAATTAATGAAGATTTTTCTCCCTATTCTAAGAGCAGATTTTAAAATCGTTGAGACGTATATTCATGACAAAAATACACAACCATGTGATATTGATTTTCTTATATTTAATGGGGAAAATGATGAATTTACTACATATGATCAAGTAATAAAATGGGAACGATACACAAGTAAAACGTGTACTTTTCATTCTTTTGAAGGTAATCATTTCTTTCTAAATGAAAATATTGAAGAAATAGCAAATAGTATTATAGGAAAGTTTAATTCTAAAAGATTATCAACTAGTTTTTAGAGATTTTCTTTGATCATCAGACAGTCGTTGGATAACTGGTGAGTTAATTGATGCAATTTGTGGATCTTGCTTATAATGCTAATTGTAAGTATTATGTACTTTAAAACCAAAACTTTCCCAATTTAATGTTGAGAAAGTTTTGGTTTTTATTATTCTAGTAGTAATCACTTTTTAAAGTTATAGAAATTTAAAAATAAAGTATTGTATACATGTAAGTATGATTAAAAATAAAAAGTTGTAAATGCTAAATTTAATTAAATACGCCTTACTCTCTTTAACATTGGCCTGAATGAATAGTTTATAGGAGATTACACTGGCTAAAGATGCGATAATTGTTCCAAGCCCTCCAATATTTACTCCTAGTAATAAAGCTTTCCAATCAGAAGTAAAGTTTGATAGAAGAATTGAAGTAGGAAAATTGCTAATCAATTGACTCAAAAATATGGAACTAAAGAAGACTGAAGTATCTCCTCTTAAATTAGCGCGAGCAAATGTCTCCAGCGCATCCGAATGGGAAATGTTTCCGATAAAAATAAAAAAACCGACAAAGGTTATTAGAAGAAAGTAATCGATCTTAAATAGTAAGTTTCTATCTAACGTAAATGCTGCTATCAATGTGACTATTAGCGCAATGTAATAATCAATGACACCAAAAATAGATGCAATGATAGTGATAAGTATCAAAATCCAGATGGTAGCTTTTTTTCGATTTTTCACGGTAATTACAGGTAGTTCTATTTTTAAATCTGTTTTTTGAAGTTTTTGAGTAAATATAAATAACAAACTAATTCCAAGTACAGCTAAAAGCAGGATTGAACCTAAAAATGGGATGAGCTTAATTCCATAGTAAGAATATAGGTATAAATTTTGTGGGTTTCCCATAGGCATCAAGCTACTACCGATGTTTGCCGCAATTGTCTGCAAGATGATTGTATCCATCATGTTCATTTGTGTATTTTTACTAATGACAAGTGTTATTGGTACAAAAGTGAGGAGGGCGACATCATTTGTTACAACCATGGAGCAAATAAAGCATAACAAAATTAGAATAATAGATATTGACCTGCTGTTATTGCATTTATTTAAAATCAAAACGGCAAGTTTGTCTAATATTTTTAGCTGTTCAAAGGCCTTAATGGCCACCATTAGATTAAATAAGCTAATTAACACTTCAAAGTTAATATATTCGAACCTTGGCGAATGTATTAAGCAGCTTACAATTGCTAATATCAGTGAAATGGTAAGTATTAAATCCTTTTTTAAAAATTTGAATTTCATAAGGAGTCTTTTTTTATTTTGAACGAATACTATTTCTTTCACAATACACCACCTGTAATCTATGTTAGTAGAATGAAAAGCAAAGGAAATATACATTTAATGATAGATATTCAACAAATCCTCTTATATTGCAATAAAATTAATAGCTTTTCTTATCAATTGGTTGTTCTAAAATTTGAAACTTAAATGGAATAATATTAATAACGTTTTCAAAAAAATAATAATATGAGTAGTTTTTTATTTGTGGAGCTGTCAAAATCATATTTTTGGATAACTCGATATTGCTAGAAAAGAGGATGACATAAGGTCCTAAATAAGAGTTTTGTAATGTTTCATCCCTTCAACAAAATCCTTTTTTGCTAAGTGTCTGTAATGTTGTAAATATGTGCAATATAGAGGAATCCCACTAGGGGGATTAATTGAGAAAACAAATGTTTTTTGTATGATACCATAAATAAATTAAATGTTTTATTTTTTAAATATTCTTATAATATTTCGTTGATTCTTGATTTCAAATCCTTTATATGAACTTCTAAAAGAGAAAAGTATGCATGTTTTTATGAAGAAAATAGAGGCTTGTCAAAGGTTAGGTAGAACGGAATCTGCGACGTTTGGATACTGTATAAAATTCACAAAATCTCAGTGTTTTTTAGATGAAAAAAACTTAAAATATTTTTTGTTTTTATAAAAATCTGTACTTTTTCGTAACATTCTGTACTTTTAATTATAAATTAAAGACAAGGTTTTCTTAGTTGAATAGTGAAAGCGCTTTATAGATTTTTCGCGAAGTTTTTACCTAGCCTATTTTTGAGATTAGTAGTGAGAAAGGAGATATTTCCATGTTCTTGAGACAATTAACAAAAAAACACTTAACCACTATTGATTATTATGATTTAAATCACCGGTAAACGAAACAAACATAATAGTACAACAATGTTAGTGGATAAAAATATTAGTTTGCAGAAAGGGGTAGAGCATCCGTTTGTATAAGCGTTAAGTACTTCAAAATTTCAGTTTTACGGTTACATGTTGTGATGTTTGCTTAAACAGGCCAATCCGATTAATATAGAAAATTTTTATCCTTGTTGTATTTGAATATAAAAGAGGTATTTATACCAGGAAATATAGGTGATTTTATATAGATTATGATATACAAAATTTGGCATGGAGTGATGATATGGAAAGGCTTTTTTTAGACTTAGTCGGATCAACAAATGATTTTTTATGGTCTAAATTGTTAATTATTATGCTTGTTATTTGCGGAATTTATTTTACATTTAAATTGAATTTTGTACAGTTTCGAATGTTAAAAGAGATGGTCCGTGTATTAATGGAGGGGAAAAGTGGTTCTAAAGATCAAATCTCTCCTTTTCAAGCGTTTTGTATTGGTATGGCAGCCCGCGTTGGAACAGGGAATATCACAGGAATTGCGATTGCAATTGCATTAGGTGGTCCTGGAGCTGTATTTTGGATGTGGATTATTTCTATTATTAGCTCAGCATCCAGTTTTGTCGAAAGCACATTAGCACAGATATATAAAGTAAAAGATAAAACTGGTTTCCGTGGTGGTCCATCCTATTATATGGAAAAAGGGTTGAATAAACGTTGGATGGGAGTATTATTCTCTATTTTAATCACAATTACTTTTGGTCTTGTATTCAATTCAGTACAATCAAATACAGTTACAATTGCTTTTCAAAACTCATTTGGTACAGATCGTCTAACAGTTGGGATAATCATGGCCATTGCTTTCGCTGCGATTATTTTTGGTGGTGTACAACGTATTGCAAAGATGGCTGAATACAAGGTGGTATTTTTAGCGGTATTATACATTGGAGTTGCATTATTTGTTGTAGTTACCAACATATCAAAAATGCCGGAAGTTCTTTCTCTTATTGTTCAAAATGCATTTGGTTTTAAACAAATAGCAGGCGGTTCAATTGGTGCAGCACTTATGAATGGAGTTAAACGCGGTTTATTCTCAAATGAAGCTGGTATGGGAAGTGCACCAAACGTTGCCGCAACAGCAACAACAAGTCATCCGGTGAAACAAGGACTGATTCAAGCATTTGGTGTATTAACGGATACACTGATCATTTGTACTAGCACTGCCTTTATTATTTTGCTGTCTGATGCATATAAACAACCGGGGTTAAATGGTATTGCACTTACACAAGCAGCATTAAGTGAACACATCGGTTCTTGGGCATCGGGTTGTCTTGCTATCTTTGTTTTTTTATTTGGATTTGGTGCGTTAATTGGCAACTATTATTATGGTGAAACAAACATTCGCTTCTTACATACAAGTAAAGTGTGGTTAATGATATACAGAATAAGTGTGTTGGCTATGATTGTATTTGGTTCTGTTGCAAAGATTCAAATTGTATGGGATTTAGCGGACTTATTTATGGGCTTTATGGTTATTATTAATTTAATTGCTATTACCTTACTTTCAAAAGTAGCATTTGCGGCGTTACAAGATTATATAAACCAGAAAAAAGCTGGTAAAGATCCTATTTTTTATAAAGAAAACATTAAAGGGCTTGAAAATATTGAATGTTGGGATAGTTATGAGAAAACTTCAAAAAAGAAAAGTGTGTAATAAGAAGGATATTCAGACTGCAATATGTCTGAATATTTTTCTTGGTTCTAGTGCAAATAGTATTGATTATAGTAAAGAAAAAATCATTCTATATAAAGTTAATAGTACGGGGGAATATGATTAAATGATAAAGGAATCTAGCGTTCAAGTTGAGGGGCAAGAAAAAGTTTGCTTAGATCAATGGGTAGCTCATTATCGAGCGTATGCAGCTAAGGGACGAAGCGCCAGTTATATTCCCGCTCTGGGGGAAATAAATGTATCGCAGTTAGGTATTTGTATAGTAAAGCCAGATGGAACAATGATAAAATCAGGAGATTGGGAGATACCTTTCACATTACAAAGTATATCAAAAGTAATCGGTTTTATAGCCGCTTGTTTAAGTCGTGGTATTTCTTATGTATTAGAACGAGTTGACGTAGAGCCAACTGGAGATGCCTTTAATTCAATTATTCGTTTAGAGATACATAAACCAGGAAAACCTTTTAATCCTATGATCAATGCTGGAGCGATTACGATAGCTTCACTTTTGCCAGGGACATCGGTGCAAGAAAAATTAGAATCTCTATACGTATTAATTGAAAAAATGATAGAGAAGCGTCCCGCTATTAATGAAATAGTATTTCAATCAGAATGGGAAACCGCTCATCGTAATAGAGCATTAGCATACTATTTAAAGGAGAATGGTTTTCTAGAATCAGATGTGGAGGAGACACTAGAGGTTTACTTAAAACAATGTTCGATTGAAATAAATACTGAAGATATTGCCTTAATAGGGCTTATACTAGCACATGATGGATATCATCCTATTCGCAAAGAACAAGTGCTCCCTAAAGAAGTAGCTAGGTTAACAAAAGCTTTAATGCTTACTTGTGGAATGTACAACGCTTCTGGAAAATTTGCTGCTTTCATTGGATTACCAGCTAAGAGTGGGGTATCCGGCGGAATTATGACACTTGTTCCCTCAAAATCTAGGAAGGATTTATCGTTCCAAGATGGATGTGGTATTGGTATTTACGGACCGGCCATTGATGAATATGGGAATAGTTTACCAGGAATTATGTTGTTAGAACATATTGCAAAAGAATGGGATTTAAGTATATTTTAAAAAGGAGCACAGATATTTTGGTGTAAGAACGATTCCAAAAGTGTTCAGACCTTATATTGTGTCTGAACATTTTTGAGTTATAAAGTATCTTTCTAAAGTAGAAGGGTGTAATGAATACTCACAATCTATAATACTTTCGTTTATATCTTATTTATCAGTTTTTGAAAAAAATAGAGTAAGTATTGTATTAATGCAAATAGGTTTGTATACTGACTGTTAGGCGAAAGTGAGAAGTGATTATTTTGAATCTTAGTAATTTAGTAAAAAAAGACATCTATATTCTCGTTTTAATGATACTTACAGTACCCTTAGTAGGTGAAATAAAGTCATTTCCTTTAAATGAAACATTTAGAATGAGCTTTGGTGCACCAACATTTTTCTTTTTTTTGTTATTGTTTCGAAGAATTCCAGCATTTTTACCGGGTTTTTTAACAGCGATAGTCGTTGTAGTATTTCGTATCTCAATGGATGTCATTATAAAGGGAAATATGGATTGGCTAGCCGCTTTTCATACTCACTATCCTAGTTTTTTCTTTTATTTTACTTATTCGTATCTCTTTCATTTAGCAAAAATTAAACGTTTTTATCATCAACCACTAATGATTGGTTTTATTGGTTGCATGATTGAAATACTGTCAGACTGTGTGGAATTAATGATTCAATATTTCGTATTAAAAACATCAATCACATCCGAGGCAATAAATGAGATCATTGTTATCGCATGTTCCCATAGTTTTATAGTTCTAAGCTTTTTCAATATGATGAAATTGTATGAAGCGCAATCAAGGGAGAGACACATAAAGAAACAAAATGAACACATGCTCATGCTCATCTCTAATTTATATGAAGATGCTGTTCATTTAAAAAAAACATTACAAGATGCTGAGAATATAACAAAAAAATCCTATGATTTATATAAAACCTTAGACTCTTTTGAGCACAAACAGATGGATTTTCAGTTTGGGGATTTAAGGCAACAGGCATTACAAATTGCTGGTGAGGTCCATGACGTTAAAAAGGATAACCAACGTATTTTTGCGGGGCTTTCAAAACTAATTTCTGATGAAAGTTTTACAGATTATATGTCTGTACATGAACTAGTAAATATCATTATACGGGCAAATACGAAATATGCACGGTTGCTAGAGAAAGACATCCAATTTGTGTATAAAATTGATGGTGTGCATCCTCATTATCATATTTACACAATCTTATCTATTATAAATAATATCGTTACAAACGCTGTAGAAGCTATCCAAGGTATGGGAACCATCACAATTGACATTAATAAAGACCACCATTTTGTTGAATTTCAAATAGGCGATAATGGTCCTGGTATTTCTTCAAAATATAAAGATTCAATTTTTGAGCCTGGGTTTACTTCTAAATATGATGATTTAGGCAATCCATCGACAGGTATCGGATTATCGTATGTTAAAGAAATGGTCGAACAACTTGAAGGTGATGTTACGCTTGAGGACAGAACCGAAGGAAAAGGATCAATTTTTATAATTAGATTAGGGATTGATCATATAATTTCGAAAGGGTGATTCTATGTATTTTTATATAGTAGATGATGAAAAAGCGGTTCGCTCAATGTTGGCTCAAATTATCGAGGATGAAGATCTTGGGGAGGTTATAGGTGAAGCTGAGGATGGTTTATCTTTAGAGCAACAAATGCTAATCCTTAAAAATATAGACATTTTATTTATCGATTTGTTAATGCCGATTCAAGATGGAATAAAAACAATCCGTCAAATAAACCCTTCGTTTAAAGGGAAAATCATCATGGTCTCTCAAGTAGAATCAAAAGAATTAATTGCTGAAGCTTATTCGCTTGGTGTTGAATACTATATTATTAAGCCAATTAACCGGATTGAAGTATTAACAGTTGTTCGGAAAGTTATTGAACGAATTCGTTTGGAAAAATCAATAAAAAACATTCAAGAATCGCTTAATATGGTACTAAAATTGGATAGTAATTCAAGTGCGCAAGAAAAATACCGTAATGAAAAACATTTAAATACTTTTAATCATTTTCAAAATTCCATTCATTTTCTTTTGTCTGAATTAGGAATAGCCAGTGAAAGTGGAAGTAAAGATTTAATGGATATGCTAGATTATTTATATAAATATGAACAAGATAACACGTTGGAACAAGGCTTTCCCTCACTAAAAGAGATTTTTATGAATTTGGCTCAAAAAAAACTTGGGGATTCAGCTGAAGATGCCGAATTAAAAAGGTTCATAGAAGCTTCCAAACAACGGATTCGGAGAGCAATTTATCAATCATTAAACCATTTAGCATCCCTTGGACTTACTGATTTTTTAAACCCGAAGTTCGAAAATTATGCTTCTAGATTTTTTGATTTTACTACCGTAAGGAGAAAGATGACAGAATTGAATAATGAACCAACATTACCTGCTCGTATTGATACGAAAAAATTTATTCAAGTTCTTTATTTTGAAGCAAAACGAATACACTTGGAGTTAAGATGATAAACTCTTGCTAAGTATTATTTTCAATTGATAGATTGATAATAGTTTTTCTTTTTATTCTCCTTTATTTCATATTAGTTTTAAAATCAGAAAATTCCGTATCGATTTGGTAGAAGTGTATGAACTTAGAACAAAAGAATATGTATTTTTTATTTTTTTAAACATTAATATTCATTAAAAAAAACGAGTATTTTCACAATAAAATATAAATACATAGTAAGTTGAATTTAAAAAAAGATGCTATCTTCTAGCATCTTTTTTTCTTTAAGAGGAAATATCATTGATCCTTATATTATTTGAAATTCAAATGCGGGCATATAAATAACGGAAAAGGAGATAATATTTAACAAATTATAATTGGAAATGGTATTTTAAGTCAGAAATGTTTTTATACTAATTAGGTTATTGGTACTAAACAAGCATAATGTCTCGCTTTTCTGCTCTTTAATCTTATCGTTATTTTTTATTAAGTACATATCGTTTTTTAGAAATCTCAATCCTAGCAGAGTATATAAATTGGGTGATAAAAATGTGGAACATAATTACTTCTTATCTTCCAGATTGGAAAGTCTTTGTACAAGCTTTTATCTTGTTTTTAATTCCGTATACTATCTCAAGAGTTTTTCATTGGGTTCGTATGTCAGAGAAAGAGTGGGAAGAATGAGTTGGTGGAAGTCAAGAGACAAACAAGTGAAAAAAAATAATATTCAAAGTAAAACGAAACAAGAGCATAAACCTTCTCAAAATGCAATCGTTCATTTCACAAATGATTTTGCCTCTAACTTAGAACTTATAAAGCAACAAATCGGACATAATTCTGATGTTCGCTTTCGGAAGTTTAATATTGGACGCACAGATATTCAGGCTGGGATCGTTTTTGTTGATGGCCTATCAGATAAAGAGATAATTGACAAACATATTATGAAATTACTAATGGATGATTTTTCTGATGAATATAAAAATGAATCTTCTTATGTGGAGGGGACTGTTTCAAAAGAATATATTAAAAATAAAGTTCTTACAATTAGTGAAGTAGCAGAAGTCCATTACATAAAAGATTTAATACCCAAAGTATTGATAGGTTCAACAGCTCTTTTAATTGATGGTTTAGCAGATGTGTTTATTCTTGGTACAACAAAAGCAAATAAACGAAACATTGAAGAACCAGTATCGGAGGCATTAGTCAGAGGGCCACGGGTCGGTTTTACTGAAGTATTAAGTGATAATACCTCACTTTTGCGACGACATTGTGCGGATGAGAGTTTATCATTAGTAAAGCTACCAGTAGGAGAACGTGCAAAGAAAGAGTTAGTTGTCGCATTTATTAGAGATCTTGCTAGTACAGAATTGGTGGATGAAGTAAAAAACAGAATTCAGAAAATTGACATAGACAGTGTACTCGAATCTGGTTATATAGAGCAACTCATTGAAGATAATTATCTAAGTCCTTTTCCACAGATTCAAAATACAGAACGACCTGATCGTGTTATTAGTGCTTTAATGGAAGGTCGAGTAGCTATTTTGTTAGATGGAACACCATTTGTTTTAATTGCTCCAGTTACATTTAGTATGCTGCTGCAATCACCAGAAGATTATTATGAAAGGTGGCTTCCTGGTACGCTTCTCCGCTTATTACGCTTCATGACAGCTTTTGTTTCATTATTTGCTCCAGCACTGTATATTTCTTTTATTTCATTTCATCCAGGATTAATTCCCACTAAGCTCGCTATTTCTATTATCGGATCGCGAGAAGGAGTTCCTTTTCCCGCTTTAATAGAAGCGTTAATTATGGAAGTAGCTATCGAAGTTTTGCGAGAAGCAGGTTTACGTCTGCCTAAACCAATTGGACCTGCAATGGGAATTGTGGGCGGTTTAATAATTGGTCAGGCTGCCGTAGAAGCAGGAATTGTTAGTCCAATAATGGTTATCGTTGTTGCGGTAACAGCTATTTCTTCTTTTACTATTCCACAATATAGTGTAGGAATTACGTTACGCATTCTTCGTTTTGTAGCTATGTTTTGTGCTGCGATATTTGGTTTGTATGGAGTTATTCTCTTCTTTCTTTTACTTTGCAGTCATTTAGTGAAACTGAAAAGTTTTGGCGTTCCTTATACCAGTCCTGCTGTTCCATATCGATTCAGTGACTGGAAAGATTTTATGGTTCGCATGCCATTAAAAATAATGAGACGTCGACCAAAAATAATGCATACCAAAAAAAATATCCGCAAAAGGTAGCTGATGACGAAAGGAAGTGGCCTTCAGTGATTACTAAACTTAAAGACCGAATAACAACTTCACAGGCAGTTGTTATTATTGTAAATTACATACTTGGGACAGGAATTCTCACTCTGCCTAGAGCATCTGTGGAAAAAGTGAAAACACCAGATGTATGGATAAGTGTGATATTAGGTGGAATACTGGCAATGGTTTCAGGAGTAATTATGGTCAAATTAAGTCAGCAGTTTCCAGAAAAAACATTTTACCAATACAGTCAAGATATTGTAGGGAAATGGATAGGCAGGTTGCTTAGTTTTCTTATTATAGGGTATTTTCTTACAACTTCAGCATTTCAAATTCGTTCAATGGCAGAAGTAATAAGCTTTTTTTTGCTCGAAGGAACCCCCACATGGGCTATTGTTATGCCTTTTATGTGGATAGGTCTCTATTTGATTATGAGTGGTATTAATTCAATTGCACGGATGTTTGAAATAATATTTCCTATTACTGTTTTTATTTTTTTAATCATTTCCTTTATGAGCATCGGAATATTCGAGATAGATAATCTCCGTCCCGTATTAGGTTTGGGAATTAAACCAGTATTAGATGGGATAAAAACAACGTCTCTCGCATATACAGGTCCTGAAATTATGTTAATTCTTTTGGTATTTATGGAACAACGAAATAAAGCAGTAAAAGCTATTTTAGTTGGAATTTCTATTCCGTTAATCTTTTATGTAATAACTGTTGTAATGGTCATTGGTGCATTATCAATTGATGGGGTTGTAACAAGAACATGGCCGACAATTGACCTTATGCGCAGTTTTGAAATTTCTGGATTGATATTTGAACGTTTTGAATCTTTACTGCTTGTAATATGGATTATGCAAATATTTGCTACCTATACGATTAGTTATTATGCAGCTGCATTAGGATTAGCGCAACTCTTTAAAAAGAGTATTCATCCGTTTATTTTTGCTTTGATTCCAATCATTTACATCATTGCTATGACTTCGAAAAATATAAATGACTTGCTTAAATTGGGGGATATGCTCGGTAATGCTGCTTTATTTTTATTTGGTTTACTGCCACTGCTTCTTCTTATTATTACGCGATTAAAAGGAGGAGTAGTGTGAAAAATAAATTTAATTATATGCGGTTCTATTTTGCTTTGTTATGGACGCTTTTGCTTCTATTTTTAACAGGATGTTGGAGCAGTAAAGAAGTAGAAGAGTTGAGTTTAACTGCAGGTATAGCACTAGATAAAGGGAAGGATTCAACAATTGAGAAAGAGGATGAGGAAGGAGGTTATCCTAAAAGAAATCTTATAACAGCTACTTATCAAATTGTTAGTTCGCAAGCACAAAGTAAAGGAAATGGACAACAAAAACGTTATATTAATGTTTCTGAGACAGGTGATTCCATTCATCAAATTGTTCGTGAGTTTTCATTGAAAAGAGAGAGCACAATGTTCAGCCCACATTTAAAAAACATTGTTATTAGTGATAGTCTTGTACGTACATACAGTTTAGAACAATTACTTGAACAGTATCTCCGTGACAATGAAGTTCGGCTTAGCTGTATGCTCTTAATTAGCAAGGGGCTAGCGAAGGAGGTACTGGAATCAAACAAAAAAGGAGAAATTCCAGCATTTCGTTTGTCTGGAATTGCAGATAATAGAAATAGAACAACAAGGATTTTACCTCCTGTATCGCTCGCTAAATTGGAAGGAAAGATGCGGTCAGGGTCCAGTTTTCTTTTGCAAAATGTAATCTCGATAAAAGGGGAAACAAAATTTGCAGGAGCTGCTGTAATTAAAGGGAAGACAAAAAAGTTGATGGGCTTTTTAAATGAACAGGAATTGGAAGGAGTAGTATGGATAAACGGAAAAAGGAATGGTGGTGTGGTAAAAACTTTTGATAAAGAATCAAAGAAACTCATTATATACGAAATAAAGTCAATAAAAAGCAAAATCATACCACATGTTAACGGAAATAATATTTCCTTTGATGTAAACATTGAATCAGTAGGGCGTTTGTCTGAAAATTGGATGCAATCAGGAAAAGATTTTGAAAATGAATTTTTAAAAAAGGAAGAAAAAGCTATTGAAAAAGAAGTAAAGCACTTAGTACATCATGTTACAAAAAAAATACAAAAAGAATATCAAGTCGATATTGCGGGTTTTGGCAACCAATTAAGAATTAAACACCCGAGAACATGGGAGAAAGTCAAAAAAGATTGGGATCAAACATTTAGTAAAGTACCGATTAAATATCATATAAATGTAACTATACAAGATTATGGAGCGTCAAGTTTAAAACGATGAGATACCTTAATTGAAATTATATTTGAATCAAAACAAAAAGTTATAAAAGTTTTAATTTGAAAATTTTTGTAACTTTTTGTTTTTTTATGTCCTTCTTATTATAGATTAAAGAAATGATTTTATCCCGCTATTTGCAGGGCAGTAAGACTCACACCTCAAAATTCAGCGAAAGCAAAGAAGTTATTAGAGGTATATGTAAGCTCTATATAGGAAGGAGAATTTTGAAATTCTATTGATAAACCAAGTAATTGTAATAGCCCTTATTTAGAATAATAATTTCAAAATCAATAAAATTTAGAGTAGAAGGAGCAAGAGCAAATTATTATGAATAAACAAATAGGTTTTATCGGATGTGGAAACATGGGTATTGCTATGATAGGTAGGATGATTAAAAAAAATATAGTTTCTCCAGATCAAATAATTTGTTCAGATTTAAATGTCATTAATTTAAAAAATGCTAGTAATGAATATGGCATAACTATAACTACTAACAACAATGAAGTCGCTAACAGCGCTGACATTTTAATTTTATCAATCAAACCAGATTTATACTCATCGGTAATTAACCAAATAAAAGATCAAATAAAAAATGATGTAATCGTTGTAACTATTGCTGCAGGAAAAAGTATTAAGAGCACTGAGAATGAATTTGGTAGAAAGTTGAAAGTTGTTAGAGTAATGCCTAATACACCGGCACTTGTTGGAGAAGGAATGTCTGCGTTATGTTTTAATGAAATGGTTACAGAAAAAGATATAAAAGAGGTACTGAACATATTTAATATTTTCGGCCAGACGGAGGTCATAAATGAAAAACTAATGGATGTTGTTACATCTATTAGTGGTTCTTCTCCAGCATATGTGTATATGTTTATAGAAGCCATGGCAGATGCTGCTGTACTTGGCGGTATGCCGAGAAAACAAGCTTATAAATTTGCGGCTCAGGCTGTATTAGGTTCTGCAAAAATGGTATTGGAAACAGGAATACATCCAGGTGAATTGAAGGATATGGTTTGTTCTCCAGGTGGAACGACGATAGAAGCTGTAGTAACGCTAGAAGAAAAAGGTTTAAGAACAGCTATCATTTCAGCTATGAAACGTTGTACGCAAAAATCTATGGAAATGTCTAGTTTAACTAGTAAGTGAGAAGCGAATTTATATAATATTTCAAATCTATTTAATGTAAAAGAAATATTATGAGGCTAGTTAATAACTAAGTAAATTTATATACAACACTAACGAGAAGAACAAACCTTATTTTAAAGGGGATACAGAAAATATGAGTAATTTACTAAAAAAGAAATCCGTTACACAATTGTTAGAGCATAATCAAAGCAAGACTTTAACGAAAACATTAGGAGCATTTGATTTAATTATGTTAGGGGTAGGCTCGATAGTTGGAACGGGTGTTCTTGTGTTAACTGGATTAGTAGCAGCAAGAAATGCTGGTCCAGCAGTTGTTTTTTCATTTATACTTGCGGCAATTATATGTGGATTTATAGCATTATGTTACGCGGAAATTGCTTCTACACTCCCGGCGTCTGGTAGTGTATATACGTACTCATATGCAACAATTGGTGAGTTTGTTGCTCATCTAGTAGGTTGGTCATTGCTGTTAATATATATCGTGGCAACAGCGGCTGTCGCTGCTGGATGGACAGGCTATTTCCACAATTTAATAAAGGGATTTGGATTAGAGATACCTAAAGCTCTAGTAACGATTCCTTCGCATGGTGGTATTGTGAATCTACCAGCGGTAATCATTACATTGATATTAGCATGGATGTTATCCCGTGGTACGAGGGAAAGTAAACGAATCAATAATACAATGGTATCGATTAAAATTGGAATGATTTTGTTGTTTATTACGGTTGGTATATTCTATGTAAAACCAATGAACTGGATACCAATTGCACCATACGGTTTAAGTGGAGTCTTTACGGGTGGAGCAGCTATTTTATTCGCTTTTACGGGTTTTGATATATTAGCAACTTCAGCAGAAGAAGTAAAAGACCCGAAACGTAATCTTCCGATCGGTATTATTGCATCATTAATCATATGTACAATTATTTATGTTATGGTATGCCTTGTTATGACAGGAATGGTTTCCTATAAAGAATTAAATGTCCCTGAGGCAATGGCTTATGTAATGGAAGTTGTAGGACAAGGAAAAGTCGCTGGTGCAATTGCTGCAGGTGCTGTAATTGGCCTTATGGCTGTTATTTTTTCCAATATGTATGCGGCAACACGAGTATTCTTTGCAATGAGTCGTGATGGATTGTTACCGAAATCATTTGCGAAAGTTAATAAGAAAACTGGAGCACCCACTTTTATAACTGGATTGGCAGGAATTGGGAGCTCTATAATAGCTGGGTTTATTGATTTGAAAGAATTAGTTAATTTAGTTAATATCGGTAGTTTGGTGACGTTTGCGTTAGTTTGTCTATCAGTTATTATCCTTCGTAAATCACACCCAAATTTAAAACGTGGATTTATGGTACCTTTTGTACCTGTATTACCATGCGTTGCAATTGTATGCTGTGTGTTTTTAATGCTAAATTTACCGTTAAGGACATGGGTGTACTTTAGTATTTGGATTACTATTGGGGTAGTAATATATTTCCTTTATTCGATAAAACACAGTAATTTAAATGAGGAAACGATCTCGAAATTACATGATAAAATTGCGAGATAATAACGATCGAAAATTTTATTAATAATCATATTGATAGTTGAGTAACATAGAAACAGTTTTTTGACATTTAGCAAGAGATAAAATAAGAGATGCTAGGGCAGCTAAGTACTTTTTTAGAAACCTTGCTTGTTTTTTACGATTTAAAACCGCTAAGGAGAGAGAAGTATGAGTGAATTGCATTTTATGAGTATAGAAGAATTGGATAATAAATTGAAAAAATCTGATAGTGGTATTTATGTCATTAAAGATTATAATGACAATATTATTTATGTAGGCAAGGCTTTTAGTATAAAAAGTAGAGTATTAGCTCATTTTAATAGTTATTCCAATATTAAGGAATATGTACATTTATTTAATAAAGTAGCGTATCTCATTGAAGATAGTTTGTTAAAACGCTCATTGTTACAAGTTACTTATATGATTAAATATAAACCAGTATTAAACAAAGAAGTCCAAAAAGAATTCCCAGAGTTATATACTCAATACATTAAGCAAACAAATAAAAAATCCATGTTGTTAGAAATTAATGAAGCTAAAGAAAAAAGGGATGAGTTAAAGAATAGATTAGTAAAATTAGTAGGCGGAAAAACTATGTTTTATGACATAATTTCTCTGTTAAACAATGGATATAACTATCATGTTCTCGCAAAAGTATTGAGCATAGAGCTTCAAACTTTAATTATAATGAAAGAACACCGAAATAAATTCCCGATACCACATAATTATAAGAGGACAATAAAGCATCAAGATATAATGTATGCTTTATCTGGAAAAAAGAATTAAGTACTTCAAGCTTAAACACTTAACTTTAAAGTACTTAATTCGTTGCTTTTGTAGCTTTTATTGTTATATTGAATGCAATGTACATTTGTGTTTCAAATTTAATTGGTGGAATAAGGGGAGGGAAAGGGTTCCCATAAAAATACTAGAAGAAATTAGGTTACTCATACGTAAATAGCATAATTAGGCACATGTTATTTATAAATATTCAAAGATACGAAAGTAATACAAATGAAATTCTTATTTCTGCTACTACAAGTACTATTGAGCAAATGAAGTATGAAATTGCTTTTGAACTAAGAGTCACACTGGGACCTGATACATCACATCATCTGCAAATGGTTCGAATCGGTGGAGAGATTACAAAACGCTTAGTTTGAATGGCTGAAAAACAGTTAACAGGTCAATACAGATTACACTAAGAAAATAATCCGTATATATACGGATTATTTTTCCTTTAATTTACAAAAAAATAAATTTCGAAATTGAAAAAACCTCTCAGATTCCTTTGTAATAATCTTTTTTAGTTGTGTTAATGACATAGGTATCGAAAGGTGATAAATTCGATACGAACGATGTATAAGCCCTTAAAAGGGTTTTGATGTTATTTGTAATTTTAATTCCATAATACTTAAGCCGATATAATAAAATGTTTTATGTCTAAATCGATATAAAGGAATAGTTTTTAAGTGATATTTCTTTTTTATAGAATAAGCAAAACCTGATATTGTAGTAATTATTGATTTGAGGGCAATTTACTGTGCACCTTGGTTATTGAAGTTTTTTGTTGATTAACAACTATTGTATTTGGAAATTATTAATAAGTTTATCTCGCTATTTGCCGGGCAGTAAGACCCCACCTCAAAATTCAGCGGAAGCAAAGAAGTTAGGTGGGAGTCTTACTGCCCGTAAAAGCCCGATTGGTGTGGGCTAATAATCAGTGGGGGATGAACAAAACCCCCACTGATTAAAGTTTCACTTTATGTGATGTGGTAATAAAACTATCTAGTTTGCTATTCTTAGTATTTGTAAAGTCTCTATATTTTTTCCTCTTTTGTGGAAAGTAAAACTAATGTTACGACCAGTAATATAGTGTCATTTTTTGAATATTCCATTCGTTTTTTATTTTTATTTTTAGTTGATGAAAAGACCTTTCTCTCAATTAAATGTTTAATTGAGCACTTGAATTTCCTCCACCTTGTACTTTTCAAAACATAGTGTTTCAAAAATAGCCGTATCGCTTTCATCTTTTTCCGATTTCACGACTTCTTTATTATCTTTTTCTAAAATTTGGAGCAAAATAGTTTTTCAGTTTCATATTTAAATTAGCAGTATTTATTTTTTGAATTCAATTTGTATAAATGATTGAATTGGAACTTTGACTGTTGTTTCTTGCGGTGGTACAGTATCTCCTGTTACTTTCGCTTTATTTTAAATCTTTTTCCAGCTTGGTCCTCGCATTGACTACCACTGTATTTTGTAGTACTTCACTGTTTTCTCAAGTTCAATAATTATATCTTGTAGAATTAAGAAAAGAACTTAGCTTATTTCGTTTACTTATCTACTCTGATATTTAGATGCTAACTACAATTAAATAATATATGATTTTTATAAAAAAGATATAGTAATATTTTGTTGTGAATTGTACTAATTTGATATTTTATAGTATTATTTGTCGTGAATTATATATAACAGAATATATTTTATGGATCTATAAAGGAGAATGTAATGAATACTTCTATCGATATACAACACTTATGTGATCTTGCACATAAAGCATTTAATGCCCCTGTACATATTTTATCTGCAGACAGAAAAATTTTATATCATTCTACATCTGATAATGTTTGTAGTCCTTTTTATTCTTCAAAAGAAGAACATCTTACTGATATTTATCAAGAAAACGATCCCTTTAACTTGCCACTTTTCCGAAGTAACAACTATCTTGAAAATTTTGTTCTAATTCATATAGAAAATCATGATGATATTAAAGGGACTATTATAATCGGTCCTACTATACATCCAAAAGATTCAGATGATATGATCATAAAATTTCAGAAAGAATTTAAATCAAATGATAACATTCAAGAAAGACTTGCCTATTATCAGTGTTTATCTGAGATTAAAAAAACTACATTAATTGATATGGGAATTTTATTACATTACATGATTTTCAATGAAAAGTTAGATGTAGATATTGTCTTGGAAAAAAATAAAGTACTAGAGGAAGTTCCTAATAAAATTGTGAAACCGGATTTATATATTTTAAAACGCCGACAAAACAAACCTAAAACGCACAATATGGCATTAGTAAATGATTTCTTTTCGACTATTAAAGAAGGAAATAAAAAAAAGTTAATACAGTATATGTATGCGGTTTCACAAGAAGATGTTGAACTTATGCTAATAGAGGATCCGCTCAGGAATCAAAAAAACCTTGGAATTATTGCGATTACCTTAGCCACTCGATATGCAATAGAAGGAAACCTGCCACCAGATATTGCTTTTGCTCATAGTATTTTATATATACAAACCCTGGAACAATTAGATAATGTAGAATCTGTAAAGCGATTGTCAGGGGATGCTTTACGTACCTTTGCAGATCGTGTGAAAGAATACAATGCAAAAAAGTATTCTTACGCGGTTACTACATGTATAAAACATATTAATAAAAATGTTTACGATGGAATATCTCTGAATGAACTTGCTAATCATTTAGAAATTACGCCTACTTATCTGTCTAAACTATTTAAAAAAGAAATGGGAATTACTTTAAGCGAATATATTCAAAGGGAACGAGTGGAAGAAGCAAAGAAATTATTAACACTCACTACTTATTCGTTATCAGATATCTGTGCTTGGCTTAACTTTAATGACCAAAGTTATTTTATAAGAGTTTTCAAAAAAATCACTAGTATGACTCCTAGGCAGTACCGTGAAAAATATACAGTAATATAAGCTTGTTATCTACTGTCTCCAATGTAAAGACTTAAACATGGGTGTAAGTATCCCAAAAGATGAAAATACTGAACTTATTACGCTAGAAAGAGTTTGTGATTTGTCTAGAAAAAGAACTTGTATTCAAATAGACGTATGAGATTAACCTGATATTATCTTGTTAGCGGAACAGTTTCAATTTTTATAACAATCATGTGCTGAATTTATAGGTATAGTTTTATTTTAGATAAACACTAGTCTGACGTCAGCTCAAACAAATAGCTCTTGAAGATTTAATAAACACATATGTGAGCAAAAGCTCAATGGAAATCTTTGTACCATATTGTTAATTTGAAAAAATACACTAACCGTTATTTTGCTAAAGGAAATAAAAATACAGAAGGCTGCAAAGTGTTCCAAGGAAGTTTTGCAGCTTTTTTGTGATTTAAAACCTATGTTTATAACGATGATAAGTTTATAGACTAATATCTTCATATTAGATATTTATTAATGTTTATATTAGGATATCTCGTGAAAAAAATCAATAATATAACATATATTACTAAATATATCTACATTTTATGCAATTATACATAACTAAATAAAGGTAAAAAAGTATAAAAAAACCTATTATATTATTCTATAAGTATTTTTTCTAAAATAAAATTTCTTGGTTGAACTAAAATAGTTATTTTTAACCGTATACACATTAATTTGTAATCATTACAATTACAGAAATGAAATTTACAAATAACTATATTTATATAATTTTTTTCGGTTCATATTTTTATTTAGCAGTAAATTATCGAGCATAATCGACAAAATTTTTCTATTTACGCATTAAAAATTTAATGTTTTAATGAACAACATAACTGGTATGACCAGACAGAAAGGAGAAGGTTACGCTAATAGGAATTATAGTGAAGTTATAAGTAACATTATGTTGGGAATATTTTTCTGAATAGTCTTTTTGTTTATGAGAGGTCAAGAATCAAATTGGTAATAAACTTGTTCTAAGTTTCTGCATAACAAAAGTGAAGTTATTCCGCAATAAAAGTATAAGCAATGTACAGTATAATTTCACCTTTTGTTGTCTAGTAAGGAGTTTGCTGACAAAACTAAGAGGGATATTATCAAATTGAAATTAAACAATGTTATGACAAGATTAACTGTAAGCATTGGTTTATTGATCCTCACGATTCTGTAAGTTAAACCGCAACTTTAGGAAAGAATTAATAATTTACTACTCATAGGGTGCCTGATTCAAATATAGTTAATAAATTTTTGTTATTTATATTTTAAAAAATAGAGTATCGAAATGAGAGATAAATAAAATCCTTACATCCTATTAGAAGTAAAAAACAACGATATTAACGTATCTGAAAGATTTCTCCTTCTTCTCCAGTTTACAAAGAGAGCGGTCGTACAAGTTATATGAATTAAGTTATAAAAACAATGGTAAAGGAGTGTACGGAATGAAAACTAAAATAATGACAGGATTTTTAATAACATCCATTGTAACTGGAGCAACTATTCCTATCAATACTCTCGCAACACCAATCGTTCAAGCAGAAACTCAACAAGAAAACATGGATATTTCTTCATCATTACGAAAATTAGGTGCGCAATCTAAATTAATCCAAACGTATATTGATCAATCTTTAATGAGTCCTAATGTACAGCTAGAGGAAGTCCCAGCTTTAAATACCAATCAATTCCTAATCAAACAAGATATGAAGGAATGGTCATCGGAACTCTATCCACAGTTAATTCTATTAAATTCAAAAAGTAAAGGATTTGTAACAAAATTTAATAGTTATTACCCGACATTAAAATCGTTTGTAGACAATAAAGAAGATAGAGAAGGGTTTTCGGATAGACTTGAAGTACTTCAAGAAATGGCTATGACGAATCAAGAAAATGCGCAACGACAAATCAATGAATTAACAGATCTTAAATTACAGCTTGATAAAAAATTAAAAGATTTTGATACTAATGTGGCAACTGCGCAAGGCATACTAAGTACAGATGGAACAGGAAAAATAGATCAGTTAAAAAATGAAATATTAAATACCAAAAAAGCAATTCAAAATGATTTACAGCAAATTGCATTAATACCAGGGGCTTTAAATGAACAGGGATTTGCTATATTCAAAGAAGTTTATAGTCTTTCAAAAGAAATTATTGAACCAGCTGCTCAAGCAGGGGTGGCAGCGTATAACAAAGGAAAAGAAATTAACAACTCTATTCTAGAAGCGGAGAAAAAAGCGGCGCAAGAAGCGACAGAACAAGGTAAAACTGCTCTAGAGATTGAATCAGCAAAAAAAGCAGCTCGTGAAGCAATTGAGAAAAGCAAACAAGGTGAAATAGCAGCCGCAGCCGCAGCAAAAACACAAGAGTATGACCTGATGAAGGTCATTGATACCGAAAAGATTAAGAAAACATTTGGTGTTTTTGCTGAAGTAAATAAATTAACAGCAGAACAGCGAGCATATTTAGATGATTTAGAGAAACAAAATCAAAAAATATATGATTTAACAACGAAACTATCAATAGCTGATTTACAAAAATCAATGCTTCTTCTTACACAAAATGATTTGCATACGTTTGCAAATCAAGTAGATGTAGAACTGGATCTACTAAAGCGCTATAAAGAAGATTTAAATCTAATAAAAAATAGCATTACAAAATTATCTACTAATGTTGATACAACTAACGAGCAGTCTCAAAAAGATACATTAAGACAATTAAAAAATGTAATAAGTTACCTTGAAGAACAAGTATATAAATTTTAATATTGCGTTTTTGGGGAATTCATAAAGATTATAAGCATTTAGCGAAAGAAGGAGAATAGTCATGAAAAAATTTCCATTCAAAGTACTAACTTTAGCTACATTAGCAACTGTTATAACTGCTACTACCGGTAACACTATTCATGCATTTGCACAAGAAACGACCGCTCAAGAACAAAAAGTAGGCAATTATGCATTAGGACCCGAAGGACTGAAGAAAGCATTGGCTGAAACAGGGTCTCATATTCTAGTAATGGATTTATATGCAAAAACAATGATTAAGCAACCAAATGTAAATTTATCTAATATCGATTTAGGGTCAGAGGGGGGAGAGTTGCTCAAAAATATTCACCTTAATCAAGAGCTGTCACGAATCAATGCGAATTACTGGTTAGATACAGCGAAGCCACAGATTCAAAAAACTGCTCGTAATATTGTAAATTACGATGAACAATTTCAAAATTATTACGACACATTAGTAGAAACTGTACAAAAGAAAGATAAGGCAGGTCTAAAAGAGGGTATAAATGATTTAATTACTACAATCAATACAAATTCAAAAGAAGTTACAGATGTGATTAAGATGCTACAAGACTTCAAAGGAAAACTATATCAAAATTCTACAGATTTTAAAAATAATGTTGGTGGTCCAGATGGGAAAGGTGGATTAACTGCAATATTAGCAGGTCAACAGGCAACGATTCCACAACTTCAAGCTGAAATTGAGCAACTTCGTTCTACTCAGAAAAAACATTTTGATGATGTATTAGCATGGTCAATTGGTGGTGGATTGGGAGCAGCTATTTTAGTTATTGCAGCTATTGGAGGAGCGGTAGTTATTGTTGTAACTGGCGGTACAGCAACACCGGCTGTTGTTGGTGGACTCTCGGCTCTTGGTGCAGCTGGTATCGGTCTAGGAACTGCGGCTGGTGTCACAGCATCTAAGCATATGGACTCCTATAATGAAATTTCTAACAAAATCGGAGAATTAAGTATGAAAGCAGATCGTGCTAATCAAGCAGTTCTTTCACTTACTAACGCGAAAGAAACATTGGCATATTTATATCAGACTGTAGATCAAGCGATATTGTCTCTAACAAATATTCAAAAGCAATGGAATACAATGGGCGCAAATTATACAGATTTACTGGATAATATCGATTCTATGCAAGACCACAAATTCTCTTTAATACCAGATGATTTAAAAGCCGCTAAAGAAAGTTGGAATGATATTCATAAAGATGCAGAATTCATTTCAAAAGATATTGCTTTTAAACAGGAGTAGAACTGAAATTTAAAACCTAAATTGGAGGAAAATGAAATGATAAAAAAAATCCCTTACAAATTACTCGCTGTATCGACGCTATTAACTATTACAACTGCTAATGTAGTTTCACCAGTAACAACTTTTGCAAGTGAAATTGAACAAACGAACAATGGAGATACGGCTCTTTCTGCAAATGAAGCGAGAATGAAAGAGACCTTGCAAAAGGCTGGATTATTTGCAAAATCTATGAATGCCTATTCTTATATGTTAATTAAGAATCCTGATGTGAATTTTGAGGGAATTACCATTAATGGATATGTAGATTTACCTGGTAGAATCGTACAAGATCAAAAGAATGCAAGGGCACATGCCGTTACTTGGGATACGAAAGTAAAAAAACAGCTTTTAGATACATTGAATGGTATTGTTGAATACGATACAACATTTGATAATTATTATGAAACAATGATAGAGGCGATTAATACAGGGGATGGAGAAACTTTAAAAGAAGGGATTACAGATTTACGAGGTGAAATTCAACAAAATCAAAAGTATGCACAACAACTAATAGAAGAATTAACTAAATTAAGAGACTCTATTGGACACGATGTTAGAGCATTTGGAAGTAATAAAGAGCTCTTGCAGTCAATTTTAAAAAATCAAGGTGCAGATGTTGATGCCGATCAAAAGCGTCTAGAAGAAGTATTAGGATCAGTAAACTATTATAAACAATTAGAATCTGATGGGTTTAATGTAATGAAGGGCGCTATTTTGGGTCTACCAATAATTGGCGGTATTATAGTGGGAGTAGCAAGGGATAATTTAGGTAAGTTAGAGCCTTTATTAGCAGAATTACGTCAGACCGTGGATTATAAAGTAACCTTAAATCGTGTAGTTGGAGTTGCTTACAGTAATATTAATGAAATGCACAAGGCCCTTGATGATGCTATTAACGCTCTTACTTATATGTCCACGCAGTGGCATGATTTAGATTCTCAATATTCGGGCGTTCTAGGGCATATTGAGAATGCAGCTCAAAAAGCCGATCAAAATAAATTTAAATTCTTAAAACCTAATTTAAATGCAGCGAAAGACAGTTGGAAAACATTACGAACAGATGCTGTTACATTAAAAGAAGGAATAAAGGAATTAAAAGTGGAAACTGTTACTCCACAAAAATAGGGAAATATTAATTCTGTTGTAAAGTGAACTAAAACATAGAAAGTCTATGATTACACTGTTAAACAGAAAAGTAATAATTAATAAATCCTTATATAACAGAAAGGCGGAGTCTCATTAAAGACTTCGCCTTTCAATTATATATAAGTATGATTCGAATAAAAAATAACCTTGTAGTTTAATTGCTTTTTTTAAATTTGTAACAGAATCGGTTAATTTGAAGTAGATTATATACATTTTCTTTAATACTTAATGATTTGAAGGCTGCTAAAGAAAGTTCAAACGATATTGATAAAAGATGTAGAAATCATTTTGAAAGACATCGCTTTTTAATAAGATTAGAACTTGAAACCATGCCTTATATAGGAGGAATACGAAATGATGAAAAAAATCCCTAATAAACTACTCGCTATATCAGCGTTTTTAACTATAACAACTACTTATGCAGTCATACCACTAGAAACTTTTGCAATTGAAATTGAACAAACGAACAATGAAAATATATCTCTTTCAGCAAATGAAGAACAGATGAAAAAAGCTTTGCAAGATGCTGGTTTATTTGCAAAAGCTATGAATGAATATTCTTATTTGCTAATTAATAATCCAGATGTGAGTTTTGAAGGAATAACTATTAATGGAAATGCAGATTTACCTAGTAAAATTGTACAAGATCAAAAGAATGCAAGAGCACATGCTGTTACATGGAATACACAAGTAAAAAAACAGCTTTTTGATACATTGACAGGCATTATAGAATACGATACAAAATTTGAAAATTATTATGAAACATTAGTAGAGGCGATCAATACTGGAAATGGAGATACTTTAAAAAAAGGGATCACAGATTTACAGGGAGGAATTCAACAAAATCAAAAGTCTGCAAAAGCATTAAAAGAAGAATTAATTCAATTAAAAAATGCTATTGGAGAAGATGTTAGAACATTTGGAAGTCATAAAGAGACATTGCAATCGATTTTAAAAAACCAAGGTGCTGATGTAGAGGCTGACCAAAAGCGTCTAGAGGACCTTTTAGGACAAGTAAAATATCAGAAAGACATAGAATCTAAGGGCTTAGACATGGTGAAAATCCCCTTTATTCCAACCTTGATTGCTGGTGGCATAATGATAGGTGATGCAAGAGGTAAGTTAGGTTGGCTAGAACCTGAATTAGCAAAATTACGTCAGACTGTAGATTATAAAATAACATTGAATCGTGTAGTTGGAGTTGCATTTCATAATATTAGTGATATGCATAGTATGCTTGATAGTGCTATCACTGCTCTTACTTATATGTCTACGCAATGGGAGGATTTAGATTCTCAATATTCGGGTGTACTGGGACATATTGATAAAGCTGATCAAAAAGCTGATCAAAATAAATATAAATTCTTAACCCCCAGCTTGAATGCAGCGAAAAACAGTTGGAAAACATTAAAAACAGATGTTGTCACTTTGCAAGAAGGGATAAAAATTGCAGAGAAAAAAGAACAGGATTTTTTGAATCAGCTTCGTCCATCAAACGTTTTTTACTTTTATAAAAAAATTCATAACGCATACACTTTTGAAATAAAGACTGGAACAAATGCGCCAAATGCGTCTTATAAAGTTATGAATTTAACTAAAAACACTGTTCATAATATGTGGAGTGGAGGGGCTAATACTAACATGTGGGCTGATTGGCTTTCATTCAATCCAAATGATGAATTTGCGGTAGTAGCAGTAGTGGATGGTAAAGAATATGTTGTGTATAAAGACAAAGTACAAAATATAATGAACTGAATCTGAAAGTAACGAAGTAATTGGAGCTGGAGAATAAACTAGACACCAAGTTAATTGAAAAATCTCCTTATATCCTAGAATATTTTGCTCAAGAAAAAGAATTTGTTCAGCGAAAAAGTAAATATTGAACCAAGGAGTTAGTTGTATTATGTGTATGGTTTTACCGAAAGGTTTCAAGTACATTACTCATACAATTATGTAGTTATCCTGAAGCATCTACAGGTGTTCTTATCGACCTTGAAGAACTACTTAGCTTCCTAAGTGGAGTGACTTTATGCAAAATTAAGTGAACGTTTTTGTACATAGATTAGTTGACATTTATATAGATTTTTTTCATTTTCAAAGATAGTTTTGTTTTTTATGTTATTTTTCAAAAATTACTGTTGAAGTTTCTATATTCATGACTCAGCATATAATCATTGTTTGATGAAATGACATACCACGTCCCTTAGAATTTCATACGTATTACGATAACTTAAAGAAAAAAGATAATAGTAGTCAACGGTTACTATTATCTTTTTTGAACTATTTTTCATTAAAATATCTCATCTGCTGTGCTCCTTATTTACTTTTCCAGATTTTATCCTAGTTTAAAATTTATGCATTTGAACTGTTTATACAATTTGTAGGATTTTTAGCTTTTTTGTCGAATACACTTAATGCAAGGAGGGACATTACATGATTATTAAAGATTATTTCATCAACCTTTCTATTTTTTCTTTATTAGTTAGCGCAGCAATATTTATTCAAGTGTTTACAATTAATTCTAGTCGATATTTCGAAAAGCTCTATGGAGGGATTATTGCAGTTACGTTAATGTTCTTTTCTTTTCCATACATGGGATTTTCCTACGATCTTCGAGTTGTTCCTCTTATTCTATCTTTTATTTACTTTGGTCGTATTGCTGGTTGGATTACGTTAATTAGCATAATTGTAATGCGCATCTTTTACACTGGAGGGTATTGGGAACCTCCTGTGATTGCTTATTTAGGTATGGGGATTCTATTTTCTACTTTTAAAACTTATTTTAAAAAACTACATCCTTTTAAAAGTGCATCGTTATATTTTTCTGTTTTTATTGGAATAAAGTGGTTAGTTGGCGTATTATTTAATACTACATTACTTTACACAGGAGGCCTATTATATATAGCGTTAGGACTTTTAATTGGGCTATTTCTTATGGAAGCCTACCAGAGATTGTATCATTTAACACAGGACTTATCTAAAATGAATCGAGAATTAAAAAAATCGAAGCAAGAACTTGCAGATACCGTACATGAGCTTCAAGGAGGAATTTTTAAATTTAAAAAAGTGGGTAAGCACTTTATACACACTTTATGTGATGGACAGTTTTATTATCAAAACGGGTTTTATTCTGAACAGGTGGTAGGAAAAAGCTTACGTACTATTGATGCTTCTATTGTTCCTCCACATTTAGTTCCACAATTGATGAAGTACTATCTTCAGGCATGGGAAGGAAAAGAAATTATATTTGAATTACCTTGGCCAAATGATAAAACTATTATTCTTATTGCGCTTAGGCCGATTAAACGAAATGGACAAGTTATTGAAGTTGTTGGTTCTACAGTTGATATAACCGAAAGGAAAAAGGTAGAATCAGAATTAAGCGCTACCAAAGAATTATTGGAATCATTTATAAAGCACAATCTAGATGCTATTACCATTTCTGATCGAGAAGGGCATATTTTACAAGCGAATAAAGCTTATGAAAAGATATTTGGGTGGTCATCACAAGAAATCATAGGTAAGAGATTACCTTGTGTACCAGATTTTTTAATGGAAGAATCGCTTAGAAATATTCAGAAAATTCTAACAGGAGAATCTGTGGTTACTAGATTAGAAACTGTTAGACAAAGGAGTGATGGGAGTCTTCTTGATGTTAGTCTGACAGTTTCCCCTATACTAGATGTAAGAGGAAATGTGATAGCTTTATCAGCAATATGTAGAGACATCTCTGAAAGAAAACAAGCAGAAAGAGAACGACATCGATTACACCAGCAATTAAGAGATAGTGAAATGAAGTACCGTGCACTAATCGAACAAGCAACTGATGCGGTATATGTAGTAGAGCTGAATGAAGAGAATGCTCCAAGTCGATTTATTGAGGTAAACCCTGTTGGGTGTAGAAGGTTTGGATATAGTAGAGAAGAGTTGCTCTCATTATCATTTTCAAATATAGTACCACAAGATTCTCAAATGATCGTAAGGTTATTAGAAAAAATTAAAAAAGGACAAACTTCCTTCACTTTGCAAGATGAATATGTTTTTCCAACAGGAAAAGTAATAACAACTGAGTTTAGTGTTCGTGTTTTTAACTTAAATGGTAAAAAAGTTTTCCTAAGTATTTCTCGTGATATCACTGAACGGCTAAAAACAGAAGAATTATTACGAAAATCTGAAAAACTTGCTGTTGTAGGACAATTAGCGACTGTAATGGCTCATGAGATTAATAATCCATTAACTGCAATGAAAGGGTTCATGCAATTACTAAAATCAACGGAAAGTGAGAATAATCAGGGTTATATTAATATAGTATCATCAGAGATTGAGCGTATAGAGAGCATTACAACTGAATTTATGGCGGTAGCCAAACCACAGGTGGTAAAAATGCAACCTAATAACATTAGTGTGCTAATGGATCAAGTTTTAATGCTACTACAACCTCAAGCAATGATGCATAATATAAAATTTAGAATCGATCTTAACCCTGGTATTCCATTGATTTCATGTGAAGGAAATCAATTAAAGCAAGTATTTGTTAATATATTAAAAAATGCAATTGAATCTATGCCGATGGGAGGAGAAATTCTCATTCAATTAAATATACTTGATAATAATCAAGTAAGTATTCGTTTTATCGATCAAGGGTGTGGGATTCCAAAAGAACGTATACCATACCTCGGAGAACCTTTTTATAGTATTAAAGAAGAGGGGATTGGCTTAGGATTAATGATCTGTTATAAAATCATTGAAACACATCAGGGAAAGGTATTTATTGAGAGTGAAGTGAATAAGGGGACTATAGTTGAAGTCACGCTACCTATTTGTACACTTCAAAATTAATATATTCTTTTTACTGAAATTTTTTAAGAAACCATACAAAATGTAATGCTAATGTTACTTAATGAAATAATAAAGAGAAGAATACTGGTAAATGTACCCTATAGAATAGACACTTGAAAAAACCTGTTATAAAAACATCCTTTCTTTAGAACCAAAAGAAAGGATGTTTTTAATATTGTAATTTTTCTTGGAGACATTTCAATTTTTTACTTGTAATACATTTTTTAACTATTTTTGGTTAAGTTAGTTAAAAAGGAATTATTTTTAATGAGCATATTGACATATAAATATCCCTCATTTTTAAAATAGAAATTTCTAAAAACTATATATAGGTTCTTTTTGAAAGGAAGGGTATTATCAATTGAAACCACATGAAAAAGTACCTGTTCACTCTATAAAATCTTTGCAGGAATTAATGCAATTACTAAAAAAATCTAAAGATTTTATAACGTTGGAAATTGCTTCTAATAATTCCTCTATAGTCATTTCATATTTTAGAACATTAATCGATGTAAATATATTTCATGAAGAGGTTTTGACTTATATAAAAGAGAAGAGCTTCGATTCGTTACAAGATATTCACTCTGTCTTACCTTTTGAGAATTCAAAAATAACAAATCAAATGGAAGATATTCAGGATAGTATTTTAAATGGCTATATACTTATTCAGTTCGATACAGATAAATTAAATTGTTTGTTAGTAAATGTGTCAAAGAAAGAAAAAAGGGATATTACAAAAGCTGAAATTGAATATAATATTGTGGGTCCGCAAATCGCATTTGTCGAAGATTTAGATGTAAATTTAAATTTAGTACGTAGAAAGCTTCCAACACCTTATTTACAAATGAAAGAATTGAAAGTAGGATCTCTCTCTAACACAACTGTTGCGATTGTATTTATTGAGGGAATTGTAAATGATCAAAATCTACAAGAAATTATAAAAAGGGTAAGTCAAATAAAAACAGACCATGTTTTGGATAGTACTTATTTGATGCAGTTAATTGCAGACAACCCGAATTCTATATTCCCTCAATTTTTGAATACAGAACGTCCGGACCGTGTGGCAGCTGTATTAGCAGAAGGGAAAATTGCACTTTTTGTAGATGGCTCGCCTTATGCCATCACTCTTCCAACAACATTAATTGATTTTTTTCTACGACAGAAGATTACACCATGCCTTGGATTATAGCCTCTTTTTTTCGTCTATTAAGGCTTTTTGCTTTTATATTTTCTGTCTTAACGACGCCATTATATGTCTCGATCTTAACATATCATTACGAGCTTATCCCAAAAGAACTTCTTGAAACGTTAATCATATCGAGAAGTAAAGTACCTTTTCCTCCATTAATTGAAGCACTTTTTTTAGAAATAACAATTGAATTACTGAGAGAAGCGGGGGCACGTTTACCAACTAAAGTGGGTTTAACTGTCGGTATAGTAGGTGGTATTGTGATTGGACAAGCATCGGTAGAAGCAAGTCTTACAAGTAACGTACTTATTATCATTGTTGCACTTTCAGCTCTTAGTTCATTTACAGCACCAATATATCGTATTGGTAATACAATTCGAGTAATTCGTTTTCCTTTTATAATATCTGCACACCTATTGGGCTTATTAGGAATTGTTTTAACAAGCTCTTTGCTTTTAGCACGTTTATTACGTACAGAATCATTAAGACGTCCTTATTTGTTTCCTTTTTATCCTACACGCCCTACAGATTGGAAAGACAGTATTATACGTATGCCGATCTCAGCGATGTTTCGACGTCCTATTTTTTCAAGGTCTAAACAGCGTTTTCGCTTTAATCCAGAAGAGGTAGAGAAAAATAAAATACTATCAAGAAATGATTTTGATGATTGAATTTAACAGGGAGGAGCATTATGAAACAGATCCCAATTGAGTATCAAGTCTCTCCATATATGGTATTTTTTTTAATTATTACTATACAGATGGGAGTTGGTATGCTTGGTTTTGAAAGGATTAGTGCAAAATTAGTTGGAAATGATGCGTGGATTAGCACGCTACTTTTTGGAATATCTGTTAATCTTATGATTTGGATCATATATCAGATTTTAAATCAGGGCAATGGAGACATCATTGCAATCAATCAAAACGTACTTGGAAAATGGATTGGTGGATTGCTCAACTTCATTTTTTTATCCTATATTGTATTATTAGGTGCAACAACACTACATACTTATATCGAAGTAGTACATGTTTGGATGTTTCCTTCAATTTCATCTTGGGTTATAGCGGGGGCGTTTTTGGGTCTATGTTATTACATTGTGACTGGAGGATTTCGTGTAGTTGCCGGAATCGGCTTCTTTGGAATCGTTATCCCAAGCATTCTAATCTTCACATTTTTTTATCCTTTGCAGTATGCAGATTTCCAGAATTTATTTCCAATTGCACAGCATTCATTCCTAGAAATTATGAAAGGAATGAAAGGAAATATGTTTAGTTTTTTTGGATTTGAAATGTTATTGTTGTACTATCCATTTATTAAAAAGGCAAGAACGTCTCAAAAATATGCGCACTATGCAAATTTAGTAACGACTATTGTCTACACATACCTTATGATTTTAACTCTTGCGTTTTTTAGTGAAAAGCAACTTGCGAACGCGATATGGGCATATTTAAGCATGATTAAAATTATACAATTTCCCTTTATAGAGCGGTTTGAATACATTATTGTTTCTGTTTGGGCTTTTTTTATATTACCGAATGTTTCCTTTACATTATGGGGAGTAAGTCGTGGTATAAAAGAGGCACTGGGAATAAAGCAAAAATATGTTTTGCCAGTTATCATCCTATTCATCTTTATTTTGTCATTTTTCTTGAATAACCGTAATAAAATTAACTTATTAAATACTTGGACAGGTCAAATTGGCTTTGTATATATATATGTATACCTACCTGTACTATGGCTAATTCAAACGGCCAAAATAAAGTTAAGGAGATAAATATGAAGCGCTGGATACTTTTCCTTATATTGGGTGTCTTCTTAATAGGTTGTGCTAAAACAAAAATTGTGGATGACATTGATTTAGTTCAAGTTGCGGCATATGATACTGAAGCAGAAGGTAAGCTAAAAGGAACCTTTGCGATTTCAGCTTATAAAGGAGGCGGGGAAGGTGAAACAAAAATCTATTCAGCATCAGGCCAGACTGGTAGAGAAGTTCTTGCAAGAGCATCCGAAAAATCTTCTGGACCTCTAGAGTTGGGGCAATTGCGTGTTATTATTTTTAATGAAAAAATAATTGAAAAGGGAATGCAGGAAATTTTAGAGACTTTGAACCGCAATCCTAGTGTAGGAAATGCAATTTATTTAGCAATTACAAATGTAAAAGGGGAATCACTATTAAAGGGGAACTATTCTAAAGAAAAAGAAATTGCTTCTTATCTATCCTCTTTACTGGAGCAAAATATGAACAATGGAACGCAACCAAAAACAAACTTTTTTATGTTTTTAAATCAACTTGATGATGATGCGAGAGATTCCTATTTACCGATGATATCTAAAAAAGGGAATGTGTTGGAGTTAAATGGAATAGCACTTTTTAAAAGATGTAAAATGGTTGATAAAGTGAACCCTAAAGATTTATTTGTATTTAAATTGTTGACAGATAATTTTAAACAAGGTACATACCAATTCAAACTACCTGGTTCTTCAAACACTTATGCCACGATAGAGAATATAAAAGCTAGAACAAAATATAAGATGGAGGGGAATAGTAAGCATCCATTCGTAAATGCTCATATTCAAGTTAAAGCTGAAATTCAAGAATTTACAAAAACAAAAAATCTAGATAATCCTAAAGAAATAAAAAAATTAGAAAAAATTATGGAAAAAGAAATAGAAAAAAAAGCAACTACATTGATAAAGAGGTTTATTAAAAAAGACACAGATCCTATAGGACTTAGAAAGCTTGGTAGAACTCACGTAAGAAAATGGAACAGTCAAGAATGGGAAGAATCCTATAAACATTTACGTTTTCGTGTAACAGCTGATGTAAAAGTAACCCAATCTGGTGTTACAGAATAAATAAATCAAATAAGATATGGAAAATTTCAATAAAAAAATATAGTCTCGCAGGAGATTAGGGAGAAGAGAAACTATTAACAAAGCATTTCATAAACATTAAGATGCTTTGTTAATAGTTTTTATACTTTTATAGCCATATCACTAATATGGGGTATAGAATTCCAGAAGGCTGGCGGATATGTGGTGAAAATGTGTATGCTTGTCATAGTATTCACTATATAGCACTGACGTCCTATTTTTATGTCTTTTCAATATGGAATGAGAAAAATGAATGTTTATCGTGGGATGCAACAGTTGCATGGTGTAAAAAGTTAGGCCTTGCACACGTTCCATTGTTATATCGGGGCCCTTATAATGAAAAGGTAATTTATTCCATTTTAACTTGGTGAACGGTAGAGAAAATACAATGAATTGTAAATGAAATCTGTACGGGAATCTAGTACCGTATAGTACAGTGCATATGAAAAACTCCTCAATGTTATCTCTCAAAAAATAATAATTCTCGGCTTTATAAACTGTATTTTCAAAAATATTGCGAGCTTGTAAGAAAGATGAAAGGTAATTCAATATGAGATAAACAACTTTACTACTACAATGAAAAACAGAATCATTCTTAAAAATCATGAGATACGATATCAAGTTATTTGCGTGTTTAATTCATTTTACTAAATATTCCAGTTTCAATAAGGAAAGTCGAATCAGACTATTAACGAATGGTATATTATTCGTATTTTGGAAAAGTCAAAATGAAGACAAGTATCTTCTATCAAATCTCATTCTTGGTGTATACATTTGAAGGGAATTTCTCATATGAAATTAGTAAAAGTAAAAGATCTTAGTTAGGAGAAGGATGATAATGTTAACAAATTCTATGGGAAGGTGAAGAAAGAAGGTAGCGTAGGCCTAATCATTAGGGGGCAGACGCCTCTCTTTTTTTATGTCGCAAATAGCATTAATTCGTTAATTAATTTATATGAGATTATCTTAAATAAGTTAGTTAAGAAAGAAAAATAAAAGTGAGTAAAAAGATAAAAATACACAGGTACGTAAAAAATAAGGAAGTTGTATTTGCAAGTGTTTTAGTTGGGTGTGATATCAATTGTATTGGTAAAGGTGAATATTACGTTTAAATTGCCATGGATGGAAAAGGAGGGGTTTCAAAATCTATGGATGGTAAAGTGACGCGAAAGGAGTATGAATATACATTATCGGGTTTTGATAAGGAAGGTAAAGAAAAAGAGTTAGAATTTATTGCACAAAAGAATCTTCGTAAAGAAGCATTCCTACGTGTATATTATTCAGATAAAAAGGTGTAACAGCTTGGGAGGAAGTGCAGGAAGACGAGCTCCCGAAGAAAGCAAAAGAAAAACTAGGTGTGAAATAATCATTTATTTGTGATGGTGGATTCTTCTAGGTTGAGGGTCCGCCATTTTTTATTATATGTTATGTTGTAGTTTTTATATAAAGCATATTGAAAAGATAGGTTAAATCTTCTGGAATAATATCTCCATAATTAATAACTTGTACAATAACCTTTCAATTATCACTAAATCCATTCATATCAACAAGTTGTGCCATATATCCGTTTGTAGCAATATCTTTTAAAGTACGCTAAAAATACCTTTTATTTTATTTTATTTTATCTTATCTTTATCTTATCTTTACCTTATCTTTAAATTTTTATATTAAACTTGAAACCTTAAAGTATTGATGTATGAGTCTAAAAAGGGCGGGAGATAGGTGTTCATTACATAGTTTGTATATAACCAATTACCTTTGAAAAATTGAATTTCTTATACGAGGAGGAATATATGAAGGATACAAGTAAAAATCAAATTATAAAAGCGTTCCTTATTAGTATTTTAGGCTTAGGAACAATACTTGGAATGCTATATTTTAATCATAAAACCAATATTCAACAAAATAAAGCGCAAGCCACCGAAAAACGTGTATTGCAATATGAGTCTACCCTAAAAAAAGAATTAGAAAAATATAATTTAGGAGAGAAAACACCAATTTTATTAGGAATTATGTATCAAGAGAGTAGAGGTGAGGGAAACGACCCTATGCAGTCATCCGAATCACTTGGATTAAAGCCAAATGAAATTCAAGAGACAAGCTTGAGCATTAAACAAGGGGTAAAGCACTTTGCTAAAATGTACAAATATGGAACGGACAAAGATGTTAGCATAGATACAATTATTCAAAGTTATAATATGGGGCCAGGGTATATTGATTTTATTGCTAGTCAAGAAGTTAAACAACACTCGGAGGATTCGGCCAAAAAATTTTCTAAGATGAAAGTTGATCAAAATCCAGCCATGTATACTTGTGGTGAAAATAAAAATAATTTTAGGTATCCATATTGTTATGGTGATTTCACATATGCCACAAAGGTAAATGAAAAAACAAAACTTATTGAAGAACTTCTTCAAAATGTACATAGCTTTTCTAAATAAGTTGCAGAATGAAATATAATGATACCATCAGTTATTAACAATAATATCTAAGAAAAAACTACTTTCTTTCTTAGTTCGCATAATTTTCAAAAACAAATCCCGTAGATGTTAATATTTGTTATATAATATATTTGTCAAAACATTACCCCTAAAGTTTCTAAATTCAAGCTGTAAGATAGTTTGTTTGGCCCGTATTTTCACCTTGAAAGTGGAGTTTAAATATAGTTGCAATTTTTTGAGGGGGAAAAGTAAATGTTTATAAAAACAGAAAGATTATTAATACGAAAATTTGAGTTCAAAGATTGGCAAGCTGTTCATGAGTATACATCAGATATCAATGTTATGAAATACATACCTGAAGGGGTCTTTACTGAAGAAAATACAAGAAACTTTGTGAATGAAAACATTGGTGAAAACGCTAAAAACTTTCCTGTAGTATTAATTGATAAAGATATTCTGATTGGCCATATAGTCTTTCATAAATATTTTGGTGAGCATACATATGAGATTGGTTGGGTGTTCAATCCTAAATATTTCAATAAAGGATATGCTTCTGAAGCAGCAAAAGCTACTTTGAAATATGGCTTTAAGGAAATGAAATTACATAGGATTATAGCTACATGTCAGCCACAAAATACCCCATCATATCGAGTAATGGAGAAGATTGGAATGAGAAGAGAAGGCTATTTCAGGAAGTGTATACCACATGGGAATGAATGGTGGGATGAATATTATTACGCTATTTTAGAAGAAGAGTAGTGCCTAGGAACGCATCATTTAAATTGACACTCCTATTCTTAAATAGGCAAGTTGGCTATCTTTAATGGGGATCCTTGCTACTAAAGGCGAACTTTATTTCCGGTATCGCTGACGTGCAAAACTTTGTATAATCTGATCTTATCTCTAAATCACAACTGTTACTCCCATCACCATCAAGTTAAAGTTTCATTTTATTTTGCTAACTTGATGGTGATGTGACGTAACGTTAATTATTTGAAAATTTCAAAAATTCCCCTTAGTCATGTTAAAGGGACCTTGATCACGCAAATGATATGTAAGCCAATTTATTTTTGATATACAGATTATTTGTATAATAATTTTTATAAATAATTGCTAAATAGTAAATTTACATAAATGCTTTTAGAAGTTCTTGAATTAATGGGATTGCTCCACCTATAAATTTTAAAACTGCCATTGCGATTTCCATATTATTCTCTCCTCTTTTTCGTATTAAGATGTGATAAATCTTTATAACCTCATCATAGTAACCGCTTATAATAATAACAATACATTTTCGTATGCAATATTGCATATTTATACATTGGATCTCTATTATTCATTTTTTAATGGTACTATAGCGAGGTGAGAGTCTTTAAGAGTTCTCCTTAATAGGAGGAAATATGGAAAGAGTGCAAGCGATTTACAGTAATCAAAAATTTAAGAGTTGGGTTAAACAGGTATTAGCTGTAGGAGGAGTAATAGGGGGCTGTTATTTGGTGTTATATGTTTTCTGTTTCTTAGTTATCATGTAAATATTATACAACTAAACTAGTAGAGTCTTGCCTAGAGAGGTAAGGCTCTTTTATTGTAGTACCTGGAGATGAGCAAACTACATACAATATCTCTCAGGTTTTTCAGATCACTTTGTATAATTCCTTATTTAGAACACTAATTTCTATTATTGAAACTAAATAAACATCTATTTAAAAGTTTCAATTTATATTGAAAACAGAATTCCATTGATAAAAAATATGTTTTTACTAGATACATATTAAAAAGACAAGCATAAATTATATTAGATTTTGGCAAAGTCTTTTTGACTTGGAAAAGGATTTAAATCTTACTTATAGATTTGATTCCTTTTTATATACTATAATCATTATATTTCTACGTAAATATAATACATTAATAATGATTTAAAAGCAAGAATTTTAGTAGCGGTACGTTCACACATCCATCAACTTAAGATTTTAAAGTAGCTCTTAAACAAAAAAATTCTTTTTTTAATTGATTAATTAATAGTAAACAAGGAAGGTTGGCAAATTAACAACTAAAGAGATTTCTTCAGGTAAGCTAATAAGTAATCTATCAAAAAGTCCTTTACAAAATTTATACCTAAGTCAATTATAAGATCATGTAAATTTAAAATAATGTAAATATTATACATTTTTGCAAAAGGCACTCATTGACACTTGTGTATATAAGTAACTATACTCGTTACATCAAATTGAATGTGTGATAATACGATTTTATTATTATTACAAACATGTAAATATAAAAATAGAAAATCCCAATTTGATAAATACAATGGTAGAGGTGTTTATTTTAATGAAGCACAAATTAATTGCAACAGGTATCCTTGCAGGATCTATATTATCCTATTCTTCTAATATTTTAGCAGATACTCATACATTCCCTGATGTTCCTGTATGGGCCGATAAATCTGTTAATTATTTAGTTGATAAACAGGTATTGAATGGTTATCCAGATGGAACTTTTGGTTCAAATGACTCATTGGACAGAGCTTCGGCTACAAAAATTATGACAAAAGTTTTAGGGATACAAATTGATCCTAATGCAAAACCATCTTTTACTGATTCACAAAATCACTGGGCTACTCCTTATATTGCTGCTGCTGAAAGAGCTGGTATTGTTAAGGGTGAAGGTAATGGAATCTTCAATCCATCTGGAAAAGTAACTCGCGCTGCTATGGCTACGATGTTAGTAAATGCATATAAACTACAAAGCACAGCAAATCATAACGAGCAGGTTAGATTTGTAGATTTAAAAGGGCATTGGGGAGAAAAATACGCCAATATTTTAATAGATTTAAAAATCTCTAATGGTACCGAGAACGGTTGGCAACCAAATAGATTTATAACACGTGCTGAAGCTGCTCAACTTACTGCAAAAACAGATATGTTACAACAAAATTTAAACGATGAAAAAGAGATTATTACTGCTACCTCATATGAAGATTTAAATTTAACAGTGGCTTCGAAAATTACAGCTCAAGAGATTGATAGTTTTATTGCGAAATATCATTCGGATAGTCCTTTAGTTGGCCATGGGCAAGATTTTATCAATGCGCAAAATCAATATGGTGTGAGTGCTCATTATTTAGCAGCGCATGCGATTTTAGAATCTGGATACGGAAAATCAGAAATCGCATATCAAAAACATAATCTATTCGGTCTACGTGCATATGATGGAGATCCGTTTAAATATGCGAAATATTTACCAAGCTACGGCGATAGCATTGCTTATAATGCTAATTATGTACGAGAAAGATATTTGGAAGAAAGCGGTATGTATTATAACGGGCCAACATTAACTGGCATGAACGTGAAATATGCATCAGATAAAGGCTGGGCTAAGAAAATTGCAGGCATTATGGAACGTATTAAACCGTTTCGTGTAGAAGACTATACATATGCAAAAAAATTACCAAAGAATCCTGAAACATTAGATGTCGACGCGTTATCTAATGAAATTCCATATAAAATGTATGCAGACGATTCAAGCTCAAATGTTGTATCATCAGCTACTTACTATCAGGTACCTTATCCATTTAATTTAAAAATTAAAAGTAGACCAGATGTAGCTGTCGAGGAGAATAAAGTTGGTACAGTAACTCCTGGAACAACCATCTTTATTTATCGTGAAGATCCAAATGGATGGGTAGAATTCTCTTTTGAAGCGAATGGAGAAAAATACTGGACATTAAAAAGTAAATTAAGTATGTAATTAAAAAGATCTATTTCACTAGTTTTAATCTCATATAATTGAGAGACAAGTTTTTTACTTTCTTAAAATAAAGTTATGTATACAAGAAAAGTTAGAGAATTATTTTCTCTAACTTTTCTTCGCTAGTATTTGAAATTAAAAAGATGGTGGAGTTACTCCAAATATAACAGTGACTTTGTTTAAAGAAGTGTTTTCCCACTTATGCTTTGCATAAGGTGGGATTTTAACACTATCACCTGTATTGAGAAGTAAAACCGCATCATTTAGATATAGTTTCACTTGTCCTTCCATAATAAATGCTATTTCTTCCCCTTTATGTGCCACAGGCTCCATAGATGAAGCAGTTTGAGGTAACAGATTCATTAAAGCCAATTCTAGTGCTCCATCTAAATTAGGAGATAATAGCTCATACGAAACATTGCCGCTTTCAGGAAAAATTATTTTTTTCCTTTGGTTAGCTCGTACAACTAATTCTTCTGTATTGGTATCCTCTAAGAAAAAATTAAACAATGGAATATTTAATGCTACAGAAATTAATTTTAGTGTTTGTAATGAAGGATTTGTGATTCCTTTTTCAATCTGACTTAACATGGAAGGTGTTATATCAGCTAACTCTGCTAAACGCTTACTGGTTAATCCGGCACCTTTTCTAAATGCCCTAATTCTGTGACCAACATTAATATCGTTCATATATGTAATCCCCTTTAAATAAGTAAATAAAATTAAATAATTATTAATTTTATTTACTTATACTTAATATATTGTTAATATATACTTAATTATAATAAATTATGATTAAGTTTAAAACATCATATGTACATATGGCAGCAGCTGCGAAAAAGTGGGAAAAAGATTTACTTAGAAACAAAGGGGCTACTATTTTTGAATATACAGCGGGCTATAGTAAAGCAGTAGAAGAAGGAAGAATACAAGTTAATAAGAATCAAATGTGCTATTTGATTGACGATGAAAAATCAAAGCATTTATTTTAAGGTTATGCAGTAGCTGCTACTCGTCTGAATAATTGATATACAAATAAAAGTTGATGAATCGCATCCTCTATTTGTATATCTACCGTGTGGAGTAGGATTTGGTGGTGTTTCGTTCGGTTTAAAAATTATTGTACGGGATCATGGACATGTAATTTTTGCTGGGCCTACCATTTTCCGTATATGCTAATAGGTATGATGACCGTATTATATGATGGGATTTCCATACAAGATTTTTAATGAAAAGGATTCTAATAAGTAAAGGACAACTTAAGAGTAGACTTCAATGCTGTATTGTAAAATTTTTAAGGAAGTGAAAATAGTATGAAATCAGCTTTAAATAGTATTATGATCTCCTCGATTCTTGCAGTAGGAGGGATCCTTTCGCTTTTGTTTAATTTAATGGGGGATCAAGATTGGATCTGGAATTGGGTAGGGTTATTACTGGCATATCTATCTTTGGGCATTTTAATCGGTTTATATAATAAAACTGTGGATCACAAAACATTTCCTAAAATACTAAAAAGAACTTTGTTTATTTCCTTTAATGCTACTATATTAGGGATAATAATAGGGGTAACATACCAACTATTAGGAAAGTGGAATCTTACTATAATGATGTATTATTGGTTGATAATTTTATTATTACATTTAATTACTATAATAACATTAGTCATCCTAGTATTCGAAAACCGTAATAGTAAAAATTACAGATTACTATATAGTTTTATTATACTTTTAAACATTGTCCTTACCTTAGGACCAGTATTATTTCCAGTAGTTCTAACTATTATAGGAAATGCCATGAACGCTAGTGCAGGGCACTAATTTTCACCTATATAGATTATTAAAATGATTAGTCCAAAATTGAGATTGGTTAAGTTAAAAAACTTAATAAACAAATAGGATAGTAAAACTAAACGACATAAAGTGGAATGATTTGATAGAAAGAAGATTATAATATGAAAATTAAGCTTAAGAAAAAAAGAATTATAAGTGTATTGTTGGCTATTACATTAGTAGCAATAGGGTATTACATGTTTCAATCTATTACGAATCCTAAGCTGGTAAATGCGGAAGAGGCAAATAGTGTTCAACAAGTGAGCAGTCTACCTAAAAATGAATTGAAAAAATCGATACCTAATCGTTTTGATGGTAAAGAAAGAAAAGTTGTATATTTAACTTTTGATGATGGACCAGGAAAATATACAGCTAATCTATTAGATGTATTAAAGAAAAATGATGTGAAAGCAACATTCTTTTTAATTGGCGATAACGTGAAAAGGTTCCCAGATTTAGTGAAACGAGAGCATGTAGAAAACCATTATGTGGGCATGCATAGTATGACACATGATTTTAAAAAGCTGTACACCAATCAGGAATATGTTAAGGAAATGAAAGAAGATCAATCTTTAATTAGAAATGTTATTGGAAACACACCGAAATTAACACGTCCACCATATGGATCAATGCCTGGCTTAAATGAATCACTTCGAAATGAAGTGGTCGGAAATGATTTGAAAGTATGGGATTGGACAATTGATTCTTTAGATTGGAAATACAATAAATTACCTGTGGATGTAGCGGCCGCAAAAATTGTTCAAAATGTCTTAGCAGGTGCGACGTCTTCAAAGGAAATTGTTTTAATGCACGATATTCATCCACAATCTGTCGCAGCAGTTCCAGCAATAATAAAAGGATTAAAAGAAAAAGGGTATGAATTTGAAGCTTATGATGAGAATATTCATTTTCCAATAAACTTCTGGCATGATAATCGTATATAAAGAGATGTATTAGTTAAAAGAAAATCAGAATGGAATAAGCAAATCATATAGGGTTTAAATATTTGTAAGAGCGTGTTTAGATAGATGAAACACGCTCTTTTTACTGGGCTATTTTATTGTAGATTTAAGTATAGGCTTTCTAATTTTAGAAAAATTTATATGATTTTTTCATTCATTTCTACATAAGCGTTGGATATTTCGTATGTTTGTCTAGAGTGAAAAGAACTCATAAAAAACCGCCATTATTCACGTTCTTCTTCATATAATTGCACCGCACTTATTTTTTGTATGTGGTTAAAACTAGTTTTTAAGAAGCATATGTTTTAGCAACTGCAGAAATTCTGTATCACTTTTATCATCTTTTATATAATCCTGTTCGTAGTTAAAAATCATTCGTACTAACATAAAAGCTGTAAGCGGTAATGGGACCTTATGCAAAGCTCCTTGCTGATAACCTTTTTCAAGTAAATTACTTATCATGTTAATTGCTTCTTCTTCAGATTGTTTAAAACAAGTTGTAATTTCAGGTGAATGGTACTCTTTATATTCTTGAAAGAGTGTAGAAACAAATGGATCTTGATGATATTCTAGGCTGATATAATGAAGAATTTTTTGTATTCGAAGTAAAACATCTTTTTCTTCTTTATATAAATTAAATAATTGTGAGCGTTTAAGCTGAATATGACGCATATAGCAGTCACATAATATTTCAGTTTTATCTGTATAGTAATAATAAATAGTACCTTTACCAACTTTAGCTGTCTTTGCAATTTCATCAACCGTTGTGTTACGGACACCACGCGTAGAGAACAGTATTGTGGCAGATTGAATGATTTTCATTTTTTTATTTTCTTTTTCTAATTTGATCATTGTCTACACCCTATCCTTGAAATATTTAGCGAAGTTTTCTGTCTTTACATTCTGTATTAGTTCATTTCTAATTTTGTAAATCCTAATAGAAAGTCCTCTATTTGCTTCTTATAGAATAACATACACCATTCTTATTTCTAGTATATAACTATAATAGAATGCAACTGTATCACTTAGGATGAAAATGAAAGTTTAAGGTAATAATTTTTTAATCGGACGATGAGAATTCAAGTGAAAGGGGACGGTGATTTCTTTCTTGAGTGAATTATTTGATTTTTTATTCAATTCATTTTATTATATAAACATGACTAAAAGATGATTTTAGTCGGATTTTTTTACGAAAAACCGACTGATATTTGATTTTAGTCGGTTTCTATACTATTTGAGAGAAGGTAGACACTATGTGTGGAATTGCAGGGTGGATAGACTGGTCTAAAGACCTGTCTAATGAACAAGAAACGTTAAAAAAAATGACAGATGCTATCATTCACCGAGGACCTGACGCAGAGGGGCATTGGTTTTCAAAACGAGCGGCATTAGGTCATCGACGTCTCATCGTCATTGATCCTGAAGGTGGCCTTCAACCTATGCTGTATAAAGATGGAAATAATACGATTGGCCTTACGTTCAATGGAGAAATTTATAACTATCAAGAATTACGTAAAGAACTTGAGGAGAAAGGTCATGAATTTCAGACCAAGTCGGATACAGAGGTATTACTACACGCTTACTTAGAATGGCAAGAAGATTGTGTTCAACACTTAAATGGGATTTTTGCTTTTGGTATTTGGGATGAAAGATTTGGGAAATTGATGCTTGGTCGTGATCATCTAGGTGTGAAACCTTTATTTTTTGCTCAAAGGGGAAGTGCAGTTCTTTTTGGTTCAGAATTAAAAGTTTTACTTTCGCATCCATTTGTAGATGCAGAGGTAGATAAAGAAGGACTTTCTGAAATATTCTGCCTTGGACCAACACGTACTCCTGGTCATGCTATTTTCAAGGATATACATGAAGTGCGTGCTGGCCATTATATGACGTTTACCTCTAATGGCTCGACTACGACACAGTATTGGAAACTTGAAAGTAAAAAACATGTAGATGATATTGATACAACAGTCGAGACAATCCGCTCCATTTTACAAGATACGGTTAAACGGCAGTTAATTGCTGATAAACCAGTGGTATCTATGCTTTCCGGAGGTTTAGATTCCAGTGGTTTAACAGGTTTAGCAGGAAATGAATTTGGGAATAAAGGGGAACGCCTTCATACATATTCCCTGAATTTCATCAATGATGAAAAAGACTTTGAGCAAGACTTCCTTCGTTTTGATCGTGATGAACCTTGGGTGAAACGTGTGGCTGAATATGTAGGAACAAAGCATCATTCTATAGAGTTAGGATCAGATAGTTTAATAGAGTATTTATTAACTCCAATGCGAGCGCGTGATCTACCTGGAGTTGGAGAACTGGAAACGTCTCTTTATTTGCTATTTAAGGAAATGAAAAAAGACGCAACAGTTGCACTTTCAGGCGAATCCGCAGATGAAGTATTCTCAGGATATCCATGGTTCCATCAAGAGAAGTTTCTAGATGCAGAGATATTCCCTTGGAGTGTTAATTTATGGTATAGCACAGAAATTCTATCAGAGGATTTTAAAGCGAAGATTAGCCCTGAAAAATATCAAAAACAAAAATTTGAAGATGCGGTTGCTGAGGTTCCTTTTTTAGAAGGTGAAAGTGATCTGCAAATGAAGCAACGTCAAATGTCTTACATGTTTATTACACGTTTCTTGCCATTTATGCTAGAACGAAAAGATCGCACAAGTATGATGAATGGCTTTGAAGTACGAGTTCCATTTTGCGATTACCGGCTTGTAGAATACTTATGGAATGTCCCATTCGAAATGAAAAGCATAGACAATATTGAAAAAGGTATTTTACGTCGAGCTTTTGAAAATGTACTTCCAGAAGATGTGCGTTATCGCAAAAAAAGTGCATATCCAAGCACAAAGGATGCCTCTTATGTACAAGGTATTAGTGATTGGATGTTACATGTGTTGAACAATCCTGAATCACCTATTTTGCCATTGATTAATGTAGAAAGAGTTCGTGCTATTGCAGAAGGAAAAGACGAAGTAATTTCAGGTAATGATGCACGAGGTATAATAGATTATTTACTTCAAGTTAATAGTTGGCTTCAGGAATATAATATTAAATTAGTATGGTAGATGTAATTTTCAAATAAAGAGAATAGCTGAAACATCAATGACCTAAGTGAACCGCATTTCCAATGGATTAGATATTTATCTAATAATTGGAGATGCGGTTTTATTATTTTGGGGTAACTAGTTCTTTTAGCATAATAGCGATGTGTTAGTTCTAAAAACTCAAGAAAGCTTTAGAATACTATTATAGTTGGTCAAGGACATGAACTAGACACCTAATTATTTCAGAGGATTTCTCGATTTGCTCTGGATCAAAATCTGAAAGGTTCGCATTAAGAATATGTTTTAGTTTTTTCTCTCTTTCTAAGTGACAGTTTAAACCACTAGGCGTAAGTTGGACATTGACAACTCTCCGGTCGTTATTTGAACGAACACGCTCAACGTAACCAGCCTGTTGTAATCCATTGATTAATTGAGTAATACCAGCGGCGGTAGTTTCTGCTCGATCAGCTAATTCTTTGACTGACAATTCGCCTTCTTCAGCTAATACTTTAAGGGTTCGAGCATGGACCATTGAAACTGCCCCTAATGTACGAGTAGCTCGCCCTCTTAAACGTCCATCGGCTGCAGTCAGACTATATATAGCTTGACTAAGTTCGTCTATCGCAGTTAACTTATTTGAAGAATTTTTCATAACATCACCATTTTCCCGTTAACTAAGTACTTAATTATATGGTGTTAACATTAACATATGAAAAAGAGTAGAGTCAAATTAAGTAGAGACTGGCTATTCATTTTCCAAGCAATATTATATATGCTCACCTTAAATCATCAATAAAATAATAAGACGACTTGGTTTGTAGTCTTGACAAAAGTACATATTATACTTCATTATTATGACTCAACGTTCACAATCTCAAGGATGGGCTTTAGATATAGCCCTTGCACTTGGTGGGTTTGATGCTTTGCATCCTGAAGCAAAGGCAACTATGGAACAGTTAGGACATGACCACACTGATTTTGATAAAGTTTTTTCTCAAGTAAAGAGTGGAGCAATGATACCAAAAGCATGGGCGACGGTTGCTTCTCAGGCTCAAGAACGTGCAAAACATTATGAACAAAAGGGATTCACTGTTACTGCTCGTGATCTATATCAGCGAGCTGCTGTTATGTGGGGACGTGCACAATATTCATATTTTAATGATGATCCACGAAAATTGGCATTTCGAGAACGTTGTAACGAATGTGTGGCAGCTATTTCATCACTTGGAGGAGGAACAGTACAACGTATAGTACTAGAATTTGAAGGCAAACAGATATATGCACTACTTCATTTGCCCTCAGGTGAAGTTCAGAATGCACCAGCAGTAATATTAGGTCCAGGTATGGATATGATTAAGGAAGACTATATACAGATTGCGCAACGTTATTATACGTCTCGTGGTATCATAGCTCTATCAATTGAAGGACCGGGTCAAGGTGAATCTGTATCTGAAGGTCTAAAAGTCGATTTGACTAATTACGAACGCGCCGTTAGTTGTTATATCGATTTTCTATTAAAACGGCCTGAGGTTGATCCAAAACGGATTGGATTTTTTGGTATCAGTATGAGTGGGTATTGGGGGATGCGAGCTGCTGCGAGTGATAATCGTATAAACGCTATAGCCACTTTTGAAGGTGTATATGGTGAATTTGATACCATCTTTAACAGAGCTCAGCCGAGTTTCAAAGCCAATTTTATGTACATGTCTGGTTACACTGATGAAGTTGCTTTTGAAAACGAGTTGAGTAGCCAGATGAACCTGTGGAAATTGGCGCCAAAGATTACTTGTCCAGTCTTCATGGGAATAGGAGAATTTGATGAACTTACCCGTTTGGAAGAAGCATTAAGTCTTTATGAGTTTGTAGAAGCACCAAAGGAGATACGCGTCTATGAGAATGAATTTCACCCGCTTGGTGGAGTAGCTGCAGAAATTTTTCGTTTTGGTGCAGAGTGGGTGGAACTTGCACTTGAAGGAAACTTTAAAGCTAACCATGATGAGCGTTATTACATGCATCGTGATGGGGGTGTTACTGAAGGGACAGCTTTTCCAACTTATTGGCTTGGTGCCCAGCCGGCGGAAATTAAAGCACGCAAAAAGTGTAATAAATTAAACGCTTGTAATAATTAACAAATTTATACTGATTAAAAAAGAAAACAACAAAAATAGTATGTAGCTTTTTTACACTATTTTTGTTGTTTTCTTCAAATTTTTAGACTCCTCATAATTATGGACATTGATGAGGATATTCAAAGTGCGGAAGACTTCGAATTGCTGAAAAACACGGAGGAAAGTTACAGGAAATGTTAAGGGATTTATAAAGTAGGAAGACAAACTATATTTTTTCTTGAGCACAACTAGCATACATATATTCTCTAGGGATCCAGACCCGAATTGTTGAGACAGACAATGACAAATCTACGGTCTGAGGAACATGACCTTCATAAAAGGCTAAGTATCATTGGATGGGATTGCAAGACAAATCAAAGTCCCTATTTTTGAATTTTTAAGTTGATGGATGTGTGGCGGTACCCCATAGCTATTAAGTTAATATTTTAAATTACCCCCATAACGAAAATTTTATATCACTACAACAGTCATTTATGAGAAGTTAAGGCATTTTATTTATTGCTATGCTGTTTTCTTGTGACACAGAGTACAATTATAGACAACATCTAAAATATTAAAGACTTTCTTTTTCTCATAACAGTGGAACTTTCGCCATTTTTCTGTAGGAGGATAAACAGGCGAAGCAGAATTACTTGAGTTGAAAGTTCTTGATACAATCCGATATAAGCTTAGTAAATTTCGTGGGTTTGTCCTGGTTATAGCTAGAATGAATTTGACAATTGTTACAGAAAAAAGAACTGACATTCTTACAAATCTGGAAAATTGAAAATGGCTGTTTATGAAACTTTCAATATTTATAATTAAAGTTGGTGCTACTTCTTTATTGCATTAGATAGCAATGTAATTTATAATACGTTTAAATGATTAAATTCTTAAACGGAAGGTAATGTTAGCGAAATGAACTGTAATGATAAAGTAATGCATATTTTAGAAAATTTAAGACCATGTTTCCAAGGGTTGGGAGATCCAACTCGTCAGCAAATTGTATCGCTTTTAATTGATAAAGATAGCTTGAATGTGACGCAAATTGCGGAGCATATTCCCATGTCAAGACCTACTGTATCTCATCATTTGAAAATATTGAAACAATCAGGGTTACTTCGAGTTCAGAAAAAAGGCACTGAAATGTATTATTGTCTTGAATTTAATGAAACAATAAATCTTTTAAAAGAACTTGTTTCTTTAGTTGAAGATGAATGTAAGAATTAGGTACTCATTTATAGTTTAGGGGCACCCTTTGTCCCTTTTTTTAGCGACATTATGTTAAAAGGTTTAAGTTTTTAATCATTTAAACTTATGATTTCACACTAATTAAAATGGAGGTTTCAGATGAATAAGAAAACAGTATTAATTGTTGGTGGGTATGGTGTTGTTGGTAGTCAAATTGCTCAAATTTTACATGATCGACATCCTGATTTGGAAATTAGATTAGGAGGAAGAACTTTAGGGAAAGCGTTACCTTTTGAATCAGATAGAGTAAAAATAGTCACTGTAGACAACACAACAGATGATCCGTTAAGAAATTTGGATGATAATTTCACATTAGTTGTTAATGCGGTTAATGACCCGCAAGATAGACTACTTCTATCTGCAGTTCAAAAAAAAATTCCATTGGTTGACATTACTCGTTGGACTGAACGTTTTAAGAGTTCTATTGATCGATTAAAAAATGTTGAGGTCCAATCCCCTGTTGTATTAGCTTCAGGGTGGATGGGAGGGACAGCAGCCCTTTTTGCTAAAATGTATTCAAAAGATATTCAAGAGGTTACGGTTGATATCAACGCACTATATTCTCTTCAAGACAAAGCAGGACCAAATTCAACAGCATATATGGACCGGTTAACGATTCCATTTGAAGTCAAAGCTCGAGAGGGAATGCGACAGGCTTATCCAATGACTGATCCGATCAAAGTCCGCTTTCCCAACGGTTATATAACCAAATGTTATCGTTTGGATACTCCTGATCACGTAACCCTGCCAGAATCAATTCATGCTGTTTCGGCTAACTTTCGGATTGCTTTTGATAGTAAAATATCTACATATGGACTGGTTTCTCTGGTGAATACAGGAATTTGGAAACTGATTAGTGGAGAAAAATTTAATGACTTACGAAAAAATATTCTTTATAAACCCGGAAGTGGAAGTGCACATAACATAGTTATTCATCTTAAAGGTTATGATGCTAATGGTGTATTGCATAGGCGATGTGTGAACATATCAGATCCGTTAGGACAGACACATCTTACTGCTTTAGGAGCAGCTGTCCAAGCAGAGAACATTTTACAAACATCTGATATTATGGTTCCGGATTCTAAAATTTACTTTCCGGAAAATTTATTAGATTTGGGTATGAATGCATCTGTAATTTTAGATTTTTATAGGGAATATGGGGTTAATATTACGAAAGAAAATATATAAAAGGTATCGTTCTATTCGTGGTAGTACACATATGGCTATCAAGCAAAGAAGAGCAAATACCCCAAATAACTTAATGGCAGTTTAGTTTAATAAGAACCAATGGTAAAATGATGAGAATTAATTATGCTATGGGGCTGGTCAGTTGTAATTTTATAAAGGAGTTGTGAAAAGTTGAAATATCGCAAAGCAAATATCGATGATATTGATAAATTGGTCGAGTTAAGAAAAAGCAATTAGTTGATGAGGGGATAGAACCTAATATAGATATTGGTAGAGAACTATATGCTTTCTTTAAAAATAAACTAAGTGAAGGTACTTTAATTGAATGGCTAGTGGAAGATAATGAAGAAACTATAGCTTGTGGTGCAGTAATTTTTTATGAATTTCCACCTTGTTACACCAATAAGACTGGAAAAAAGGCTTATATCACAAATATGTATACTAATGAAAATTATCGTGGGCAAGGAATCGCAACAAAGCTGTTAACTAAATTAGTTGATGAAGTTAAGATTTCAGGTATCTCACAAATATGGCTTGGGGCTTCAAAAATGGGTAGACCAGTGTATAAGAAGTTTGGTTTTATGGAAACTGATGAATTTCTAGAATTAGGGTGTTTTTGCCCATCCACCGAAAAAGGGGAATAAGACAAGATATTCCAATGTGGAAAAGTAACTCTAAAATCAACCTTTATTATATATTTTGGAGTTACTTGACGTTAACTTTTCTACGGAAAGTTGACACTTTTATCCTATGCCTAAAGGCGGACTGAATTCCTGCATAGGTTTTCCAGTATCACTGAATTTGTAATGAAAAGTTGTGAACAATTGAAAAAATAATGGTTGAAATAATGAAAGGTGAAAAGGAGTTTATTTCTAATAAGCGAAATATTATATTGTATTGTTTTATCCTAAATTATTTGTAAAGGTGGATACATAATGACAGTAAAGAAGCTTTATTTCCTCCCAGCAGGTCGTTGTATGTTGGATCATTCTTCAGTTAATAGTACACTTACACCGGGTAAACTACTAAACTTACCTGTTTGGTGTTATCTTTTGGAGACAAAAGAGGGACTTATTTTAGTAGATACAGGTATGCCAGAAAGTGCTCTTAATAATGAGAATCTTTTTAAAGGTACATTTGTTGAAGGACAAGTTTTACCTAAAATGAATGAGAACGATAGGATCGCAAATATTTTAAAGCGTGCCGGATATGAGCCAGAAGATCTTCTTTATATCATTAGTTCTCACTTGCATTTTGATCATGCAGGAGGAAATGGCGTTTTTACAAATACACCAATTATTGTACAGCGTGCTGAATATGAGGTAGCACTCTACAGAGAGGAATATTTGAAAGAATGTATATTGCCGAATTTAAACTATAAAATCATTGAAGGAGATTATGAAGTAGTGCCAGGTGTGCAATTAATATATACACCGGGACATACGCCAGGTCATCAGTCATTATTAATTGAGACGGAAAAATCAGGTCCAGTGTTGCTAACTATTGATGCATCATATACGAAAGAAAACTTTGAAGATGAAGTACCGTTTGCTGGGTTTGATTCGGATTTAGCTTTATCTTCAATAAAACGTTTAAAAGATGTTGTTAAGAAAGAAAATCCGATCATTTTCTTTGGCCATGATATGGAGCAAGAAAAGGGCTGTAAAGTGTTCCCGGATTATTTGTGAGATAGCATATAAAAAGTCATGGGCTCGTTTGAGGTGACCCCGAAAGTTAGGTCATGACTTTTTGTTTTGGGGTGTTATAAAATTCTTAAGTTGATGGGCATGGGGTAATAATATGAATTGGAGGTTCCTTTCTAAGAGTAGGGAGTCTCTTTAATCTCGCTACCGATAATCAAATGATATGTTAATTAGATTTGAATATTGTATGCATCGTCTTTTCTTCAATAAATATTAAGTGATAAACTTCATATGTAGTATATAAGGAGATTATCTCATAGGTTATTTGCAAATATTAGATGGGGAGTATTTGACACATACATAACCTAAAGATTTAGATGAAATTAATATAGATAAGTATTTACTACGATTGCCTTCCTATTTTTCTTAGAATTTTTTTAGTGAATCAAAATTTAAATTGCGTATACATCTTTTGTATTAGTAGACCTAAGTCTAAAAGTATGTACAATTACACCATTTGACTAATGGGTAAACTTCACAAATTGATATATACTAGTATTGTGTCTTGCCTTTTTAGGTGTAGTACACAGCCGGTGATTGGCTAGTGGATGTCCTTCCATTTTGCCAGTGCCGGTTTTTTGTTGGATAATAGAGAAAATGAAGTTTTTATAAGGAAAGAAGGGGTTGTTTTGAAAGATGTAAATTCTATCTTTATGAGAGAAAAGATTGCTAGTTTTTATCTTTATTTTATTTCTTTTCTTGGTTTGGTTACTATAACTATATCTTTACTTGAAATTAAAATCCCTTCTCATCTAACAATACTAATATTGTTGTTACTTTTTATGGGGATTGCAGAGTATTTTCCTGTAAGATTTTGGAGAGGAACTAGTTCGCTTACCTTTCCGATAATTTACGCTATGAGTTGGCAGTTTGGAATCCATATAACTATTGTTGCTATTGTACTTGTCACGCTAATTATTCACCTGCATCGTCGTTCACCGATACAAAGAATGTTATTTAATAGTACTCAACATGCACTTAGTTTGATCTTTGCCAAATGGTTTTCAGACAAATGTATGTCCTTAATAATTAATAAGATAGGTATGTCAGTTCTGTATGAGAATTTAATATCTTTGTTATTATTTTGCGTGTTTTTTTGTTTTTTCAACAATCGCTTTTATGATTTGTTAATGATACTTCTTCCGCAGCCATATTCAATTTATCAATGGTATAAAAAAACTATTACGGTATTTCTTTGCGAAACTTTTGGTTTCTCTTATGCGGCACTGATGCATGTACTAATTAGTACATATAGTGTGGAAGTAAACGAAATTACAGTACTGTTTTTCTTTTTTCCACTTGTAGCAACTTCAGTAATTAGTTCTTTTTCTGTACGGATAAGGATGGAAAAGGAACGATTATATGAGTTATTTCTTATTACGACCGAAATTAGTCGAGGATTAACCGGAGGAAACTTGAAACATATTAAACAAGCACTTAAAGGTTTTTTTGGCATACAAGCATATGTAATATGGACAAAAGATGATGGTAACTGGAATATTCTATTAAAAGATGGGAAAGTCCGTTCTGATATATCTGATGATTCAGAAAAGTTAGAGGCGTTTGAGGGACTTTCTAAAAATCTTGTATTTAATGATTGGAAAATTGGTACTGCTCCTGAAGATGAAATATTTGATAGTGTTATACGCTCACTTGTATATTTTCCTCTTATAGTAAATGATGAACTAGTCGGAATGTTTGTTGCAGGGAAAAGTAGAAATGCGGGTTTCTTTCCGGAAGATGTACAGTCGTTAGCTACATTTTCTAACCAATTAGCTAACGTAGTTAAAACAAGGTTATTGATTTCTGAACAGGAAAAAAGAATGATCTTAGAAGAAAGGAATAGAATCGCCCGTGAAATTCACGATGGTATTGCGCAAACATTAGCCGGGGTGATATTCCAATTAGAATCCGCTCGGAAAAAATACCGTGATAAACCAATTGATATGCAGCAGGTAGTAGAGAAAAGCATAAAAGATTTAAGAGGAAGCCTAGGAGAAGTTCGCTACTCTATTTATGCTTTAAAGCCATATCCGACGCAACAACTAGGCCTTAAGCAGGCGATAGCAAGTAAAATAAAATCTTTAAAACAAGAATATGAACTAGATATTACATATCATGAAAGGGGTCATGCACGTGCGCTTAGTTTTTCAAAAGAAAGGGTTATTTTTGATACATTACAAGAGAGTTTGCAAAACATTGTAAAACATGCGCAAGCAAAAAAGGCTGATGTTTTAATCAGTTATCAAAGGGAGCACGTGCTTTTAAGAGTTAAGGATAATGGAGTTGGCTTTTCACTATTTGAGTCTATGGTTAAAACGAAGAATGAGCCACATTATGGTATATTACATATGAATGAACAAGCTGACCAATTAGGGGCTACTTTACAGATTGATAGTTCTGTAGGAAAAGGGACAGAAATTACACTGTTAATTCCAGATTCACAAACAAGGGGTGCGTAAAATGATTAAAATATTAGTAGTAGATGATCATGCTTTTTTACGGGATGCAATTCGGAGCATACTAGAGGATGAATCTGATATAAAAGTGGTTGGAGAAGCTAGCTCTGGAGATGGAGTATTGGGAAAAGTAGAAGAATGCCGACCAGATTGTATTTTGATGGATATTAATCTTCCAGGGAAAAATGGGATTGAAGCTACAGAGTTAGTGAAAAAAAAATATCCGAGTTGCCGTGTACTTGTGTTTACAATGTATGAACATGACGAGTATTTAATGGATGCACTCCAGGCCGGTGCTGATGGTTATTTATTGAAGGATTCATCATCAGATCAGGTAGTAGCAGCAATTCGAATGTTATATCGAGGCGATTCAGTCATTCATCCGCGTATGACTAAAAAATTAATTACATATCATCAGCAAAAAATGAAAGTAGAATCAAATGAAAATGAACTGACGGAACGTGAAAAGGAAATTCTCTTTGAACTAGTAAAAGGACTTAGTAATAAAGAAATTGCTGAAGTTTTATATATTAGTGATAAAACAGTTAAAATTCACATCAATAAAATTTTTAAAAAGCTAAATGTGAAAAGTCGATCGCAAGCAGTGATTTATGCAGTCCGAAATCAATTAGTTCCGCTAGATTAAATAAGAAATCTATCAAAGAACTATCGTGTCGCTTTATTCTGTATTACAAAGAATAAAGGACAAGGTAGTTCTTTTGTACTATGTAGGCATAGAATCCTTAGAGAAAAGATACTCCTTTTGTTTAATTTTCAGAATAATCAAAATGTGGAATAATAAAAATAGAATTACATTTTAATCTTGTTAATAATTCATTTTGTGAAAATCTTTTGTTGGAAATAAATGACGGAGGGCTCTTATAGAAAGAGTAAAGTGAGTGGTTAGCTATGTAAGGTATGGGGATGGTAGTAGTGTTGGAAGTCTTTCATGATACAAAAGATTAAGATTAATAGAGTTTCCAATGCTACATGGGAATTTAAGAATCAATTTGTTTCAAAAAATAATATTAATAATGGGGAGATGTAATATGAAACGAGGGAAATTTGGAAAGATTCTTATTGGAACGTTAACAGCTGGAATGTTATTGTCTCAAGGAATTCCATATAACGTATTAGCGGAAGAGGTAAATACATCTACTTTAACTGGAATTGATGATGCAAATGTTATCTTAAAAGGTCTTACAAAGGAACAACGTAATGCCTTAAAAACGTTAGATACAAAACCAGGTTTTGTTATTTCGCCAGGTATCAATACAACAAGTCCTAATAATGTGAATGTGATTATAGAATTTAAGCAAGCGCCTAGCAAAATAGAGGTATTAAAACAAGCGGCTAAAGGGAAAAAAGTAGCTCTTTCAAATGCGGAACAAAAGGTAGAGGCATCACATAAAGGATTTAAAGCAGAGCTTGAGCAGCTTCAAAAGAATAAAGAGAAAGGAACAAATGTAAAATCTGCAAAAATAACAAGAGAATATAAGAATGCTTTTAATGGTGTAGCGATTTCTTTACCAGCAAATATGATCGAAGACTTAGTTCGTACCGGTATCGTTAAGCGCGTATGGGAAGATCATGAGGTTAAAATTGATTTGCCGAAAGAAACAACTAAGACTGCTGTTGAACCGAAAATGGCGGATAGTGTACCGCAAATTGGTGTGGACAAGCTGCATGATGAAAAAATAACAGGGAAAGGAATTAAGGTAGGTGTACTGGACACAGGTATTGATTACAACCACCCGGATTTGAAAGATGCATATAAAGGATATCGTGCAAAACAAGGTGAAGATCCAAGTAAAATAGATCCGAACTCCATAAAAGGATGGGACTTTGTTAATAATGATGCTGATCCAATGGAGACAACGTATAAGGATTGGCAAAATTCTGGAGGATATCCTGAGATTTATGAGGGGAGTGCATATTATACATCCCATGGTACGCATGTAGCTGGGACAATTGCTGCAGACAAACAGAATAGTGTGGATTATGCAGTGAAGGGTGTTGCTCCAGATGTAGATTTATATTCATATCGCGTATTAGGTCCATATGGAAGTGGACAAACAAGCGGTATTCTTGCTGCGATTGATAAAGCGGTGAAAGACGATATGGATGTTATCAATTTATCACTAGGAGCGTCTATTAATGATCCTTTATATCCTACTTCTGTCGCAGTGAACAATGCGATGTTAGCTGGTGTTGTTACAGTAGTAGCAGCAGGTAACAGTGGTCCGGAAGAAGGTACCATTGGATCACCTAGTGCAGCGGCACTTCCAATTACAGTTGGAGCCAGTGATGCTGCAATGACGATCCCAACGTTTTCTATCGATGCAGGTGATTTACATGTGGATAAGATGATGCTACTTGGAAAAAGCTTTACTGATAAGATTGAAGATTTGAAAGGTCAATCCGTATCAGTTGTATATGCAGGGCTTGGAAAATCAAATGATTTTACAGGAAAAGATGTAAAAGGAAAATTAGCTCTTATCCAACGCGGTGAGATTACATTTGATGAAAAAATTAAGCATGCTAAGGAAGCAGGCGCAAAAGCGGTAATCGTATATAACAATGTAGATGGTGAAATTACAAGTTATCTTGGGGAAAGTACTTCGTCTATTCCATCGTTCCGCTTAACAAAAGTAGATGGTGAGAAATTACAAGTAAAAGCTGTACAAGGAGATGTGTCGTTAGCGTTTGGAGAACTAAGTAATATAAAAATAGAGGGAGATCACTTAGCTGATTTTAGCTCCCGCGGTCCTGCAACTAAGACAGATGATATTAAGCCAGATATTGTAGCACCAGGTGTGTCTATTTTCTCAACTGTTCCTGAATATATTAATGATCCAAAAGATGGAGATAATTATCCGGTAGCGTATGGACGTATGTCAGGTACCTCTATGGCAACTCCTCATACTGCAGGGGTAGCGGCACTTATTTTACAAGAACATCCAAACTATAGTCCATTTGAAGTAAAAGAAGCACTCATGAATACCGCAGTTGATTTAAAGGAAGAGCGTTCTGTATTTGAGGTGGGCTCAGGACGAATTGATGCATATCGTGCAGTTCATGCAGATACATCTATCGAGGTTGTTGATAAAACATCAAACGTTGTAGGTGATGAAGAAGTAGAAATTGAAGAAAAAACAGGTTCTATTGCATTTGGGTATAAAAATCAAATTGAAAATGGGCCTATTAAAGATAGTCGAAAAGTTTTAATTAAGAACAGCAGTAAAACAGATGGGAAAGAGTTTAAATTAGAGGTGAAATTTTCACCTACAAGTGTAGGTGTGCAAGATGCAGCGAAGAATGGTGTGAAGCTAAACGTACCAGATTCTATTAAAGTAGCTCCTGGTGCATCAGAGGAAATTAACCCTGAAATTACCATTCCAGAAAACGCTGAATTTGGTAGATATGAGGGCTATATTCATATTTCAAATAAAAACAATGAAAAAGAAGTATATCAAGTACCATTTGCAGTTAAATTCACAGAAAAAGGGATTGCGTCTGTAGATTTACTGAGAGATGCAATGGCAACAGATGCTTCTAAATTCCATCCATTTATGGAAAGACCAAGTTCGCCGTTGTCATTTAAATTAAATAGTCCTCTCGAAACCATTGATGCAATTGTGAAGGACCGAACGACAGGGAAGGCATTAGGAGTCGTTGGTACACTTAATGCAAGTAGTCTAACACCGAATGTTGAATATATGATGTTTTCTGGTATGGGAGGGTATGTACTTCCATTCACAGGAAATCCAGCTCATCCAATTGCGGATAAACCTGTTATGTTGCCTGATGGAGATTACGAATTGAACTTCGTTGGATATGATAAAGAAGGAAAATCTTATACAAAAGGCGATAGCATTATCATTGATAATGTAATACCTGAAATGAAATTTAAGGATGTACAACCTGGTATACACGAAGTCAATGATTCTATGTTTAAAGAAGAAGACGGCCAGCGTGCATTATGGGTGCATGGTAATATTTATGATTCTACAGTAGATGCATTAAAGGCAAAAGGCTTGCAATATGATCAAAAAGCGAATCAAATTGTATATTATCAAAACTCAGCCTTCCCATCGGGATGGTTGAATACAATTCAAGCAAATGGTGATTTTAAATTTGGAGTACTTCCAGAGGAAATAAATGAGCCGTTAAATTTAAAATTATTTGGATATGATCTTGCAACTGCAGGGAATATGGCAACTGGATATAAAGATTACGTCTTTGTAAAAGAAGGGACAGAATACGCTGTTCCAAGTTATGACAAAGATAAAATCAAATTAGGAGAGAAAATTACATTAACTTTGAATCTTAATAATGTAAAACAGCTTATGTCAGGTACATTTGAAATTCCTTATTACAAGCAGCTATTTAAATTTACAGATGTGAAACCAAATCCAGCACTTACGGAATATGTAGAACAACATGGATTGAACCTTAAATTAGAAGATCCGAAGATAAGTGAAGCAGGAGCTTGGGAAAACAAGGTGAAAGTTGGCGCATCATTGGAAGGAAAAGAATTTAAAGGATTAGATGGAGATAAACCATTTTTAGATGTTACATTCGAGATGACGAACGATGAATACTTTAATGATTTGACTGCATTTGGAGTAGATAAGTTCTCTTATACAAAAGTTGGTGCATCAGAAGGCATTGAGATTCCTGCGTTTAAAGATAAATCTTTTGCTATTGTTTCGAAACATTCAACGGTTACAGGATATATTGGCCCGGAAGCTTTCTTGAATGAAGAGGGGTATTTAGGTAAGAAAGACTATACAAAACTAGGAGCAAAAGTGTACGCAGTTGGAAAGGATGGAAAGAAATATACAGGAACGATTGGTGATAACGGACAATTTGAAATTCATAGTGTTCCAGTAAGCGATAAAGAATATGATATTTTCGTAGAAATGCCAGGTCATTTAAATAGTAAATTAACAACAAAAATAGGGAAAATGCAGGATGGAGAATTAGTGGGACAAAACTTTAGAGCTGACATGGATGATAACCTTGCAGGTGATGTAAACGGCGATAAAATGGTAGATATTCAAGATGCTAGAATAGCAGCTTTATCGTATGGAAAAGGAAAAGTATCTGTAAAAGATGGAGATATAAATCAAGATGGTGTTGTAGGTGGAACGGATGTTCGTTTAATTGAGAAAAACTTCTTGAAAAAGGGCCCAGATGCTAAAGGAAACGAGAAACCGAAAGAAAATGTAGGGCCAGTGACGTTAGAGAAAATTTTACGCTCTATCGGTTTAGAACCAAAAAAATAAGTGGACAAACTTCTAGAGTAAATAAAGGCATCAGACAATGGATATTAAATGAAATGGATTGGTTAACAAATGACCGGAAATGATTTACGGTAACATTACCGGTCATTTTAAGAGTCATAGTCGTTTGGGTACATGAAGTAACTAGTTTAAAGTAAGTTTGCTTTCATTATGGGACAAGGAAGTTGCTTAATTATTATTGTTATTTGTGGGATGGAAATAAGGTTTGTAGTTTAAACTTTAACAATAGGGGGACTTGTGAAATGGGTATGAAGAAAAAACTTGGTATGGGTGTTGTAACTGCAATGCTTGGCTTATCCTTAATTGGCGGGGGAACATATGCATATTTTAGTGATAAGGAAGTATCACAAAACACGTTTGCAGCGGGTACTTTAGATTTGAGTGTGAATCCAGAAGTTGTTATTAATGTCGACAATCTGAAACCAGGTGATGAAATGGAACGTGGTTTTCAATTAGTAAACAAAGGAACCTTAGCAATAGGAGATGTGAAACTCCTGACAGATTACAGTGTAATCGATGCGAAAGGGGATAATGGAAATGCTGATTTTGGTGATCATATCCGTGTTGATTTCTTGTGGAACTTGGATAAAAATGAGGTTCCAATTTGGTCTACTACATTATCTGAATTAAAGGTAGCTATGCAAAATGGAAATATTCCTAATCTTGTAAAGAACGGTATTGTAGATCGAGAAGGAAATGGACTTGCTCCAGGTGATGATGATACATTTTATGTAATGTTTACATTCGTAGATAACGGTGAAGAACAAAATGTATTTCAAGGAGATGCGTTGAAATTAAATTGGACTTTTAATTCCATGCAAGCAAGCGGTGAAGAAAAGTAAGTGTAATAATTTGTATACTATATGTGTGAGACATATCGTATACAAATGAAAAGAACTGTTTTGAAATGAAGGCGTTTATCCTCAATGGTAAAACTCCTTATAAAAATATGGGTGAAAAACTTGATGATGATTTCCCTTTTAAAACACATCGTAAAAATATTTTGCGATGTGTTTTGTTGTAAGTTGGAGAGTACAGAAATATTAAATGATTATCCAGCTTTTGAGATACTTTGAGGGAATTTAGCACCTTACGCTAGCTTAGCAGCTTTCCTGAAGGGGATTTTGTTTTTTTACATGACGAAATGCTTAAAAACATAATATAAAATAAACATGTTTGATTTTCATCCATGTTTAATTTTTATAAACATCCATTACTTTAAACGTTTGACAAACGAGCATTAAGTCTGGAGTAAAAGTAAGTCCATACCGACTTAATTCCCAAGTGAAAAATTTAACGTGCTCACTATACCAATAATCATAGCTTAAATCGCCTTCACCCTCAGATCTTGCAAAATTACTTGTTACTTCATTCATTTTTAGTAAATCGATCTTTGTATATTTTATAATTGCTAATGGATTATTGTCTCCATCCAATACAATATCGTACTGACCAACTTTTTGAATTTCTTCCCCTTCAAGCTCATAAACACAATGTGCAGCGCATGTTCCTGTTTTGATTCCTTTAACTACTAAACTTCCTAATTTATCTCCCATTTCTTTGGAACCATCTCCAAACATCCATGCATCTGGAACACTCATGTTTAACTCATTTTCTTTAGAGTACATATACCAATATTCTTCTATCTTATTAACTGACATCTGTCACTCATCTCCTTAATATTTAAATATTTTGAATTTAACACACGGCATATTATCTGTCAATATTTTAGAAGAACTTGCAATACAACTACATCGATAAATGTTTATAAAAAATATAACTCTTCGTAAACATATTTTCCATTCTGTATATTAATGCGAATAAACGAAACTCATACTGTTATTCTGCTGAAATCGTTACGGAAAAGTAAAATAGTGGATAAAAGAACAAACTATAAATGGTTTTATTTACCAATAATATTTTCTTTGTTTCGTAGCATATTAAACGTACAGGAGGTGATATATGATGGCAAACAATCGTAACAACTCTTTAGTGGTTGCAGGTGCAGAAAGCGCACTAGATCAAATGAAATATGAAATTGCACAAGAATTCGGCGTACAATTAGGCGCGGATTCAACTGCAAGAGCGAACGGCTCTGTAGGTGGAGAAATCACAAAACGTCTCGTTGCTATGGCAGAACAGCAACTTGGTGGATATAACAAATAATGCTAGGTATAAAGTAGAAAAAGGAGAGATTATATCTCTCCTTTTTTTGTAAAATATTCGATTATGAATATTTTATTTGTTATCTATCTTGTCTCTTATTACTTGTATCTTCCAGCCACTTAGAAACATATTCTTGCATACGAGATTCTAATGATTGAATCGTTTCATTTGAGATAGTGAGTGCTTGATCCGCATACTTTTTCGGGAACATGTTGCGCAAAGTAGGTTCATTTTCAGCACCATCTCCTGGTTCACGGTAATCTTCAATGATGTAATCATCCCCATTTTTTGTGACCGTCACACGGATTGGAAGTAAATGTCCTGCTTGAGAAACTGTCTGTGTTTCGCGGTTGTATCCTTGCATGAGGGAATGAAGGTAGACATACATTTTTTCATCCTTCATTTCAGTTCCATAGATTACATGCGTCTCAAATTGTTTTTCTGTATGATTTAATTTGTCTTGATTCCAGGCAATGATACTTTCTGAAATAAGGGATTCTAATTTGCTGTTTAGCGGAATCTCCGTTACATCCTTTGCATCATTTTGGACAGAATCACACCCTGTTGCAATGAAAACGAGTATGACAATACTTACGGTAATTATTATCTTTCTCAAAATCTTATTTTCATATGTTAATGCAAAACGTCTGCTCATCAATTCACTCCATTTCTCTTTGTGCTAATCATCCACTGACATAACTCTTTTATATGACAATAGTAAAATCGTCTTCAAACTAGAAACTTATTCTATCCAAGGGAATATATTGAATTATATAATACATACTATACATTCTTACACATAACGGGAGAGACTCTATGAGAAAAGTTATAATGTATTGCGGGATCTTTATTATGATTCTTTTAAGCGGTTGTATCCGATTCGGAAAAGACATTACAGATACAATCTATCTCATTCCTGAAGCATACGAAGGAGACCTTTTGGTTATATACAATGTTCCAGGAGCTGAGTTGTTGCCAGAAGAAGATGGATTTCGTGTCGTCACTTTTTCTGCAGACGGGACCGCAGTTACATCTACAGCCGATATGAAATATGGGGAAGTCAATGACACGTATTACACGGTTAACAAGGAAGGTAAGCGCACCAAACTTGATGAAAGCTGTATACGCGTTGGTTCAAATGGAGGCACTACTGAAAACATTGGTAAAGAAAATGAGCATACATTCTCATACACGAAATTGGCAGTTACAACTAGTGCTTGCTCACAAAGCTTCTCATCATACGGGAGAGAAGTACCAGAAAATCAAGAACATCCTGTAGAGAAGAAACTGAGGGAATTATTGGTGCTCGTAAAAGAGCAGTATATGAAAGTGAAATACTAAATTTTCAAAAGGGTGAATGGATGATGTTAGGAATAGGGTTGATTGTAGTAGGCGTTTTACTTGTCAGCGTTGTATCTTACCGAGAAATAAAGAAAGCAGGGGGCGTAACCTGGATTGAAATTCTAGTATATCCCTTTTTATTATTAATAGGCGCGTTACTCGAACATTTTGATCTGCCAGAGTTTTTAATATTTTTAGGTTTGGTATGTATTGTTTTTGGTAGCTGTATGGTCATGGGCGTCAATATTCTATAACATTAAGAGCAAAGCATCTAGTTCAGATGCTTTTTTATTTTATTTTGTAATTTTTATTTTTAATGTCTATCACACTAGTTAGCCAGACATACAGGGTTCCAAGTGCTGGTAAAAAACTTAGCAAGTTGAATGTATTCTCTATAATATAGAATGAAATAAAAATGGAGGAAAAATAAATAGAAAATGGAAGAAAAATGTATACGTCACGTTTTAAAGATTTTAAACTTTGCACTTTATTCACCTCAGCTTTTCTGGCATTATGTTTTAAATAAGAACCCGTAAATTTGCAGATTCTCCTGGTGATGATTTTAAAATATGTAACTTAGTTTTAATCATAGAATGTATTGAATCACTATAAAAATCAAATATTAATTTTCTAAAGAATCCTATACAAACCTTATTGCGTTAGAAATATAGACCTAATTATAACCGTTGTAAATGGATCCAATTAGATTTCGGCATCCCAGTATCCGCATCATAACTAGTAACACATCCTGTCATCCCTTTTAAAATACCAACATGGATTGTTGCATCCGCATTAACTGTTACAATTTTCATCACATTCAGCTCCGTTTCGATAATATGCTTTGACTTCCCGCGTGATCATTTATTCGTTAGATAACAAAAAACGCACCGTAACCCAGTGCGTTTCAGACAAATATACCTATATGTTTTACTTTGTAATTTGGAAGGAGCCACCATAATAATATGAATTGTCTACTTTTAGTACTGCCACATATGTACCTGGTGTGTAAACCGTTGTAATTGGTGTTTTGAACCTAGAATAGTAGTGGTGTCCAGCCTCACCTGCAGAAATGGTTTTGTAGCGTTGCAATTTACCTTCTCCGTTCAATCGATAAATCTTTACAACACCTACATCTTTTCCGCCTATATATACCGTCGTATCAAACGTATCACCTTGTTTTAACGTACCAGGGGCTAATTCTTGTAGATAGTCCACGTTGTGATGCAATAAGAAATACGTCTGCCATGGCCAATCATCCACAACAGCTGAAGCTTGCTTAATCGTATTTACTTCAGCGCGCGCTTTATCAGGTAGCGTACTGTCTAAAACGATAAAACCCGAAAAGGTTAAGGCACCGATTAAAGCAAATGAACATAATTTTTTCATATTAAATTCCTCTCGTTTATCTGACATTGTCATAGTCCAATTACAGGTATTAGGTTGTCATCCATTAATTGGATTATTATTCTAAAATCAATATATCATTTTCTTTTAATTTAATCAAATTAGAATTTTCTAACAAGTGATGAGGATAGATAAAATTCCATCTTTCTCCGTTTTTTCTATCATACAGAAGAAAGAACAGAGGCGATAAAGAAATTTTATTCCGCTCTCTTTTCAAATTAACAACATTTCCCGTTTGTACGGTACGAGACTATATTAAACATAAAATGACACGAAAGGGGATTGGAATTAGCGAATATTTACATGGAATCTAGGAGATGCAAGCTCAACATTTCATAACGGATCGATGGTTCCATTTCAACAGACTCCGAATCCGACAGTAATTTTGTTCTGTTTACTCATGAGGTAACGGAAGAGAATTTAGAAAAACTTGCTACAATTGCTCATCAGTATACAGAGGATACCATCCATTGTTACAATTACGGCAGTGTAGAAAAAGTAGGATAAAAGAAGAAAACATACTGTTCCAAATTAATATTCCGTGTGTTTTTTTGAACATACATTCCTTTATTTAATGTATATATTGAATATATGGATATACTGTGTTATGATGTGAATTAGAAACTCGCGTGTTTCAAATACAACATTTTTATCTTCTTGATGACCTCTTATCTTTCCGTAAGAGGTCTTTTTTTATCCCTCCTCATTTGCATAGCCGTTAAAATACTATGAACAGATACTAGGAGACTACTACACTGTGATACTCTCTAGTATTTTTTCTTTATCCATATTATCTATTGTTGAGTAAATGATTAATTGTTAATTTTTGTATAATCTTTATAAAATAATAAAGGGGTATATATGAATAGGTATGTCCTTTTTATGTAATGATAATGCGAATTGAAGTGTAATACTGAAACGGTAAACGAGAAGAATCAGGGCCGAAACAGATAGTAAGGAAAGTAAAACAGTAACAGCAGACAATACTTATAATGAAAACGTTCATAATGGACTGTCTATGGATGGAGAAAAAAATACGAAAAGATAAAAGGGGCAAATGAATATGAACAGAGCCTTTAAAGGTATCGTATTAGCAGGTCTAAGTGTTAGCGGGTTGTACAATAGAAACATATGTCCTAACGCAGTCCAGAATATAAGCATGTAGATAAAGTATTCTTAGCTGATAAAATGGTAGAAGACAAGAAGACTATAGCAATGAAGAAATTGAAAGAGAACTAAGAGGTTTAGCATCCTGACTTTCTAAATAACATGAGTGTTTCTATAGAATGAATCCTTAGGAGGGCTATTGTGGAACCTTTAATCAATGGTATTTTATACTTTGTATTTTTTTTTGGAGCACTGTTTCTTATACTGGGTACTGCATTGGTTTTATTTATAGTGGCTGCATTACTAATAATCTGGAAGGAGAATCTATCATTTCTAATGATTAGTTTAGGTATAAATATACTTGTCATTCCATTGTCTTTTTTTATTGGCGGGATGGCAACAGATTCCCCTGGTAGTACGATGCACGATTTTTGGAAAGTATTTTTCTTTATTCAGGTAATTCCGTTCCCTCTAGTACTGCTATCTTTAGTTTGGTGGCTTATTCGTCGAAAAAAAGCAAAAGTTCATGTGTAGCGTTTTTAATGCAAATAAGCTGTCCGTTTGGGGAGTTTATTGTATTTATTACTAAACGTGATTATTTCCAAAATGAATGCAATAACACTATACAGTTAAATAGAAGGTGAAACATATTGAAATCTTATCAAACGTTAGCCCACTTGTATGCATTAGGACTAGGCTGCGGGCTTTGGGATAGAGAGGAGGTAATTTCATGGTGCGATAGGTTGATTGAAGCAAATGAGCACCCGCCATATGAAATTATGGAGATATCTTTAATGTCTAAAGCAAAGCTGATATATATAGAATCGGCTTTACTGTCATATAGCCGCATAGTTGATGAAAAATACTCGGTAAATATCCTTCTTTCTGTCTTAAATGAAAAGTTAGTAGCTCAGAAATGTAATGTGAAACAAGCGCTTACTTGCTCCACTCGTTTACTAGTAAACAGAGGCGTATATTGGGAATAGGAATATTTTGATTTATACAGCCTTGATGATAGCTATGATATTGCACAGGAAGGGATCCATTTTAATAAAGAAGATGTGATTACTGCTTATATCGATACATTAGGTGCTTTTCGCGTCCATTTTAACGAGTTTGAAGATCTATATTTGCAAGTCATGAAACAGAAGTGGCAAGGGTAGAAGGCAGGAAAAGGAATCATTGAATCGTAAGAGTTACTTCCTGTATTTATCACCAAATTTATCTAGCCAAGACGAGTCTGTCTTCGTGTTGATGAATTTTTGTCTCTTAATAACTTAATGCTATCATCTTTAATTTTTCCGACAGCAAGCAAAGCTAGCATTTTTAATGCATAATCAGACGCTTGTAAAGGAGCATCACTAATTAAATTTTTACCAGAGAGTAATTTATTTAATTAGTAGAAAAAGGAAGGGACCTATTTGGCTCCTTCCTTTTTCTCATACATACATAACGCTTGTTGACAACTTATGAAATAATAGCATTCATCGCTATTAAAATATAGCACTAAAAGCGATTTAATGGATATGCAATTATACATATCTGTTTAATTGCATGAATGGGAACAAAATGATTTAACTCTTCCGGTATGGAAACAAATAGATTCAGGTATATTTAGGGTAAGAAGACCTGATTATTGATTGCTGGTTAAATCATATTTCTACGTATCTGAAACAAATTATTTCACTGGATTGTATGTTATAGATGGTGAGGGATTTATGAAATGTAGATTGTTTCTTGGTTTTTTGCTCGTGATTTTACTTTGAGGATACATCGGAAAAGAAGTTACGTTATATACGATTCAAAAAGGGTTATTAGTTAGTGCATCCATAGATACGCTCCGTTTCCTGTTTCCTATCCTACTAAATTACCATTCCAAGCAGATTCCTTCTCTTTCAAACAATTCATCCATTGAATAAAGATAATTCCGCCATATGTATCGGAGGGCATGAAGCTTTCTTAATACCATTTGGAATATATTTCAATATACTTCCGATACTATAACAGATCGAAAATTTCTCTATTGGAGGTATATAATGGCATATCCATTTCGTAACTTAGTATTTGAAGGTGGCGGAGTAAAGGGAAGCGCTTATATAGGTGCCATCCGTGCACTAAATGAAGAAGGGATTTTACCAGAAATACAACGATTTGGGGGGACTTCAGCAGGAGCGATTACTGCATTACTTTTAGGTCTTTCCATTCCATTCGCAGATCTTGTAAAAATCCACAAAGACATGAATTTTAAAGCGTTTAAAGATGATGATTTTTCGATTGTACAAGATAATATTCGTTTATTTTTTGATGGTTTTGGTATCTATAAAGGGGATTTCTTCACTGAGTGGGTAGGAAAGATCGTTGAAAAGTGGACAGGGAGTAAGGACACAACCTTTCAGCAGTTATATGACAAAACAGGAAAAGACGTGTTTTTCCAAGGAACGAACATTTCTACACACCAGCTTCGTACGTTTTCTCGCGAAACGACACCTGATGTCCCGTTAGTAGTTGCTGTGCGGATTTCGATGTCCATCCCATTCTTTTTTAAATCTGTGGAATGGGATAAAGATTATTATGTAGACGGAGGTGTACTGGATAACTACCCAATTCGTTTATTTGATCGGAAAAGTTTTGTGAATAAAGAAGAACACTTCACGACCACAGATACGATTGACGAGGTTAATAAACTGGTAAGCAATACGGAGGATCATTCTACACTAAGAAGCTTACACACGAAATACAATGCATCTTTCTTTGATCCTGCAGATGAAATTGTCTACAACAAAGAAACACTGGGTTTCCGTTTAGAATCTCAGGCCGAGATTGCCATGTTAAAACATATCGCAACTTCAACAGAACATCATATTGGCCATTCTCTTATTCATTTTGCATGGAATTTGTCTCAAACGATGATCAAAGGTCATGAGAGCGGAAAAACAACCAAAGAAGATGCTGCCCGTACTGTATTTATCAATACATTCTTTACGCCGTCGTTTAATTTCGATATCACAGAAGAAGAAAAGAAAACACTCATGAATTCAGGCTATACTTCTACTAAAGACTATCTACATCAGTTTAATACGTCTGAAGTAAAATTGTTTAATCGACCATAAAGCCGAGTGCAATGCACTTGGCTTTTTTTAATCGTCCTGTAAATTCTTTTTTTAGTAGCTAATAAAAATTCAGATAGACTATGCATAGAACAAGAGAAAGGAGATAACAGAAAGTAATAAATATAAGTTTTGATGACTTCTTATTTTGTAAAACTAGGGTGTAGAAAGGGTGAAACAGGTGGAAGAAAAACGAATTATGATTTATACAATTTTTCGGCTAACACAGTACAAAAGAGAAGCCTAAAACGGTGGATAGGAATGTATCAAAAAATGAATAGAGTAGCAAGACGGATTTATTGTGAAAGTAGGGATTTTCCTTTTTCTTTCTACTGATAATAAAGCGTTATGTAGACTGGGAATGTATAAGGTATTCATTGCTATTCCTTCAAAATGCTGATGTTACATCATATTAAAATAACCTCTAATTTAAGTATTGAAATTCTCTAAATCTCAATGTATTATATTCTTGTATTTTCTCACTTTGCTAAGCCTAGAAAACATCATCACTTCTGAAAGAACTCGAACTCCAGCGGGTTCTTTGAATTTACTTGAACTTATTTTTGAATCATTGTATTATATTTCCGAGTCTTACTCATATAAATCATTATCAGGAGAATCTGCAAATTTGCAGGTTCTTTTTTATTTTATTGAAAGTAAAATTTTAGCCAGTCATTTATTTTCATATTTTTGGTTTTTATACGTGTTTGGTAAAAATCAATGAGTTGCAAAAAAATACTATGCTGAAATCTAGTTCGGTATAGCAATGTGCATATAAAAGATCCCACTTTGCTATATCCCCTAAAAAGAGTCATAAAAATCTATATTTTTTTAATTCAGTTGCATACTACAAAACTTCTTTTAAAAGAAATGTATGTACATACACATTATATTTTGTTCCATAACTCTCTAACTTTTGTTCACGAGAGTCTGTTAAGTAAAGGATTATTGGCGGGTGGTGCAATAGGTGCAGAAGATGTGAAAACAAATGAAAAAGTACAAGTTGCTGTTGCAGGTAAAGAGGGAAATATAACGTATAAAGAAATTGATAAAGCAGAATCTCCATTGTTATTTGGAATGTATCCTTTATGTTAAGATCCGAATGGGAAGTTTGTTTTTTCTGATAATTAATATTTATACAAATTGTGTAATTAGTATACGGAAGTGGTTTTAAATTTCATTAATGTATTCCTTTTCATCTGAATGAATTATTTATTGCAACAGATTTCCCGTCCAAAATAAGATGTTCAAACAAAAGACAATATAAGTATCTTTATAATGATTTTTCAATATAATCAATGTGTTTATGAAAGGAACTCTGTGTTATTTTTGCTTTTTTACTAACTAATACAGCTTCAAACAAAGGACACAATTGCTACATACTAAGTGTGATTTATTACCTATTCAAAATTCTGTCTATTCAATCTTTCTAAAAATAAAAAAAGATTAAACTTATAAATATACAAGTTATAATGAGGGCGTCGAGACACAATTTATTACCTCTAGAGAAAATATCAAACCTTGTTTTGGATTAAAAATTCTAAAGAACTTGCCAGTAATTTTTTAAAATTGGACATACTGATATGATTACTATACGGTGGATAGCGGATTAGAAGGAAAGTTTATTCAACTCAATAAAGAAAGCGTTATCAAATGAAACTTGTTTTGAATCGATCATTCTAACAACTTAGATTCAACTACAGCTAAAAATAATAAATTATGGGGGTGCTTATATGAACATAAATGTAGCATCTATTAAAGAAAAAAAGATTGTTAAATACAAAAGTTGTTTTGATGTGATTGGGCCCATAATGATAGGCCCTTCAAGTTCACATACTGCAGGTGCTTTGGCTATTGGAACAGTTGCTAATAAATTATTTCAAGGTCTTCCCAAAAAAGTTGTGGTAAAGTATTATGAATCATTTGCTGAAACCCATAAAGGTCACGGAACTGATTTTGCAATTATTGCTGGTATATTAGGCTTTGCTGCTGATGACAGCAAAGTGCCAGATGCTATTAAAATAGCAGAGTCTAAGGGAATTGACATTACCTTTATTGAAAAATTGGGTAATAGTCCTGCTGGTCATCCAAATACGGCAGATGTATATGCAGAGGATGAAAGTCGAAGTATTAGAGTAATGGGGATTTCGGTCGGTGGTGGGTTGATTGAAGTCAAACATGTTGAAATTGATGGATTTAGCTTAAATCTGCAGGGGCCATTGCCAGTTGTTATTGCGATTTCAGAAAGAGCTGACTTTGAATTTGTTTTACGCAGGATCTTTAAACAATATGATGTGGAAATTAACAACTTTCATAGTTTGGAAGATAAAACAAAATATTTATATGCATTCGCTTTGGATTCGATATTGCCAGGTAATGCTCAGAAGGAATTAGGAGATTTAAGCAATATAGCTAATCTTATTATTCTTTAGTCACATTTAGGAGTGAAAAATATGTATATGGCCATAAAAGAAATTGTGGATGCAGCTAATAAAAGCCAAAAGCAAATTTATGAATTAGCAATCGAACAGGAAATCAAACAAACTAAAATTTCTTATGAAGAAGTATGGAGTAAAATGGAACGAAATTTAGCGACTATGCAACATGCAATAAATAAAAGTATCGAGGGCGACGGTGTATTTTCTCCAACAGGTTTGACCGGAGGGGATGCTGTAAAAATTAAAAACTATCGAGAAAATAGGAAAACTCTTTCTGGAGATTTGATGGTGTTAGGGATTCAAAGTGCTATCGGTGTTAATGAAGTAAATGCTGCATTAGGAGCTATTTGTGCAACTCCAACAGCAGGTGCGAGTGGGACGACTCCGGGAGTCCTATTTAGTATTAAAGATACGTTGCAGTTAAGTCATGAAGATATGATTCATTTTCTATTCACTTCAGCGTTATTTGGAACGATAGTCGCAAACAACGCTTGTATTTCAGGAGCGTACGGAGGATGTCAAGCTGAAGTAGGAAGTGCCTCAGCGATGGCGGCTGCAGCTGCGGTAGAAGCTGCGGGTGGAACGCCACAGCAATCTTCTGAAGCTTTTTCGATTGCATTACAAAATTTACTCGGTTTAGTTTGTGATCCGGTCGCTGGTTTGGTAGAAATTCCTTGTGTAAAGAGAAACGCCATTGGAACGGCAAATGCTTTAGCAGCAGCGGACATCGCATTAGCCGGCGTAAACAATCTCATCAATGCTGACGAAGTGATTGAAGCCATGTATAGAATTGGAAGACAGATGCCTCGCGAATTAAGAGAGACAGGTTTAGGTGGTATTGCAGCTACACCTACAGGAATTGCCATTAAAAATAAAATCTTTGGGGAGAAACAATTAAATCAATAAGTTATCGAGTGTATTGTGAAATTTTTAACAATCTTTACTCTATTGTTCGCCTAAGGATGTCTGTATATTGGGGGAGTTATCAATAAAATATACTACTATATAATTAAAATATTTTATAAGTGGTAATAAACCCTTCAGGTTGATGCTTCGCTAATTTTTTGATTTTTATTAACCTAGAAGGGGGATATTCGTTGTGGCGCACTATATAAGCTATTCATTTTTCAAGAACGGTCTATATTCCTATATCTAAAAAAAGAAAATTAAGAATAGGACACAAGGAGGAATTATTATATGGATGGGAATACTGCAAAAAACATAGAATTTCAAGCTGATAACACTGCAGTAAAAAATGAGCAATATCTAGACCCTAAAAAGTGGCATAAACAGGATACTACCTGGGCATTGAGCCTTTTTGGAACAGCAATTGGAGCAGGAGTACTCTTTTTACCGATTAATGCAGGTTCAGGTGGTTTATTATCATTGCTGTTAATTACCATACTTGCATATCCTGTTATGTATTATTCACATAGGGCGCTTGCTAAAATGATTTACGCTTCGAACTCTGCCGATGAGGGGATTACAGGTACAATAAGAGAGTATTTTGGAAATAAGGCAAGTATCATTTTTAATATTGTGTATTTTGTCTCCATTTATACGATCGTGCTGATGTACTCGGTCGCACTTACAAATACCGCTAGTAGCTTTATCGTGCATCAATTGCACATGTCGGAGCCTCCAAGGTCCATTTTATCGCTTGTCTTAGTACTCGGTCTTATCGCTATACTAAATTTTGGTCAAGATATAACTGTAAAGATCATGAGCATGCTAGTGTATCCTTTTATAGCTTCTCTCCTTTTTATCGCAATATCTTTGATTCCACAGTGGAATACGTCAATGCTTAGTTTTTCAAGTGTTTCTACTGCTTCAACAGGAACAGGATATTTAGGAACGATATGGATGATACTTCCAATCATAGTATTCTCGTTTAATCATTCGCCTATGATTTCGTCATTTGTTATGAAACAGAGAGCTACGTATGGAATAGATGCTACTGATGCTAAATGTGCTCAAATACAAAAAGTTTGTTATATTATGACATTCGTAGTTGTTATGTTCTTTGTTTGGAGCAGTACCTTAAGTTTGACTCCAAATGATCTTAAGGTGGCAAAAGAACAGAACTTGTCAATCCTATCATATCTTGCTAATGAGCTTAATTCGCCAGTAATCACTATTGCAGCTCCTATCATTGCATTTGTGGCTATTACAAAGTCTTTCCTTGGTCATTATATAGGAGCGTATGAGGTAATGCGTGACATGATTATCAAGTCCAGTAAAAAACGTGGGAAAGATATAGGAGAAAAAACAGTTAAGACAATGATTCTTACTTTTGTCGTATTAACATGCTGGTATGTTGCTTATACAAATCCAAGTATTCTTGGAATCATTGATGCCCTTAGCGGTCCGCTAGTTGCTGCTATCTTATGTATACTACCAATGTATGCAATCCATAAAGTATCAGTACTTGCTAAATACAAAGGGAAATCGAGCAATGTATTTGTCATTATTATAGGTATTCTTACTGTCCTAGCAAGTATTAAGTCATTATTCTAATCCACTATTGTTAGTATCGATGCAAAAATCGTGGGATATGGAAAAAAGAAAGATTCTTATCGGAACTGAATTCTATATTGTTAAACTAAAGAAATCATGGTTTTGGACAAACTCCTCACATTGGAGAGTTTGTCTTTTTTTATTATATGCATAACTTTTATCATTTTAACCAAGAAGACCCCTTCCTCAAGGAACGCGAAATAAGTAGGTGGGAGATGAATTGGCTAAAATGATAAACTGGTGACCCAGTATGTAGAAGTGAAAAAGGGGAAAACTATTGTATAATTATCGATAATTTAGGGGGCGCCAAATGAAGCATAATAAAGAAGTAACACTTGGGGATTACGTTCAATTTTCATATCGTAAAAATCCTAATTTGCAATTAATAGGATTTGTGGTGAATGTTTTACAAAATACAATTGTTGTAGATATTGCGGAAAGAATGGATATCGAGATAGATGATTTTAGGCAGGTTGTAAAGCATGGTTATTATAATAAAGTGGTTCATAAGCAAATAAAGAATAGTGTTTCATAAAAAAGTGCTCCTATATAAATTTAGGAGCACTTTTTATGGAGAGAATTTCCGCAAAGTTTTTTTGTCAGAGGTATAAAATTTTCATATGAAAATACGTTTTGAAGATATTTTCTTATTTGTTAATTAATAATTTTTTCAATCTTTATAGCTGTTATGAATTTAAAATATTATTCATAAAAATTTCACATAATTTTATTAAAAAGAAAAATACTAATACTTGTTTTAATACTTTACCTAGAGTTATTAAAACAAATTTACTAACTGCGAAACAAGGAGGCATCACTGTGGACATTCGTGAAGGATTAATTCCAACAGCTTTAGGTACAGCAGTGACAGCAGCAGGTTATGCTCTTAAACAAACTCGTGGAACTAATAAAATGATTGCAAATACAGTATTTGGTTTTGGTTTAGCACACGTCGTTTTAGGTGTAATCGATCTTGTTGAACATCGTCGTTAGAACGAAAGGCAAGCATTGATATATGCTTGCCTTTTTGGGAGTACATTTATTATTCATTTTTCAAATATGTTTGTATGACGTAATCATTATCAATGTAATTAAATAGTTACACTACAAGGAAATTAGAAAGTAAAACTGTGAGCATTGAATTTTATGAAATGAGATGGTGATGGAATGGAATTTTCTTCTGAAAGTAATACGTATCATGCTGGTGACATTGTTTATATTTTTTACCGAAATCCTCATACTCAAGACGTAGCTAACATACAAGCTGCAGCAGTTGTAAATAATCCTGAAAGACCTAATGAATTAGCACTATTTCTTTACGAAACGTATTATCCACTAACAAATGAGATGGCTATATATGCTACCGAAGATGAGGCAAACCAAGCTTACACTTACTATTATGGTGATATTTCAGAGGGGATGTTAGAATGAATAAGCCATTTATGCCTAAGCTCGTATATTTTGAACCGAAAGCACTAGATTATCCTTTGGGGAAAGAGCTGTTTGAGAAGTTTTCAAAGATGGATGTTGAAATTCGACATACTACTTCTCATAATCAAGTAAGAGATTTGCCAGGGGATAACGATTTTCAAAAGTATCGAGTAGCAAAATCCACGCTGGTTGTTGGTGTTAGAAAAACACTGAAATTCGATACTTCCAAGCCTTCAGCAGAGTATGCAATTCCTTTTGCAACGGGATGTATGGGACATTGTCATTATTGTTATTTACAAACAACGATGGGAAGTAAGCCTTATATACGAACGTATGTAAATGTTGAAGAAATTTTAGATGCTGCTGATAAATACATGAAAGAGCGTGCACCTGAAGTAACAAGATTTGAAGCGTCGTGTACTTCAGATATTGTAGGAATCGATTATTTAACGCATACCCTTAAACGGGCCATTGAGCATTTTGGAGAATCTGAATATGGGAAATTGAGATTTGTTACGAAATTCCACCATGTAGATCATTTACTTGATGCTAAACATAATGGAAAAACAAGATTTCGCTTTAGTGTAAACGCTGATTATGTGATTAAAAACTTTGAACCAGGAACTTCTCCCTTAGCTAAGCGAATTGAGGCAGCAGGAAAAGTAGCTAGAGCTGGATATCCTCTTGGTTTCATTGTAGCTCCTATTTACCTACATGAAGGCTGGAAGGAAGGATACTATCATATGTTTGAACGCCTAAATGCTGAATTACCTCTTGATGCACGGGATGATATTACATTTGAATTTATTCAACATCGTTTTACAAAGCCAGCTAAGAGAGTGATTGAAAAAAACTACCCGATGACAAAATTAGAATTAGATGAAGAGAAAAGAAGGTATAAATGGGGGAAATATGGAATCGGAAAATACATTTATCAAAAAGAAGAAGAAGAGGATATAAAAAATTATCTCTATTCCTATATGAAACAGTTCTTTCCTAATGCAAAACTAGAATATTTTACATAAAAGAAACGAACAAAATTCATTACATCATCAATCTAAAAAATTACTCACTCAAAAAAGTGATATTGGTCAACAATTCGCTAATAAATCATTTGAAAAATTTATATACGAAAGTCTTTTATGTAAAAATATGTTTCATTATGAGCTGAATCCCAACAGTTAAACAGAAAAATACAGTGGTTGCTCTGAGTTAATGGAGATAGAAGAAAGAGGATTTGTAGTAGGCGCGTCTTACGATATTGTTAAGGAAAAGAAATCAAATCCAATTATGAAAGGGACGTATCAGATGGTACTTCCCAGTAAGTTAGCGCAGCAAGGTGGAAAAGGGGCAGGGAATAATTATATTAATGTGAGTGCAAAAGCAGATAGTGTATTTGAACAAATACGAATTATTGCTAAAAAAATTAGTCGTGAATTATTTTTTCCGCATATACAAGTGATTATTTTTTCTGAAAAATTACTCTCGAATTCTAATGTTTTACAGAATACGCTAGATGTACATATTCGTGATCATGAAATGAGAAGAAACATCCGTCTATTTGTTTCTCGAGGGTACTTTGGCGGAGTTGCATTTTAGCGATTATAAACAAGTTATGGATGAAAAACGCTTAACGAAGGATATTTCAAAAGAGATGGAGCAAAGGATTCAAAAATCAATAAAGCTTGTTCAAAAAAATATAAGGTGGATGTATTAGCATTAGGAGAAGTATATAAGCGGAATAATTATAAAGAATGGAAGAAAATAAGTAAGAATTGGGATCAAGGTGAAAATTATTTTAGTAATGCTGACATTAATGTTTATGTTCATCCAGTAATTGAACATTCAGGCTCAACTTTACCGAAGAGAGTGAAATAAGGTGATTTAAGTCGTTAGCGGATTAGAAATACGCTAAACGATATTAATGCTGGTTCTGCATTTTCAATCAGTGCAGACTTATGTACTTTAAACGTGATTAATAAATTATATTTGGCTTATTATGATCCTTTGGTTAGCACTAGTTAGAGTTATAGTAAAAATATTAAGTAGAAACGACTTATTTTTAATAATAAGAGGAAATATGTTACTGAAAAGTAAGGAGACAAATTATTACTTTTCTAAAGAGTCATTAGGTCCGTACAATGATGCATTAAAGTGATTCAGAAGGGATTCTGAATGCTAAGAGAGTGAGAATGAATTACAAAAGAAAGGTGCATAGGCGCCTTTCTTTTTTTGAAGGGATTTTTTGTTACGAGTTAGTACAAAATTGGGTTCAGGGGGTACTATAAAATTTTAGCTTGATGGCGATGGGGTAGCATCCACGTCTATCAACATCACTACACCTATATTTAATACTGCGTTACGTGCCTTTAATCAAGTGAAAAACAAGACCCATTTTGTAAAAACTGAAACCAACGTTTTCTAAACTGAATTTGAGCCATATCTGCATGAACATGGGCCTCCATTTTTAAAGCTTCTGGTATAGGTCTAGGATGTTGACTTTCTACAATAATTTGATCCTCTTTTAGTACTCTTAAACTAAATTTAGCTAAAATTTGGTCTAGTAAAGGGAAGTACTTTAAAAATGTCCTTCCGGTATATCCCATAATTAATGTCTCTTCTTCATCAATTGGTGTAAACGTAATATACGGAATAAATGACTCATTCTCCTGTTTGCCACTGTGAAGCATCCACTGATGTGGGAATTTGTATTCAAGGTAAGCATCACCATTTGAGAATATAAACTGATCCAGTGTTCCCTCCAGCTTATAATTGGTTGATTCGGCTTTTGTTTTTCTACCAATCGTTTTTTTATGTATATAAGCAAGATGAGCAGTATCCAGCACAGATTCGATTGATCGAGTAAGGTGTGCATTCCAAGTGGCGTGGAAGAAAGAGAGTTTAAAAGGAGTGTTCTCCATTACATGAAAAGTTTGCCATTCAGGTGGAGTTTCCTCACTATCAGGGTATATCCAAATCAACCCAATTTTTTCTCTTACAGGGTATGAGAAGGTATGAGCAAATTTCGGGATAGGTTTATTGGGTTGGGATGGAATTCTTACACAAGTACCACAACTATCGAATTCCCAACCATGGTAGGGACAGACTAGTTTACCATTTACTACTTGTCCCAGTGATAAGTCAGCGCCACGATGAGGGCAGTAAGGTGATAGAGCCTGAACTTCGCCTTTTTCATCCCGATATAATACAAAATCTTTGCCAGTAACTCTTTTTTTACTGGGATCTTTTTTATATCTTTTACATAACTCACAGCATACCAATTACGTGGGAATACTCTATTTATATTTAGAGTCATTTATTTTCTCCTTCTTTTTTATTCACCTAGTAGATATTAGTGGTGTCTACTGTATACTGTCTATTCTATGCTATAAAATATTTTAAATGTTCGTTTAAAATTAATAAATCTACAGTTTAATCAAATCATTATGAAAGCCTGCATAATCTCTCTAAATGTAACAAAAATGACTAAAGTACAATAGATTTTAAAAAGGAGAAAGTTTTATTTTATTGAAAATTGAGATATTAAGCAATATTCCTATTGCTATTAAATTCACCATTAAAGAACTTCCACCAAAACTTACAAATGGAAATGGAGTACCTGTAAGAGGAAATAGTCCCGTAATACCACCTAAATTTACAACTGATTGCATACCAATCATACATCCTATACCAATTGCTATAAAACTGCCGAATGGATCTACACATAATTGTGCAATTTTTAAGGAGCGAAGTACTATAGTCAAAACTCCAACCAATAGAATAAATACACCAATAAATCCTAGTTCTTCAGAAACTATTGCCATTATAAAATCAGTGTGTGGTTCTGGAAGATACCTGTTTTTTGTATGTTATTTCCAAATCCACGACCAGTGATTCCTCCAGAGCCCATGGCAATAAAAGAGTTTACAAGCTGGTATCCATTTCCTTGCGCATCAAGAAAGGGATTGAAAATCGTAGTAATACGTGTCTTTTGAACTTCTGATAAACTATATTGAATCAAATAATATAAAATAGGTAACCATAAAATAGAACCGATGGTAGTTCTTTTGATTAGTAGATTTATATTTATTCCTGAACAAAGAAATATGCTAAAACCTATACCTAA